>NZ_AP023176.1:1003886-1338514 GCF_013426895.1 Paraburkholderia largidicola | reverse complement strand
ACGACGAGCCGCCGAGCACGCGTCCACGCGGCTGGTAGCTGCGGCGGCCATCCAGTTCCGGCTGCGGCTCGGTGTAGTAGCCGTAGTTGTACGGACCGGGCTTGACGACGGTTTTAGCGAGACCGACGGGTGTCCAGATCAGGTAATGGTCGTCGGGGCCGCCGTTTTCGAGTACGGCGACGCTGACCGTCGGATCGTCCGACAGACGTCCTGCGACGGCGCAGCCGGCGGAGCCGGCGCCGATCACGAGATAGTCGTATTCGCCCGAAACAGGCGGTGAGGCGGACCGGGTCATCGGTGAATTCCTTTTTGTTTTGCGGGAGGCGCGCGCGCCGTCCCTGTCTCCAGGGTGTATGCGGTACGACGATAGAGGCAGCATCGGAACGGCGGGACTACCCGAATCGGGTAGGGGGCGGGATATCGTTGGATCGGCTTGCCCGTGCTCAAGCGACGTCCTGCAAAATCGTCCAATACTTTCGATCGGACTTTCCCTAGCATTTCTCCAGGCTTTGTTCATCAGGAGAAGGGAAGTGTCCTTGCAAGCAGAAGCACAGTCATTGATCGATACGGAAGCCGCACGCAAGCCGGAGCGCTGCGTCATCGTCGTGGATGAAGCGCTGGCGCCGGGCAAGGCGTCGAACGCGGCAGCCGTCGTCGCATTCACGCTGGGGCAGCGCCACAGCCATCTGGTCGGCGCGCCATTGCGGGAGAGCGACGGCACCGCGCATCCCGGTCTGATCCCCATCGGCATTCCCGTGCTCAAGGCCACGACGCAGCAGTTGAGCGAGCTTCGGCAGAAATCGCTGGCGCACTGCGACGTGGTGGATTTCCCCGTGCAAGGGCAGGCCACGACCGACTACGGCGCCTTCCTCGATGCCGTCAACGCGCTGTCCGGCCCCGCACTGCAGTACCTCGCAATCGGCCTGGTCGGCCCGAGGAACAGGATCGGCAAACTGGTCGGCGGCTTTGCGCTGTTCGCATGATGATCGCCAACCTCACATCCGAACTGGACGGGCAAATCTGGTCCATCGGCATCGACCGCCCGGACAAGCGCAACGCGCTCAACGGCACGATGTTCGATGCGCTCGCGAACGCGCTGCGGCTGGCACAGGGCGATGTGCGCGTCCATTGCGTGCTGCTGCATGGAACCAGCGATTGCTTCTGCGCAGGCCACGATACGGCGGCATTCGGCTCGCTGTGGCCGCAGACCACCGACGGCGCAGTCACACGTTGCATCAACGCTTTTGCCGAACAGCCCAAGCCGCTCGTCGCCGCCGTCAACGGCGCGGCCGTCGGCTTCGGCGCGACGATGCTGCTGCATGCCGACTGGGTGGTCGCCGGCGAAAGCGCGATGTTCCGCTTTCCCTTCGCCGATCTCGGGATCGTCCCCGAAGCGGGCGCGACGGCCTTGCTGGCCCGCCGGGTCGGCGATCTGGTGGCGCGCGACTGGTTGATGAGCGGTCGGCCGGTCGGCGCGGCGGAAGCCTTGCAATGTGGTTTCGTGTCGCGCGTGGTGCGTGACGCCGAGGTACGCGAAGCGGCGCTCGACTACGCCACGCGCCTCGCCTCGAAGCCGCCGAGCGCGCTTCAGGCCACGCGGCGCCTGTTGCGCGAAGGCATCACACGGTCGGCGGCGCAGGCGATCGACAGCGAGCTTGCGTATCTCAACGCCTATATTCCCGCTGTTTCATGGAGGTCGATCCCTCATGCGTAGAGTCCATATCGTCCACGCCCACCCGGAGCCGCATTCCTTCTGCACGGCGATGGCGCATGACGCGCGCAGCCGCCTGACGTCGCGCGGCGACAACGTGAGCTTTTCCGATCTCTATGCGCTCGACTTCGATCCCGTCGTCCGCGCGAGCGATTTCACGGAACGCGCCAGGCAGGACTACCTCGTCTACGCGTTGGAGCAGCGCCATGCGCTCGAACACGACACGGTCGCGCCCGACATCCGGCGCGAAGTCGATGCGCTGATGGCCAGCGACGTCCTGCTGCTGGTGTTCCCGCTCTACTGGTTCTCGGTGCCGGCGCTCATCAAGGGCTGGATCGACCGATGCTTCCTGTCGGGCGCGATGTACGGCGGCAAGCGCATCTACGGTCGTGGTGGCATGGCGGGCAAGCGCGCCGCGATCGGCGTCACGCTGGGCGGACGCGAGCACATGTTCGGCGCGCAAGGTATTCATGGCGAACTCGTGCACGGCATGCTGCGTCATCTGTTGCAGGGCACGCTCGGCTATGTCGGCTACGAGGTGCTCGAACCGTTCTTCGCGTGGCATGTTCCTTACTGCTCGCCAGCCGAGCGGGCGGCTACGCTCGCGCGCTGGGGCGATTTCGTCGACGGGATCGACGGGCAGCCGGTCATGACGATGCCCCGGCTGGAGGACTATGATGATGTTTTTCGTCCGCTTCCACAGGCCGCCTTGCGATGAAAGCCACACTGCCGACGCCTTCCGTCAAGCTCTGGCGCGCGCCCGACGTGATGGACGCCGTCATGCTCAAGGGGCAGTTCGTCGGTCACCGGTATCCGCCGCATACGCACGACACGCATTGCCTCGCAGTGATCACGGGCGGCACGCTCGCGGTCGAGGTGCGGCAGGAGCGGCGCCTGTGCCGTCGCGGCGACGTGATCGTCATCGATGCGGATGTGGTGCATGCAGGCGTAGCCGCCGGCGATGGTCACTGGAAAATGCGAGTGGAACACGTGCAGCCCGCGGCGCTCGCTGCTTATTGCGAGCGGCTTGGCATCCCTCGACGCGAACGGTTCGAAGTGACGAGTCCCTTTATCGCCGACGCGGAAGTGTCGCGCTACCTTTACGGCGTGAACTGGTGTTCCGAAGTGGACGACGATCCATTCAAGCGCAGTGAGGCGCTGGCTTGCGCGGTCGTCGGTCTGCATGCGCGGCATGCGGCACGCGCTGCCGGTCTTCCTGTCGTCCGCAGAGAGCCTGCGCTGGTTCGCGCGGTGAAGAACCGTCTGTGCGAAGACCTGCACGCGCGCGTCACATTGTCGACGCTCGCCAGTGAGTTCAACGTGACGCCGTTCGTGCTGCTGCGCGCATTCGAGCGCGAAGCCGGATTGAGTCCGCATGCGTTCCAGCAGCAGGAACGCGTGCGCCACGCGATGCCGATGCTGCGTTCCGGCCGGCCGATCGCGGAAGTCGGCGCACGAACCGGATTCGCCGACCAGTCGCACTTCACGCGCGTGTTCAAGCAGCAAACGGGCGTGACGCCGAAGGTCTATCAGGCGGCGTTTTCATGATCGGCGAAACACGCACGCGAGCGGGCAGGGCATGGTCGGCGGCGGCATACCGAAGCATGCCGCCCGCGAGTCGCCGCACAGCTTCACGCGCTCAGAACCGATAACCCACCTGCAGATGCGCCGCCTGCGCGGACGCATGCCCCGTCGCGATCAGTGCGTCATAGTCGATCGACACGCGCAACGCTTTCGTCGGCTGCATGCCGAGGCTGACGCCCGCCGTCAGCTGGTCGCGCGGCAACGTGGTGCCCGTCGCGGCGAACAGCGTGCCGTCCTGCGCGCCGACCGTCACGGTGCGCCCGGTGCCGAGCAACTCGCGCGCATATCCGACCCGCAGTTCGAGGTTCATCGGCCGTAGCTGATTGCCGAAGTCCTTGTCGAACGAAATCTGCGCGTAGGGTTGCAGGCTGCGCACGTTGTCTGTTCCGACCGTCAGATCCTGGCCATTCGCGCCGCTTTCGCTGAAGCCGTTGGCGTGCAGATACGAGAAGCGCATGCCGATGCGCGGCGTCACCTTGACGCCGCCGATTGCGAGCGGCAACGCCGCCTGCGCCGCCGCCGACGCTTCCTGTCCCACGTGATCGCCTTCGGCCGTGCCCAGGGTGCCGAAAGGCCGCTTCTGCGACAGAAAATCGATGCCCGCGCCAACCGTCGCGGAGACATCGACGGGGCCGAACGTTCTCGTGCCGTACAGCGCCGCGCGCAGCGAATCCGTCGTGCCGGAGTCGCCCATACCGTCCTCGCTGATGTCGTTGTGGTTGTAGCTGCCCGCGACGCCGACCGTGGACGCGCCGGCCCGATTGTCGAGACCGGCGATGAAGCCATAGTTGCGCGCTTCGAAGCCCGGCGCGCTGCCCGTGCCGTGCACCTTCGTCTGCGAACCCGTCGCGTTCACCCACACCGATTTGCCGACCATCTCGTAGCCCGCCAGCGCCACGCGTTCGAGCAGCGCGGCGTTGGTCGCCTGCGCGGACAGCGCGAGCGTCGTGCCGAGCGCGGTGTAAATGCTCGTGTCGGTGGGCGCGACGATCGTCACGCCCGTCGGTGCGCTGTCGGCGGGCGGTTGCTGCCCGAGTCCGCTCAGCACCAGATCGACTTCGTTCGCGGCATATTCGACGGATTGCTGTAACGCGCCGAGGTTCGCGCCGCTGGCGAGCGTGCTCGATACATTCGTGAAGCGTCCATTCACGCCCGCGTTTGCGGTCACGATTGCGTATCGCGTTGCCTGATAGGTGCCCGGGTCGTAGACGATCCGCAGTCCGCCATTGAGCGTCGCCGCGCCGCCGACGCGCAGTTGCGAACCCGAGGTCGGGCTCACTTCGATCGCGAGCGTGGCGCTGCTGGCCTGCGTATAGTTCCCGCCGACCGTCAGCGTGCCGATGGAACCGCCCGGCATCACGACGCCGTTGTTCGTCACGCTGCCCGCGATCGAACCATGCCCGCGCAGCGTGCCTGGCGCATCGACGATGACGTCGCCGCCCAGTTGCGCGCCGGGGTTGTCGATATCGCCGACGGCCAGCGTGCCCGTCATCACCTCGGTCGCGCCCGTGAACAGATGACTGTCGCCGTTCAGCACGACGGTCCCCGTGCCTTGCTGTTCGATGCGGCCCGCGCCCGTGACATTGCCCGTGTACGTGATTGCGTCCGGCCGGTTGAAGACCAGCAGACCGTCGTTGACGGTGTTGCCGACCAGTTCGCCCGCCGCTGTGCCCTGGCCGATCGTCAGCGTGCCACCCGCGGACACGACGGGATTCGTCAGTGATCCGAACAGATGTTGCGTGCCGCCGCTCAGCACCTGCGTGCCGCTCACGCTCGCGCCGCTCGACACCGTCTGCGTGCCGCCGCTTGCGACGATCGAGCCGTTCGCGGTGCCGCCCGACAGCACGTCCTGCGTGCCGCCCGACGCCACCATCGTGCCTGACGTCACGCCGCCCGAGCCGACCGTCTGCATGCCGCCCGATGCGACCGATGTGCCGTTCGTCACGCCACCCGAGCCGACCGTCTGCATGCCGCCCGATGCGACCGATGTGCCGTTCGTCACGCCGCCCGAGCTGACTGTCTGCGAGCCGCCCGAAGCGACCGACGTCCCGGACGTCACACCGCCCGCGCCGACCGTTTGCGTGCCGCCCGAGGCGACTGTCGTACCGGACGTGATGCCACCCGAACTGACCGTTTGCGAACCGCCCGAGGCCACCGTCGTGCCGCTGGTCTTGCCTCCGCCCGTCACCGTCTGCTGGCCGCCGCTGCCGACCGATGTGCCGACCGTCGTCCCGCCCGACACCACCTCGCTGCCGCCGCTGCTCACGACGGTGCCGCTCGCGGTCCCGCCGGAACTCACGATCGACGAACCGCCGCTTGTCACGATCGTGCCGCTCGCCGTGCCGCCCGACGTCACGATGCTCGATCCGCCGCTGCCGACGGACGTTCCCGTCGCAACACCGCCCGACGAAACCAGTTGCGTGCCGCCGCTGACCTGCGTGCCGCTCACCGTGCCGCCTGCCAGAACCGCCTGCGTGCCGCCGCTGCTCACCACCGTGCCGCGCGTGACGCCACCCGACGACACGACCTGCTGCCCGCCGCTGCTCACCTGCGTGTTGCTGGTGGTGCCGCCCGCGACGTCCTGCGTGCCGCCGGACACGACCTGCGTCCCTTGAGCCGTGCCGCCCGACGATACGAGTTCCCGTCCGCCGCTGCTGACGACCGTGCCGCTCGTCCTGCCGCCGCCGCTGACGATCACATTGCCACCCGCGATCGCCGTCGTGCCCGACGCGGTGCCGAACACCGTCTGCGAACCGTTGGACGTCACTGTCGTGCCGACCGTGGTGCCGCCCGCCGACACGACTTCGGAGCCGCCCGAGGTCACGAACGAACCGCTTGCCGTGCCGCCCGCCAACACCGTGTCGATGCCGCCGCTGCCAACCGATGTGTTGATCGCGGTGTTGCCCGCGAGCACCGTCAGCGCGCCGCCGTTTTCGACGATCACGTTCTGCGCGGTGCCGGAGAGGATCGTGAATGCGCCATTTTCGTTGTTGCCGATCACCGTCGCGGACGTGTTGGTGATCAGCGCGGCGCCCGCCGATTGCGTGACGCCGACCGCTGTTCCGCCCGACGACACAGTGAGCCTGCCGCCGCTCGACACCGTGGTCGCCGATGCGGTGCCGTTCGTCAGCACGGTTTGCGCGCCGCCGCTGTTGACCGACGTGTCGATCGTCGTGCCGCCCGCCGAGACGATCACGAGGCCGCCGCTGCCGGCCGTGGTCTGGGTCGCCGTATCGCCCGCCAGCACGGACAGTTGCCCGCCGTTCTCGACGATCACGTTTTGCGCCTGGCCGCCGACGATGCTGAACGCGCCGCTCGCGTTGCTGCCGCTCACGGTCGCCGACGTATCGGTGATGAGCGCCGCACCCGCGCTCTGCGTGACATTGACGGCCGTGCCGCCGCCCGACACGATCAGCCGGCTGCCGTTGTTCACCGTCGCGCCGTCCGCGACGCCGCCCGACGACACGAGCAATTGCCCGCCGTTGCTGACCGTCGTGTTGTCCGCTTCGCCGCCGCCTTGCACGGTCGCGCTGCCGCGATTGCCGATCTGCGTGCCGCTCGCCGTGGTGCCGCCCAGCACGCTCAGCGAGCCGCCGCCTTCGAGAAATACGTTTTGCGCGACACCGTTGGAAATCGAGAACGCGTTGGTGGTGCCGTTCGCGGTGTTGGTGCCAGTGACCGTTGCCGACGTATTCGTGACGAGCGCCGCGCCCGCCTGCTGCGTGACGTTCGTCGCGGCGCCGCCGGACGACACCGTCAAGGTGCCGCCGTTGCCGACCGTGGTGGTCGTGGCCGACGCGCCCGCGACGACCACAACAGAACCTTGATTGACGATGTGCGTATTGGTTGCCGAATTGCCAGTCAGCACCGTCAGCGTGCCGCCGTTTTCGAGCAGGACGTTGTTCGCGGCGCCGCTTGAAATCGAGAAGGTGTTGCCGTCGGCGTTGACGCCGCTGACAGTGGCCGACGTGTCGGTGATGAGCGCCGCGCCGCTCGATTGCACGATTCCCGTCGCGGTCGCGCCGCCGGACACTGTGATCGTGCTGCCGTTGAGTACGGTCGTGTTGCTCGCCGTGCCGCCCGCCGATACCGTTTGCCGTCCGCCGTTGCTGACGGTCGCGCTCGTCGCGACACCGCCGCCCAGCACGTTCTGCGTGCCGCCACCGCGAATATTCGCCGCGCTGTCGGTGCCCTGAACGTTCTCGGTGCCGCCTGCGGAGAGCGTCGTCGATACCGCCGAGCCGCCCGAGGAAACCGTCAGCGCGCCGCCGCTCACGACGGCGCTCACGATCGAGCCGCCGCTGCCGACGCTCGCCTGGCCGCCGTTGTTGACGTTCGTCGCACTCGCAACGCCGCCGGACGACACGATCAATCTGCCGCCCGCGCCGACCGTTGCCGACGTGTCGATGCCCGCAACGTTTTCGATGCTGCCCGCGTTGATCGTCGTAGCCGTCGCATGGCCGCCCGCCGAAACGGTGAGCGTGCCGCCGCTGAGGATGGTGCCCACCGCCGAACCGCCGCTGCTGACAATGCTCTGGCCGCCGCCGAGCACCGTCGTCGCGCTCGCCGTTCCGCCCGACAACACGTTCTGCGACGCGCCGCTGCTGATGGTGGCCGAGAGGTCCGTGCCCATGACCGAGTCGATGCCGCCCGACGAGACCGTCGTGCGCGTCGCGCTGCCGCCTGCGGATACGATGATCTGCCCGCCGGCGCTGACCGTCGCTCCACGCACGACACCACCCGACGACACGGTCACCGTCCCCAGGCTGCGTACCGTCGTGCCGCTCGCGATACCGCCGCCCGCGACGGTCTGCATCGACGAGCCGCTCACGACCGTGCCACTTGCTTCGCCTCCGGACGAGACGACTTCGGACGCACCGCCTAGCAGCGTGGTGCCGCTCGTCGTGCCGCCCGCGTCGACGATATCGCTGCCGCCGCTGATGGTCGCGCCACGTGCAACGCCGCCCGACGACACCTGCATGAGTCCGCCCGCAGCGACACTCGTGCTCTGCGCCACGCCGCCCGACAAGACGGCCTGCGTGCCGCCCGTGCCGACGTTCGTGTTGCTGGTGACGCCGCCCGACAACACGTTCTGCAAGCCGCCCAGCGTCACGCTATCGTTGACTGTCTTGCCGAGCACGTTCTCCGTGCCGCCGATCGTCGCTCCCGTTTCGGTGTCGCCGGCGGCAACCGTCGTCTGTGCGAGTGCGCCTTGTGTGAGCCACGGCTGGATCGTCAGCGCTGCGAGCAGCATGCCGAGCAGGCGCGAACATCGGCGGTAGCGCCGGCCGAAAGCGCGCACGACGTGCACAGCGTGCACGCGACGCCACGTCATTCTTGTCATTGTGTTCCCCGAATTTCCCTGTATTCACTACTGCACTTCTTTTGTTGTTTGTCGTGCTACGGGTACTGCTTATATTTCTGTTTTTGGTTCTTGTGGTGTTACGGGTGCTTCGCCCTCAGCTTCTCGCTGCGGGAATGCCACTCGACGACGTGACGACATTCAGGCAGCTGCCACTGCCTGTGCATGAAACGCCGGAATCCGGCTGATGGTGTGCTTGACCTGTTCGGCCGTAATGAGCCGCGTGCATTCGAATTGCCGCGCTGTGCCTGCATGACGCGGACACCACATGAAGTCCTGATGATCGAACTGCACGCGCACGTCGTTCCAGCAGCTGTTGCACGTGTGATAGTTGATGACGCGATACGGCGTGTCGAATTCGTTGGTGGGATGCGTGAAGCCGCTGATCATCACGACAGGCGTATTCATCGCCCATGCGAGCCATGAGAGGCCGCTGCTCAAGCCGACAAAAAGCTCCGCATGCCTGAGCCAGCGCGCGCGTTCGGCAAGCGGTTGATCGCCGGTGAAATCCTCGCAGCCATAGGGAAGGTGATTCCATACGACGCCGTTACCGTGCGTCGCTTTCTGATCGATGCAGATCACGCGGTAACCACGCTGCTTGAGAAATTGCACGATCTCGCGCCAGCCGGTGGGGTTGTTCCAGTACTTGCACTGCGTGGTGCTTTGGGTTGCGATGCAGACGTACTTCTCGGCAATCGGGCGGCTCGCGTCGGGCAACGTGATCCGCGGACGCTCCTCTTGCGGATCGACGCCGAGAATATAGGCAGCCGTACGATGCAGGCCGACCAGCCTGAAATCGCAGGGCTGGTGCACGTTCGCATCGTCGGTGAAGAAGAGGCCGATGTTGTAGGTCGCGTAGTAGTCGTCGGGATTGACGGCGTCGGGCGTGACGAAGGTGATCGACGGGTAGGCGTCCCTGAACAGCGCGATCAGTGCTTCGCCCATCACGCACGTCAAGCGGCAGCGATGCTGTTGCTCGAACTTCGCCACATAGGGAAACCAGCCCAGCGTGTCGCCAAGCGTGCCGACGGGCAGATGCACGAGCACGTTGCGATCGGTCAGGTCGAGCCGATGCCGGAACACTTCCTTGCCTTGCGACCAGACTTCGATTTCGAACGGCACGTAATACTTCTTGCTGCTGGCAACCGCGCCCGCCGCGAGTTGCGTTTCGAACAGGGGATTTGCCGTCGCCGTATCGCGCAGCAGCACGCGCCATTCGCCGTCGCCTGCGGGGAGCGTGACGCGGCAGCCATCGTTGAAGTCGAAACGGATACCGGCGGGACCTTGCTGGGTCGGCACAGCCGACGGTCTTTGAACGGGCTCGCCGCTCGGAGGCGTCGTTTGGGGGACGGCCGTGTCGTTGTTGTTCGAGCCGGCTGGAGCGCTATGGGCGCTTTCTTTCACCGTGCATGACTGCGTCACTGCTGTCGACATATTCGAAATGAAAGTTAAACAACACGGGGACTCCAGCTATCCGGTCGACAGTACGCTCGCGCTTTGTTCCAGTCTCGTCTCGTGAAGCCACAAGGTGGACCACACACGATTGCCCAAATACTGGAAAAGACCTTTGCCGCTGCCGATGCTGGTCATGAAGTGTTTTTGGCTTCACGATCTTTTTATTGACCGCGTTGATATCGGCAGACGCGCCGGGAAACTTTAATTGCGGTTTGTCATTGTGCAATCCGTGCAACTGGCGCTTACGACTTCTCTTTTCGTGCAATTTGGAAGCAGACACATGTTTTGAGGAATCGACGCGAGCGCATTCCTCTTAAGCTCGGCGATGCCCGAGCAAAGGAGTGATGGCATGTCGATTGAAAAGAAGTGTCCGTTCGACCATACCGCCGCTAGCGGCACGTCGAACCATGACTGGTGGCCCGATCAGCTGAACCTGAAGATCCTTCACCAGCACTCGTCCTTGTCCGATCCGATGGACAAGCGCTTTAACTACGCAGAAGCATTCAGGAGCCTCGATCTCGAAGCGGTCAAGCGCGACCTGCGCGCGCTGATGACGGTTTCGCAGGACTGGTGGCCAGCGGATTTTGGTCACTACGGACCGCTGTTCGTGCGCATGGCCTGGCACAGCGCGGGCACCTACCGGACAGGCGATGGCCGTGGCGGCGCGGGTTCGGGGCAGCAGCGTTTCGCGCCGCTCAATAGCTGGCCCGACAACGTCAATCTCGACAAGGCACGCCGGCTGATCTGGCCGATCAAGCAGAAATATGGCCGGAAGATTTCATGGGCCGATCTGATCGTCTTGACGGGCACAGTCGCGCTGGAGTCGATGGGCTTCAAGATCATCGGCTTCGCGGGCGGCCGCGAGGACGCATGGGAACCGGACGAGGACATCTATTGGGGCGCCGAGCGCACCTGGCTGGGCGACGACACGCGCTATTCGGGCGACCGTCAGCTCGAACAACCGCTCGCCGCCGTGCAGATGGGCCTGATCTACGTGAATCCCGAAGGGCCGAACGGCAATCCCGATCCGGCTGCGGCCGTGAGAGACATCCGCGAGACGTTTTCGCGCATGGCGATGGACGATGAAGAGACGGTCGCGCTGATCGCGGGCGGTCATACGACGGGCAAGACGCACGGCGCCGGTCCGTCGTCGGAACTCGGGCGCGAGCCGGAAGCCGCGGGCATCGAAGAGCAGGGACTCGGCTGGAAGAATCGCTACCGCACGGGCAAGGGCGACGATGCGTCGACGAGCGGACTCGAAGTGATCTGGACGACGACGCCGACGCAGTGGAGCAGCAACTTCTTCGAGAACCTCTTCGGCTACGAATGGGAACTGACGAAGAGTCCCGCTGGTGCGCATCAGTGGACGCCGAAGGGCGGCGCGGGGGCGGGCAGCGTGCCCGATCCGCACGATCCCTCGAAGCGCCGTTCGCCGTCGCTGCTGACCACGGATCTCGCGCTGCGCTTCGACGCGAACTACGAGAAGATCTCGCGCCGCTTTTACGAAAACCCCGACGCGTTCGCCGATGCTTTCGCGCGCGCGTGGTTCAAGCTCACTCACCGCGACATGGGGCCGCGTTCGCGCTATCTCGGTGCCGATGTGCCGAAAGAAACCTTCATCTGGCAAGACCCGGTGCCTGCCGTCGATCATCCGCTCGTCGACGCGCACGATATCGATACGCTCAAAGACCGGATTCTGGCGACGGGGTTGAGCGTTTCACAACTCGTGTCGACTGCGTGGGCATCGGCATCGACGTTTCGCGGCTCGGACAAGCGTGGCGGCGCGAATGGCGCGCGCATCCGTCTCGCGCCGCAAAACGCGTGGGAGGTGAATCAGGCGGCGCAGTTGTCGGAAGTGTTGAAGACGCTCGAATCCGTGCAACAGGCATTCAACGACGGAAGATCGGACGGGAAGAAGGTGTCGCTCGCGGATCTGATCGTACTGGCCGGGTGTGCAGGCGTCGAACAGGCGGCGAGAAACGCGGGCCATGACGTGACTGTGCCGTTTACGCCGGGGCGCACCGACGCCACGCAGGAGCAAACCGATGTGCACTCGTTCGCCGTACTCGAACCGCTCGCAGACGGTTTTCGAAATTATCTGCAGCGGCCATGTGCGGTTTCGGCTGAAGCGTTGCTGATCGACAAGGCGCAACTGCTGAAGCTCACCGCGCCCGAAATGACGGTGCTGGTGGGCGGCATGCGCGTGCTCGATGCCAACGCCGGACACTCGCCGCATGGAGTTTTCACGCAGCGGTCACAATCGCTGACCAACGACTTCTTCGTGAATCTGCTCGACATCGACACCGAGTGGAAGCCAATGACAGATGCCGGCGACGTGTTCGTCGGGCATGATCGCGTGACGGGAGAACTCAAATGGACGGGCACGCGCGTCGATCTGATTTTCGGCTCGCATGCGCAACTCAGGGCGTTGGCCGAAGTCTACGGCAGCACGGATGCGCAGGAGAAGTTCGTGCATGACTTCGTTGCGGCCTGGAACAAGGTGATGAACCTGGATCGCTTCGATCTGGCGTGATGCTGCGGGGCAAGTGATGAACTTGCCTGAAATGCGGACAAAGGCGGCCGGTCAAGAAAGACTGGCCGCTTTTTTTATCTTCAGTCGCGCACGGCTACGATGGCCTCGATTTCCACCGTGATGTTGTTCGGCAGCGAGCCCACGCCGACAGCCGAACGCGAGTGACGCCCGGCATCGCCGAATACATCGACGAACAGGTCCGAGCAGCCGTTTATCACGCGCGGATGCTCGGCGAATTCAGACGTTGCGTTGACCATGCCCAGCAGCTTGATCACGCGCCGAACGCGCTGCAGATCGCCCAGTTCCGCATGCAACACGGCGAGCAGGTTCAGGCCGACGAGTTGCGCGTGCCGATAGGCTTCGTCGGCTGTGACCGTTGCGCCGACTTTGCCCGTCATCAGCTTGCCGGTTTCATCGAGCGGTCCCTGGCCGGACAGGAACAGCAGGCCACCCTCGCGTGTGCAGTGCATGAAGTTGCCGATGGGTGTCGGCACAGTGGGAAGGGTCAGGCCGCGCGCGCGCAGCCGCTCATAACAGTTCATCGGCAAGTCGAAAAGCGAAAGGGTTCGTGAGGGAAGTTCAATGCGTCGCGCGGCGTTGTGTCGTGATGTGCTGCGCGCGTCGATCTCAGCGCCAGCCAAGGCGGGTTTCGATGCGCGCCGCGACGCTTTGCACAGCCTGTGCGTAGCGTTCGGTGCCTTGCTCCGCTTTCGCCTCGGGCATCACGATCGAAATCGTGAAGACGCACGCGCCCTCACGGTTCATCACGGGTGCCGCGAGACACGCCACCGACGCATCCGATTCGCCGATCTGGATCGACAGCCGTTCCGCAAGCGCGTGCCGTGCGTTATGAGCTAGCACGTCGGGACGGGTCTCGGCGCGGCCGGTGGGCGACGGCTGCGCGTACTGCCTGAAGAACGCCGTGCATTCGGTGGCGGGCAGATGCCCCGCGAGCAGGCGCCCGGACGCCGTCCAGTTCACCGGCACGCGGCTGCCCACGCGCGAGGTCACGCGGAAGTGACCCGGGCCTTCGGCCATCTGCAGCACGACCATCATGCCTTCTTCCAGCCCGCACACCTGCACGGTCTCTTCGACATCCGCCGACAGCCGCTGCATTTCCTCGTTGGCAACGACGAGATAGTCGAGCGAACCCGCATACGAGAGCCCGTAACCATAGAGCCGCGAACCGAGCCAGATTGCGCCATCGGGTCCACGCGACAACAGATTCTTCTCGACCATGTCGTTGATGATCGAATAGACCGTCGACAACGGCGCGTTCAGGACATGCGCTATTTCATACGCAGTGGCCGGTTTGCCGGCTTCCTGCAGCGCGTCGAGAATCTGCACCGCGCGGTCGAGCGCGCTGGTGCGCGTGCGAGGCACGGCGGCTTCGGCAGCCGGGCTCGCGTCGACGCCAGCCGGCGTCTGAGCAGCCGCAGTAGAACGGGGCGGTCGTGCCATGTAGTCCTCGGATAGGGGATGTTTTTGTCCAGTTGACGCCAGGACATTGTATGTTAGACTCGTCCACAATTACAACATATATTCCTTAATTAAGGAATGATGCTTTCGGAGGCGCTGGAATGGACATCCGCTCTCGATTAGGCTTACGCCCCGTCATCAACGTCTCGGGCACGATGACGGGCCTGGGCGCGTCCAGCGTCGGCGCAGCGGTGATCGACAGCGTCGCGGAGATCCTGCCGCAGTTCGTCGAGATCGACGATCTGCAGCGCAAGGCCTCGGCCGCGATCGCGCAGGCGTGCGGCAGCGAAAGCGGTTATGTCACGGCGTCCTGCTCGGCAGCCATTACGTTGAGCATTGCCGCCGCCATGACAGGCGACGACCTCGGTTTGATCGAACGTCTGCCGGACACGACCGGACTGCGCAACGAAGTCGTCGTGCAGACGGGCCACCTCGTCAATTATGGCGCACCCGTCGATCAGGCCATCCGGCTCGCGGGCGCGCGCATCGTGCCCGTCGGCGCGGCGACGGAAGCGCATGACTATCAGCTGGCATCGGCAATCGGCGAGCGCACTGCGGCCGCATTGTATGTCGTCTCGCATCACACCGTGCAATACGGCATGATCCCGCTCGAAGCATTCATCGAGGTCGCGCACGCGAAGGGCGTGCCCGTGATCGTCGATGCCGCGT
The DNA here is from genome assembly GCF_013426895.1 of Paraburkholderia largidicola. Taxonomy (NCBI): domain Bacteria; kingdom Pseudomonadati; phylum Pseudomonadota; class Betaproteobacteria; order Burkholderiales; family Burkholderiaceae; genus Paraburkholderia; species Paraburkholderia largidicola. The sequence continues at coordinate 1,323,721 of NZ_AP023176.1, read as the reverse complement.
CCGAGTACGACCTGACGCGCTTCATCGCCGCGGGCGCCGATCTCGCGCTGTATTCGGCGCACAAGTTTCTGGGCGGACTGACGGCGGGCATCGTCGCGGGGAAGAAGCCGCTGGTGCGGGCCGCGTATTTCCAGAACGGCGGTATCGGGCGCGGGATGAAGGTCGGCAAGGAAGGCATCGTCGGGGCCATTGCGGCGCTCGAACAGTGGCGCACGCGCGACCATGCCGCCGTGCGCGCGACGGAGCGCAGCTATCTGACGCTGTGGCGCGAGACGTTGAACCGTCAGCAGGGCGTATGGGCGGAGATCGAGGCCGATCCGACCGGCAATCCGCTCGACCGCCTGAAGCTGCATATCGATCCGAACCAGGCGCGTATCACCGCATGGGATCTCGCCGATGCGCTGGCGCGTCCGCAAGGCGACGACGCGCCCGTGATCGTGCGCGACCACGAAGCCGAACTGAATTTCTTTTACCTCGATCCATGCAACCTGCACGCGGGCGAAGAGCAGGTCGTGCTTGCGCGGATCGTGGGCGAGCTCGACCGGGCGCTGGCGTCGCCCGAACCGCTTGTCACGCCGTTTCACAAACGCGACGCGCGCCGGATTGCGGCGCGTCGCGCATGGCCGGATTGAACGAGACAGATAAACCGGCCGCCCTGAACTGATTCACCGCCAGCTTTAACGGTCATATTGGCCGATGCACCTTCTTGAAGGTGCTGCTTCGTCACGTCTGTTTAGGATACCTGAAGTCATTGGGGCAGCCATCCATCCATTGGCTTTTACTTCAACCAGAGGAAACCACGATGTATAAGAAGAAGATCGCCCGCTCAGCCATTGCAGTCGCTGTTGCCGGACTGGGCATGCAAGCCGCCCACGCGCAAAGCAGCGTCACGCTGTACGGCATCGTCGATGCCGGCTTTACGTACACGAACAACCAGAAGGGCGAGCACAACATTCAGGCGACGCAGGGCAACGTGCAGGGCTCGCGCTGGGGCCTGCTCGGCAGCGAAGATATCGGCGGCAGCAACAAGGTGCTGTTCCGCCTCGAAAACGGCTTCAGCCTGGAAACGGGCGCAGCGGGCCAGGGCGGCCGTCTGTTCGGCCGCAGCGCATGGGTCGCGCTGCAAAACAGCAAGGCGGGCACGATTACGCTCGGCCGCCAGTACAACAGCGTGCAGGACTATCTGTCGAACCTGCAGGCCAACGGCGTCGGCGCGCTGAGCCAGTACGGCAATGCGATCTACGACAACGACGACCTGAACAACACGTACCGCACCAGCAATGCCGTGAAGTACACGACGCCGACCATCGCCGGCTTCACCGCGAACGCGATGTACGCATTCTCGAATACGGCGGGCGACTTCGCGAACAACCGCGCATGGAGCGTCGGCGCCGACTATGTGAACGGCCCGCTGCGCCTCGACGCCGCGTACTCGCTCACCAACCAGCCGGCGACCAACACGACGGGCGCCGCGCCCTCGGACAACTACTACAGCACGAGCACCTCGATCATCAGCAACGTGAAGCGCAACCAGGTGTGGGGCGCGGGCGGTGCGTACACGATCGGACCGGCCACGCTCGCGCTGCTGTACACGAACTCGCACTTCGACATCATCGCGGGCGGCAGCCTGCACTTCCAGAACTACGAAGCGATGCTGAAGTACCAGGCGACGCCTGCCACGCTCGTCACGCTCGGCTACATCTACACGCTGCAGAACAGCACGGCGGCGTCGGCGAAGAACGCGCACTACAACCAGGTCGCACTGGGCGGCGAGTACTTCCTGTCGAAGACGACCGATCTGTACCTGAACGGTATCTATCAGCGCGCGTCGGGCGCGAATGCGTGGGTTGAAGGCATTTCGAATCCGTCGAGCAATCAAGGCCAGTTCGTGACCGTGGCAGGCATCCGCCACAAGTTCTAAAGCCCGGCATGGCAACAGGACGCCGCGTGTGGCGTCCTGTTGCCGATCCCTCATATCAGGAGCACACATGGCGACCGTCACCGGCAGTCTGCTACTTCTCTATGCATTGATCGCGATCGTCGCACTCGTCGTGCTGATCGCGCGCTTCAAACTGAATCCGTTCATCACGTTGATGGTGGTGTCGGTCGCGCTCGCGCTGGCCGTCGGCATGCCGATGACGTCGATTCTCAAGTCGTTCGAAACAGGTGTGGGCGGCACGCTCGGGCATATCGCGATCGTCGTCGGCCTCGGCACGATGCTCGGCAAGATGATGGCGGAGTCGGGCGGCGCCGAGCGCATCGCGCGCACGCTGATCGATCTGTTCGGACCGAAGAACGTGCACTGGGCGATGATGTGCATCGCGTTTCTGGTCGGCCTGCCCGTGTTCTTCGAAGTGGGCTTCGTGCTGCTGATCCCGATTGCGTTCAACGTCGCGCAACGCACGGGCACGTCGATGATTCGCGTCGGCATTCCGATGGTCGCGGGGCTCTCCGTCGTGCACGGTCTGATTCCGCCGCACCCGGCCGCGCTGCTGGCCGTCACCGCGTATGGCGCGGATATCGGTCACACGATTTTCTACGCGCTGATCGTCGGCATTCCGACCGCGGCCATTGCCGGTCCGCTGTTTTCGAAACTGATTGCACGTGTCGTGGTGCTGGAAGGCGTGAATCCGATGGCGCAACAGTTCATCGAGCAGGACGCGAAGCGTGCGAACCAGGCGTTGCCGGGCTTCGGCATCACGCTGTTGACGGTGCTGTTGCCGGTGCTGCTGATGCTGGTCGGCAGCTGGGCCGATCTGATCGTGCCCGCGAAGACCACGGCCAACGACGTCCTGCATCTGATCGGCCATCCCGACATGGCGCTGCTGCTTGCCGTGCTGCTGAGCTTCTATACGTTCGGCACGACGCGCGGGTTCGGGCGCGAGCAGATCCTGAAGTTCACCAACGAGTGTCTTGCGCCGACCGCGAGCATCACGCTGGTGGTGGGCGCGGGTGCGGGCTTCGGGCGCATTCTGATCGACAGCGGCGCGTCGAAGGCGATCGTCGATGTCGCGACGGGCGCGCACGTGCCGCTGCTGATCCTCGCCTGGCTGGTCGCCGCGCTGATTCGCGTCGCAACCGGTTCGGCGACGGTCGCAATGGCGACGGCAGCGGGCATCATCGCGCCGATCGCGGCAGCGGCTGCATCGACGGCGACGGGCGTGCGCCCCGAATTGCTGGTGCTGGCAACGGGCGCGGGCTCGCTGATCCTGTCGCACGTCAACGACGGCGGCTTCTGGCTCGTGAAGGAGTACTTCGGCATGACTGTGCCGCAGACCTTCAAGACGTGGACGGTCTGCGAAACGATCATCTCCGTCACGGCGCTGCTGTTGACGATGGGTGTGGCGTCCGTGGTGTGAGTTTTTGCCGGGTGACGGGCGTTACCCGGACTTCATGAGTCGCCAGGGCTGGCGAGCGCCTGCTTGCCAGCCGAAAGACGGCGTTCGACGCGTCGAACGTCTGTCTCGTCACATTGCTTCGCGCTTCCTCCCGACACCCTGCGAATCTCACGCCGGGTTGTCTCCAAAACCACGGTACTCGTTAATTCATCGAGCAAGCCAATTCCCATTGCATTCCGATAAAACGTTCCGGCCAGATTAATGCGCTTCGAGTAATCGATATTAATGGGGCATAAATCGTCCGCGCATTTATTGCTCGTGAGTCAATAGTTGGTCAATCGAAAGAAATACTTTGTAAGCACGATTATCTTTGTATATGCTGGCGATACCAAAGAGGTCAACAAACATAACTGAGAGACACTGCTACCGAGGGGTTTCTGAATGCGCTATTCCTGACCGCTCCCGATTCTCCATTCGATATCCGTTTTAGCTAATTGGCGCTGACGCGCGGGCTTTCGCACGCCCATGCAATAGCGCGCCATTAAACCGGCATATTAACTGTAAATATTGCCTGTCGATATTGACCGGGTGGATCGATATTGCCTGTTTAAAACGGGATTTTAGTTTTCGATTTTCACCCGATTCACGTCCTGAGGGAGATTCCGTGAAACGCGTTATCGATCGGAATACATTCAATCTGCAAAGAACGGCAATTGCGGTCAGCGTATTTCTGGCATTCAATGCCGCGGGCCTGCGCGAGGCGGAAGCGGCATGCAGCACCGCGGGGTCGACCGTGACCTGCTCGGGCGCGGCGAATCCGCTTGCACCCAGCTTTTCGAGCAGTGCCAATAATCTGACCGTTACCACCAACACAGGCTCTTCCCTCGGCGTGTTGCTGGGCGTCGGGGGTAACGCGCTGACGCTGACGGGCAACAACGTCACGCTGAACAACGCGGGCACGATCGATCCATCGCTGCTCGGCGCGCTCAGTATTCTGTCCACGGGCACGGTCATCGGCAATGCGGCGGCGAGCACCGTCAACGTGACGAACACGGGCACGATGAACGGCACCATGGGCCTGCTCGGCGTGAACCTGAGCAGTCTGACGGGCCTCGCGCTCTCGGTGCAGAACGGCACGGGCGGCGTCACGAACATCACGAACAGCGGCTTGATGGGGGCGTCCGCGCTCGCAGGCGTTTCTGTCGGCACGGGCGATCTGGCGACGGCAGCCTTCTACGGCGGCGGCCAGGTCGTGTTCACCAACAGCAGTACGGGCACCATCAATGGCCGCGTCGCGTTCGAGGCATCGGCGACGCCCGGGGCGGGCAATACCTTCGTCAATGCGGGCACGATCGTCGGCAGCGTGTCGATGGGCGCGGGCAGCACCAATACGTTTACGGCGCGCACCGGCTCGTCGGTGTCGGCGGGCACGGGTGTGTCGGGCAACGTACTCGGCGTGCTCGGTTTCAATCTTGGCTTCGCGGCGGCGGGCATCGTCGACGGCGGCGCGGGCGGCAATAACACGCTGCGCCTGCAGCAGGCAGGGGGCGGTCCTGCCACGGGGCAGATGGGCATTGCGAACTACATCAACTTCAACCACCTCGCCGTCGATAGCGGCACGTGGACCTTGAACGGCGCATCGAGCGTCAGCGATGCGGCGCTTGCATCGGGCGCCGTCGTGAACATCGACAACAGCGCGAGCCTCGGCACAGGGACGATCACGTCGACGGGCGGCGCGCTGCAAACGGCAACGGCAGGATTGAACCTTGGCAACGCGCTGCTGTTCGGCTCGGGTGGCCTGACGGTCGCGGGCGCCAATCCGATGACGCTGTCCGGCGCGGCGAGCGGCAGCGGCGCATTGACGAAGACGGGCGCGGGCACGCTAACGCTCACGGGCAACAACAGCTATACGGGCGGCACGAACCTGGCTGGCGGCGGACTCGTGCTGTCGAACAACACGGCGCTCGGCACTGGCGCGCTCAACGTGAATGCATCGAGCACGCTCGATACCAGCGCGGCCGGACTTGCGCTCGGCAACGCAGTCAATCTGGGCAGCGGCACGGTGCTGAGCCTTGGCGGCAGCAATGCGCTGACGCTCGCAGGGGCCATCGCCGGCAGCGGCGGTCTCACGAAGAACGGCGCGGCCACGTTGACGCTCACGGGCGCGAATACCTTCACGGGACCCGCGACGGTGAATGGCGGCACGCTAGCCGTGACGGGCGCGGGAACGCTTGCGCCGACGGGCTCGGTGATATTGAACGCTGCGGGGACTGCGCTCGACATCAGTGCAGCCACGGCGAACCAGACGCTCGCCGAACTGTCGGGCAGCGGCAACGTGTTGCTCGGCGCGCGCACGCTGACCTTCGGCGATGCGAACAGCCTCGCGTTGAGCGGCGCGATCAGCGGCACGGGTGGCCTCATCAAGCAGGGCACGGGCACGCAAACGCTGAGCGGCGCGAACACATATACGGGCGGCACGACGATCAATGGCGGCACGCTCGCGTTGTCCGGCAGCGGCAGTCTTGCAACGGGCAGCGCCGTCAACCTCGCTGGCGTGGGCGCGCAATTCAACATCGGCGCAGCGAGCGGCGCGCGCACGATCGGCGCGCTGTCCGGTGTGGCCGGCACCAGCGTCGGGCTCGGCGCCAACACGCTGACGTTTGGCGACGCGAGTTCGCAAACGCTCGGCAGCGCGATCAGCGGCACGGGCGGTATCGTCAAGCAGGGCAGCGGTACGCAGACGCTAACGGGCGCGAGTACTTATACAGGCGGCACGACCGTCAACGCAGGCACGCTTGCGCTCGGCGCGGGCGGCAGTCTCGCGGCGAGCGGCGCGCTCAATCTTGCTGGTGCAGGCACGGCATTCGATATCACCGGCGCAACGGGTGCACAGACCATCGGTGCGCTATCAGGTGTGACGGGCAGCACGATCGCACTCGGAGCGAATGCGCTCGCGTTCGGCGATACGACGAACCGCAGCTTCGGCGGCACGATCGGCGGCACGGGCGGCATCCTCAAGCAAGGCACGGGCACGCAGACGCTGACGGCCGCGAACACCTACACAGGCGGCACGACGATCAACGCAGGGACGCTCGCGCTCGGCGCGGGCGGGAGCCTTGCCGCAGCGGGTGGCGTGACGCTCGGCGGCGCGGGCGCGAGTTTCGATATCAGCGCGTCCGGCGCGAACCAGACGATCGGCGCGCTCGCCGGCACGGCAGGCGGCGTGACGCTCGGCGCGAACACGTTGAGCTTCGGCGATGCGTCGAACCAGACCTTCGGCGGCGCGATCAGCGGCCCGGGTGGCATCGTCAAGCAGGGCGCAGGCACCGAAACGCTGACGGGCGCAAACGCCTTCACAGGCAGTGCGACGGTCAACGCGGGGACGCTTGCACTATCGGGCGCTGGCGCATTAACGGCCGCAACCAACCTGAATCTCGCCAATGCGGGCGCCGGCTTCGATATCAGCGGTGCAAACGGCAACCGCACCATCGGCACGTTGACGGGCGTCGCGGGCAGCGCGGTGGCGCTCGGCGCCCGCACGCTGACGCTGGGCGGCACGGCCAGTTCGACCTACGCGGGCACGATCGGCGGCACGGGCGGCGTCGTCAAACGGGGCAGCGGCACGCAGACGCTGACGGGCGCGAACACCTTCACGGGCGGCGCGACCGTCAATGCGGGCACGCTAGCACTCGGCGCGGGCGGCAGCCTCGCGGCAAACGGCGGCGTCACGCTCTCGGGCGTGGGATCGGCATTCGACATCAGCGCTTCGGGCGCCAACCAGACGATCGGCTCGCTCGCAGGCGTCGCGGGCAGCACGGTGTCGCTCGGCGCGAACACGCTGAGCTTCGGCGATTCGACCAACCAGGTGTTTGCCGGCACGCTCGCGGGCACGGGCGGCATCGTCAAGCAGGGGAGCGGCGTGCAGACGCTCGCGGGCGCCAACACGTATAGCGGCGGCACGGCGCTCAATGCGGGCGGCCTGGTACTCGGCAACAACGCAGGGCTCGGTTCGGGCGCGGTATCGGTGAACGGCGGGGCGACGCTCGACAGCAGCACATCGCTAACACTCGCCAACAACATCGCGCTGAATGCCGGGCTGACGGTGCTCGGCTCGAACGACCTGACGCTGAACGGTGCGCTGTCGGGCTCGGGAAGCCTGACGAAAAACGGCGCGGCAACGCTGACGCTCGCAGGCGCGAACACCTTCACGGGGCCGGCAACCGTCAATGCCGGGACGCTTGCGCTGTCGGGCGCGGGCAACCTGTCGGCATCGACGGATATGAATCTCGCGAACGCCGGCGCGGCGCTCGACGTCAGCGGCGCGAGTGCTGCGCCGACCATCGGCGTGCTCAATGGCGTAAGCGGTACGAGCGTGGCGCTCGGCGCGAATACGCTGATACTTGGCAATGCGAACAATGGCGCGTTCGGCGGTTCGATCAACGGCACGGGCGGTCTGGTCAAAGAGGGTAGCGGCACTGAGACGCTGACGGGCGCGAACACCTTCACGGGCGGCGCGACGATCAACGCGGGCACGCTCGCGCTCGGCGCGGGTGGCAGTCTCGCGGCGAGCGGCGGCGTGACGCTGGGTGGCGCAGGCGCTGCGTTCGACATCGCCAATGCAGGCGCAAACCAGACCGTCGGCGCGCTGTCGGGCGTGGCGGGCAGCACGGTGTCGCTCGGCGCGAATACGTTGAGCTTCGGCGACGCTACCGACCAGACGTTCGACGGCACGATCAGCGGCACAGGCGGCATCGTCAAGCAGGGTGCAGGCGTGCAGACGCTGACGGGCGCCAGCACGTACAGCGGCGGCACGACGCTCAATGCAGGCGGCCTCGTGCTCGGCAACGACGCGGCGCTTGGCACCGGCACACTGACGGTCGGCGGCGCGAGCACGCTCGACACGACGTCCGCGGCAACGCTCGGCAACAACGTCGCGCTGAACGCCGGGTTGACCGTGCTCGGCACGAACGACCTGACGCTCAACGGCGCGATCTCAGGGACGGGCGGTCTGACGAAAGACGGCGCGGCCACGCTCACGCTGAACGGTGCCAATACCTACACGGGCGGCACCCAGGTCAACGCCGGCACGCTCGCGCTCGGCGCGAACGCGAGCCTTGCCGCGAGCGGCATCGTCGATGTCGTGACGGGCGCGACCTTCGACCTGTCGGCGGGCAACGGCCTGCAGACCTTCGGCACGCTGACGGGCGGCGGCAATGTGATTCTCGGCTCGAACGTGCTGACTGTCGGTGGCCCGGCGGACGGCACGTTCAGCGGTTCGATCGGCGGCAGCGGCAGTCTCGTGAAGGTTGGTTCGGGCACCGAAACATTGACGGGCACCAACACCTTCACGGGCGGCACGGCCATCGACGCGGGCACGCTCGCGATCGGCGCGGGCGGCAGTCTCGCCGCGACGGGTGGCGTCACGCTGAACGGCATCGGTTCCGGCTTCGACATCAGCGGCGCGGGCGCCGATCAGACCGTCGGCGCGTTGTCCGGCGTGAACGGCAGTTCGATCACGCTCGGCGGGAACACGCTGACATTCGGCGACGCGAGTTCGCAAACGCTGGGCAGCGCGATCAGCGGCACGGGCGGCATCGTCAAGCAGGGCAGCGGCACCGAGACGCTGACGGGTGCGAACACGTACACGGGCGGCACGACGATCGCAGACGGCACACTTGCGCTCGGCGCGGGCGGCAGCCTTGCGGCAACGGGCGCGGTGAACCTGGCAAGCGGCAGCTCGTCATTCGATATCGGCAATGCGGGCGCGAATCAGACTGTCGGCGCGCTGTCGGGCGCAGCGGGCAGCACGATCGCGCTCGGCGGGAACACGCTGGCATTCGGCGATGCGACCTCGCAAACGCTCGGCAGCGCGATCAGCGGCACGGGCGGTCTCGTCAAGCAGGGCAGCGGCACGGAAACGCTGACAGGCGCGAATACCTACACCGGCAGCACGACGATCAACGGCGGCACGCTGGCGCTGGCGGGCGCGGGCAGTCTGTCGTCGTCGACGGACGTGAATCTGGCGAATACTGGCGCGGGCTTCGATATCAGCGCGGCAACGGGCGCGCCGACGATCGGCGCATTGACGGGCGTGGCCGGCACGAACGTCACGCTCGGCGCGAACACGCTGACGTTCGGCAACGCGACCAACGGCACGTTCGGCGGTTCGATCGGCGGCACGGGCGGCATCGTCAAGCAGGGCAGCGGCACGCAGACGCTGACGGGCGCGAACACGTACACGGGCGGCACGACGATCGATGCGGGCACGCTGGCGCTCGCGGGCGGCGGCAGCCTCGCGGCGACGGGCGCGGTGAACGTTGCCGCCGCGGGCGCGGCGTTCGACATCAGTGGTGCAGCCAGCAACCAGACGGTCGGCTCGCTGGCGGGCGCAGCGGGCAGCACGGTCGCGCTCGGCGGCAATTCGCTGACGTTCGGCGACGCGTCGGACCAGACCTTCGCAGGTGCGATCACGGGCACGGGCGGCATCGTGAAGAACGGCTCGGGCGTCGAAACACTGACGGGCGCGAGCACCTATAGCGGCGGCACGACGCTCAACGCGGGCGGCCTCATCGTCGGGAATAATTCGGCGCTCGGCACGGGTGCGTTGACGGTCGGTGGCGCAAGCACGCTCGACAGCAGCACGGCAACGACGCTCGCCAACAATGTCGTGCTGAACGCGGGACTGACGGTGCTCGGCAGTCACGACCTGACGCTCGACGGCTCGATCTCCGGCACGGGCGGTCTGACGAAAGACGGCGCAGCGACGCTCACCTTGAACGGCGCCAACACGTACACGGGCGGCACGCAGGTCAACGCGGGCACGCTCGCGCTCGGCGCGGGCGCGAGCCTCGCGGCAAGCGGCATCGTCGATGTCGCGGACGGCGCGACCTTCGATCTGTCGGCGGGCAACGGCACGCAGACCTTCGGCACGCTGACGGGCGGCGGCGCGATCAATCTCGGCGCGAACTCACTGACGCTCGGCGATGCCACCGACGGCACTTTCAGCGGGGCAATCGGCGGTACGGGCAGTCTCGTGAAAGTGGGTACGGGCACCGAAACGTTGACGGGCGCGAACACCTACACGGGCGGCACGACGATCGCCGACGGCACGCTCGCGCTCGGCGCGGGCGGCAGTCTCGCTTCGACGGGCAGTGTCGCGCTTGGCGGCCCGGGCACGGGCTTCGACATCAGCGGCTCGGGCGCGAACCAGACGATTGGCGCGCTTGCGGGCGCCGGCGGCGACGTGACGCTCGGCGCGAACACGCTGAGCTTCGGCGATGCGTCGAACCAGACCTTCGGCGGCACGATCAGCGGCACGGGCGGCATCGTCAAGGCGGGCAACGGCACCGAGACGCTCACCAACACGAACACCTACACGGGCGGCACGACCATCAACGCAGGCGTGCTCGCCCTGTCGGGTGCGGGCAGCCTCGCGTCGACGGGTGCGGTCAACGTTGCGGGCGCAGGCGCCGGGTTCGATATCAGCGGCGCGGCGGGCAACCAGACGGTCGGCGCACTGGCGGGCGCAGCGGGCAGCACGGTCGCGCTCGGCGGCAAGTCGCTGACGTTCGGCGATGCGTCCAACCAGACGCTTGCCAGCACCGTCACAGGCACGGGCGGGCTCGTCAAGCAGGGCGCAGGCGTCGAAACGCTGACGGGCGCGAACACCTACAGCGGCGGCACGACGCTCAATGCGGGCGGCCTGATCGTCGGCAACAATTCGGCGCTCGGCACGGGGGCGTTGACGGTCGGCGGCGCGAGCACGCTCGACAGCAGCGCGGCAACGACGCTGGCCAACAACGTCGTGCTGAATGCCGGGTTGACCGTGCCCGGCACCAACGATCTGACGCTCAATGGCGCGATCGCCGGCACGGGCGGCCTGACCAAAGACGGCGCAGCGAAGCTCACGTTGAACGGCATCAACACGTACACAGGCGGCACGCAGGTCAACGCGGGCACGCTCGCACTCGGCGCGAACGCGAGCCTCGCGGCAAGCGGCATCGTCGACGTTGCGAACGGCGCGACCTTCGATCTGTCGGCGGGTAACGGCATGCAGACGTTCGGCACGCTGACGGGCGGCGGCACGATCAATCTCGGCGCGAACACGCTGACGTCAGGCGACGCGAGCAACGGCACGTTCTCGGGCGGCATCGCGGGCACGGGCGGCCTCGTCAAGGTCGGCACGGGCACGGAAACGCTCACGGGCACGAACACCTACACGGGCGCCACGACGGTCAATGCGGGCACGCTCGCGCTTGGCGGCACGGGCACGCTGTCGAACGCGACCAACGTCGATCTTGCAAACGCAGGCACGGCGTTCGACGTGAGCGGCACGACCGGCACGCCGACTATCGGCTCGCTCTCCGGCGTGACGGGTACGAACGTGGCGCTCGGCGCGACGACTCTGATGCTCGGCGGCGGCTCCGATGGCACGTTCAGCGGCACGATCGGCGGCACGGGTGGACTCGTCAAGGCGGGCAACGGCACGCAGACGCTGCTGACGGCGAACACCTACACGGGCGGCACGACGCTGACGGGCGGCAAGCTCGTCGTCGGCAACGATGCGGCGCTCGGCAGCGGCGCGCTGACCGTCGGCGCGCCAGCGACGCTCGATGCGGCCGCGCCCGTCAATCTCGCGAACCCGGTCGTGCTGAACGCGACGGCGACGATCGGCGGCAGCGCGGATACGACGCTGTCGGGCGTCGTGTCGGGCGCGGGCGGCTTCATCAAGAACGGTGCGGCGAATCTCACGCTTGCCAGCGACAACAGCTACGCAGGCGGCACCGTGGTCAACGGCGGCACGCTGACGCTGGCGTCGAGCGGCGCACTCGGCACGGGCGGGCTGACGATGAACGGCGGCATGCTCGATCTCGAGACGGCCGGCTCCGCGCCGCCGCTGCACCTGTTCCTCGCGTCGCTGAACGGCCTGTCGGGCGCGTCGATCAATCTCGGCAACGCGGCGCTCACCGTCACGGGCGGCGGCAACTTTGCGGGCTCGCTGTCGGGCACGGGATCGGTCAACAAGGCGGGCGTCGACACGTTGACGCTGAGCGGCACCAATACCTACAGCGGACCGACCACGGTCTCGTCGGGCACGCTGTCGGTGACGGGTTCGGCAGCGAACTCGACGGTGACCGTGCAGCCCGGCGCGACGCTCACGGGAACGGGCACGATCGGCGGGCTGATCGTGCGCAACGGGGCGATGGCGCTAGCCGGTCAGCCGGGCCACAGCCTGAACGTGACGGGCAACGTCTTGTTCGAGCAGGGCTCGCAGCTGAATGTCGCGGCCACGCCGGCGCAGAGTGGAACGGTCGCATCGACGGGAGGCGCGACGCTCGCGGGCGGCAATGTGCAGGTATTGGCCGGGCAGGGCATCTATACGCCGTCGACGAGTTACGCGATCGTCAGCGCGAGCCAGGGCGTGACTGGAGCCTTCGAAGGCGTCACGTCGAACCTCGCGTTTCTCACGCCCACGCTCAGCTATGACGCGACGCACGTTTACATCAGCATGACGCCGAACGGCGCGGCGTTCTCGTCGGTTGCAACGACGAAGAACGAAACGGCCGTGGCGACCGCGCTGGCGACGCTGCCCGACACGGGCGCGCTGATCCCCGCGTTGCTGTCGACGGATGTGCCGACTGCGCGCGTCGCGTTCAACCAGCTCGACGGCGAACTGCATGCGAGCACGAAGACCATGCTGCTGCTCGACAGCCGTTATCTGCGCGATGCCGTGACGGATCGTCTGCGGCAGGGTCTCGCGCCTTCGAGCGGGCCGCTGGCGGCGATGTCGTCGGGCTCCGCGCAGTGCGATAACCGCAGCGCGCAAGGCGCGCTGCCTGCCGCCGATGCGTGCTCCGATTCGCGGCCGTATCGGCCCGTCGTGTGGGCGCAGGCCTACGGCGCCGACAGCCGGCTCGCGGGCGACAGCAATGCTTCGGGTATCGACCGTACGACGACGGGTTTCATCGGCGGCGCGGATATGGCGCTGAACGACACGTGGCGTTTCGGCGTCGCGGGCGGCTTCGGGCATAGCTCGCTCGACAACGATCTGAATTCGTCGGCGTCCGTCGACAGCTATCACGTCGCAATGTACGGCGGCGCGCAATACGGACCCGTCGGCGTGCGGCTGGGCGCGTCGTATTCATGGAACGACGTGAGCATGGACCGTTATCCGGGTTTCACCGGCTTCACGGATCACGACAGCGCCGATTACACGGCGAAAACGGCGCAGGTGTTCGGCGAAGTGGGCTATGCGGTGCCCTTCAACCGTTTCGCGATCGAGCCGTTCGCGGGACTCGCGTATGTGAACCTGCATACGGATGGCTTCACCGAGAACGGCGGCGACAGCGCGCTGCGCAGCAACGGCGAAACCGACAACTTCGGCTTTTCGACCTTGGGTTTGCGCATCGCGACGCGGCTTGGCGAATTGCCGGGCGCCGCGTTCAGCGCGCATGCCATGACAGGCTGGCGCCATGCGTTCGGCAACTCGCAGCCGAGTTCGACGCTGGCGTTCGTCGGCGGCAGTTCGTCGTTCGATGTGGCAGGCGTGCCGATCGCGCGTGACAGCGCCGTCGTCGAACTGGGTGTCGATGCGAACCTCGCGAAGAACATGACGCTCGGCGTGTCGTATAGCGGCCAGTATGGCGGCGGCTCGCACGACAACGCAATTTCGGGGCGCTTCGCGTGGAGGTTCTGACGCTGGAGACTGGAAGGTCGGCAGATACGCTTCGTGCGCTTCACGCCGCAGGCCGCGCGCCCGTCACGAAGTACGCGTGAATGCCATGCGCGAAGCGATTGAGCTGAGTGGCAAGCCCGTGGTTGGCGCGTGTCAGCGCGTTGTAACCGAGCACGGCCGGAATTGCGACGAACAGCCCGAACGCCGTCATGATCAGCGACTCACCGACGGGACCCGCGACATGATCGATGCTCGCCTGTCCCGTATGGCCGATGACGATCAGCGCATGATAGATGCCCCATACCGTGCCGAACAGGCCGACGAACGGCGCCGTGCTGCCGATCGACGCAAGTACCGTCAGACCCGCCTGCAGATGCGTGACGATGTCGTCCATCGTGTCTTTCAGGCAGCGCGTGACCCAGTCGGAGATGTCCATCGAATGCTGCAGATTCGACTGCGTGACCTGGTGATGCTCGACGGCCTCCTTGCCCGACAGCGCCAGCGCGAGCAGCACATTGCCTGAGTATGGCGAGTCGTCGTTGCCGAGCCGATGCAGGCCCGCTTCGAGATTGCCAGCATGCCAGAACGCGCGCTCCGTCGCGCGTGCGATGCGTCTGAGCCGCATCACGTTCCAGAGCTTGAGCACGATGACGGTCCACGACAGCAAGGACATCAGCAACAACGCGACGAGAATGGCGCGCGTCACGAAATCGCCTTGCTGCCAGACGTTTTCCAAGCCGTAGTGCTGCATGCCTGTCCTCCGTGAGTGCGCTGTTGCGGGCTACATCGTAGCGCGAAAGACGCGCGCATTCAGCGCAGGGCGCGATGCGTTTCGACGCTTGCGGGTCGTCGGTAAGCGGTGGAACGTGAGGGATGAAATGAAGCAAAGGCCGGCGTTATTAGCCAGCCTAGAGGAGAAGGCGCGCTATATGCATCAATGCATGTAAGCAACGCGCCTTGCTCGCAAGCGGACCACGATGCCCGCATTCAACAGATTCAGCGCGAACCAGCGCATGACCTTGAGCGTGTGTCCGACTGAAGCGGACGGCAGCCATTGATTCAATAGACTGGTGGCAGCGGACGAATCCGTCGATTGCAGATAGGCCAGCGTCTGCAGCAGCGACGCCTCGTCGCTGGCGATGTCCGACGCGCAGCGGCACCGTGTATCCAGCGGCCGATGAGAAGCGTGCAGCAGCGCGTGCATCATCATGTCGAAGCAGTCGATGCCGGCAATGGCCAGCCCCGCGTCGCCAAGCACGTCGCGCCAGTGCTGCCCCTGGCGCACGGCGTCGCATCGCGGCCGGAACCACGTGCGCACGGCGTTCAATACCAGTTGCTCGCTCGCATCGGGATAGTGCGAGAGAGCGTCTTCGCTGAGCGAAGCTTCACGCAAGGCAAAGGCCGGATAGTTCATCGTATTCTCGACAAGATCATGGCTGCGCGGATCAGGCGCGGGCAGCGTCACACGGAACGGGTTGCCATGCGCGGACATAGGCATCGCTGGCAGGCCGGCGCACCGGTTGACCTTCTTTCTCTTTCTGCGGCGTGCCGACGAACAGAAAGCCAAGCAGACGTTCGGACGCATCGAGCCCGAGCGCGCGATGCATGGCCGGTTCATAGCTATCGATGCCCGTCGCCCAGAAACCGCCGTAGCCGTACAGATGAATGACGTTGAGCATGTTCATCGCGGCGGCGCCGACGCACAGCAGTTGCTCCAGTTCCGGCACTGACGAAGATTGGTCGATAGCCGCCACGAGCGCGATGATCAACGGCGCAGCCATCGCGCGCTGCCGTCGATGCGCGTGAGCGCTACGCGGTTCGTCCGGCGCGCGTGCGGCGGCGAGATCGACCAATAGGTCGCCGAAAGCATGGCGCGCTTCATCTCGAATGGTGATGAAGCGCCACGGACGCAGACGACCATGATCCGGGGCGCGCATCGCGGCATCGAAGATGTGGTCCAGTTGCCGCTGAGTGGGCGCGGGCTCCGATAGCGGCCAGTGCGAGCGGCGCGACAGCAGCAGGTCGATCGCGGTTTGCGTCGTGTGATCGGCGGGGGCTGCTATCACGGTGGAAGTCATGTGGCGGGCTCGTTGGTGCAAGGGCTTCGGTAGGCATCATGATGCTACGGTTTTCGTCTAAATGCAAACGATTCGCATTTAGAAAATGTGCTCGGGCAAAAAACTCACGGATACATTTCGACACCTCGACGAAATATGGAAGACAAGTTCTGCCGTTCTAATCGCGTCTAGCGTCGGGATTTTCACGTCGACCGACCGTTTCGACAGTTCGAGGGACACATGAAATTTGCAGTGATGGGCGCTGGCGCAGTGGGCTGTTTTTACGGCGGCATGCTGGCCAGGGCGGAGCATGAAGTGACGTTGATCGGCAGGCAGAATCACGTCGCAGCCATCCGGCGGGACGGACTGCGGCTCGAGTCGCTTGCTTTCGATGAGTTCATCGAGGTAACGGCGTGCACGGACGCTTCGGGCGTGGCGGGCGCAGACGCGGTCCTTCTTTGCGTCAAGTCACCCGATACGGAAGCGGCAGTGGCTGCAATGACGCCCTATCTTTCGCAGTCTGCCGTGATCGTCACACTGCAGAACGGTGTCGATAATGCGGAAAGGGTGCGCTCGCTTGTCGAGCGCGAAGTATTGGCTGCCGTGGTCTACGTCGGAAGCGAAATGCGCGGAACGGGCCACGTTCGGCACAACGGAAGAGGCGAACTGATCGTCGAGCCCGGCAGGTCCAGCGAGCGTCTGGCCCGGGTTCTGAATGACGCAGGCGTACCGACTTCGGTATCCGCGAATGTACGCGGCGCGCTGTGGGAAAAGCTTGTCTTGAACTGCGCGTACAACGCGATTTCGGCACTCGTTCAGTTGCCTTTCGGCGAGCTTTGTCAGCGCGGCGGGACGGCCGTGAGCACGGCGATGCGCGATATCGTGGCGGAATGCATCGCGGTTGCCGGCGCGGACGGCGTAAATATCTCCAGCGACGTCGACGAGACGGTAGCCAGGATCATGGCGACGATTCCTGCGGGGCAGTATTCATCGACTGCTCATGACGTGGCGACGCGCCGGCCCAGCGAAATCGATCATCTGAATGGGCATATCGTCGGGCGCGGCGCAGCGTTGGGCATTGCGACGCCCGTCAATCATCTTCTGATGATGATGGTTCGGGTTCTCGACAATCAGCGAGCGGATAGCGCCCTTGCCATGCGCACGGACTGACGCCACCGCAGCACGCGGAACACCACGTCACACCGCGCTCTCACGCTCCATCCGCTGATCGTCTGCACCGCGTTGGGTTGTCTGCTGTTCCTTCAGATACCGTGCAAGCTCGGGATTGGTCACGAAGCTCGCAGCTGACGTGGCCGCGAGAATATCGACGGCCTCTTGCGGTTTCGCGATGCCGAAGCCCTGCACGTAGTCGACGCCCAGTTCCTCCAGCGCGCGCAGGGTCTGGAAGTCCTCAACCCACTCCGCGATGCTGCGCATGCCGAGATTGCGCGCGAGCGTAATGATCGCCTCGACGATCGCGATATCGGCGGGATGGTTGCACATCGTACGCACGAACTCGCCGTCTATCTTCAGCGCATCGGCCGACAGCTTCTTCAGGTAGCGCAAAGAAGTCTGCCCCGCGCCGAAATCGTCGATGGCGATTTTCGCGCCCATGTCGTGCACGCGCGCGATGAAGCGTTCCGTATGCTCGAGATCGTGCAGCGCGACGCTTTCGGTAATCTCGATGCACAGGTAATGGACGATGTCCTCGTGACGCGAGAACAGCGCGAACAGCTCGTCGAGGAAGTGCTCGTCGTTGAGCGAACCGCCGCTCAGGTTCACGCACACGAAGCGCGTGGTGGAGAGCGATGCGCGGTTCTCGCTGAGCCATGCGAGCGTCGTCGTGAGCACCCAGCGGTCGATTTCCACGATCGTGCCCGAGTCCTCGGCGGCGGCGATCAGTTTCGCTGCTGTCGCTACCGCGCCGTCCGGCGTGCGCATGCGCAGCAGTATTTCGAAATCGAGCGCTTCCGTCGGCGTGTGCATCGACATGATGGGCTGCATCACGAGGAACAGCCCATCGGGCAGCCGGCTTTGTCCCAGCGCCTCGATCAGAGTGATCTCGGCGGCGCGCTCCTCGAACGCCGGTGCGCCCTTGCGCAGGGCCACCAGCCGCGCATTGCCGCCGCGTTTCGCGGCGCGGCACGCGCGGTCGGCATAGGCGAGGGCGTCCAGCGCGCGTTCGCCTTGCGAGCACTCGACGACACCGATCGATCCCCGGACCTGGAACGCTCGCGTATCGACATGAAACGGCGCGGAGTTCAACGCGGTGACGAGTTCGCGGCAACGCACGATGGCATCGTCGATGGGCATGTTCGCGAGCACGCACACGAACTCGTCCCCGCCGATGCGCCCGATCGGAATATGGGCACCGAGGCGCTCGACGAGGCGCGCCGCGACATGCCGCAGGATTTCGTCGCCGGTGCCGTGACCGAACAGATCGTTGAACAGCTTGAAGCGGTCGAGATCGAGATACGCGAGCGCCCACGGGGAGCTTTCGCCGCATTGCCGGTCGATTGCATGCTCGATGCCGCGCCGGTTCAGAAGACCGGTGAGGGGATCATGCTCGGCCAGGAAGTGCAGCCGCTCGACCGCTTTCGAGCGGTCCGTCACGTCTTCGAGCGAGCCTTCGATAAAGCCGTTCGCGCGGATCGCGCGCAGCGAGTAGCGTCGCGACTCCGTCTTCGTGCCGGCCGTGCCATCGATTTCGATCGATGCCGAATCGTCGCGCTCCAGCAGTTCACCCAGGGCGCGCTCGGCGCCCGGGGCGAAATAATCGGCCCAACGACGCGTGCCGTCCTGCTCGTCGCTCAAGCCCAGCATCGCGTGCAGCGCCGGGTTGGCGCGGACGAAGCAGCTTTCCCCGTTCAATGTGAAAAGGCCGATCGGCGTGACGTCATAGGTGTTGCGCAGCTCGATCTGCATCTGCCGGCGGCGCTCGCGTTCTTCGCGCATCCGTTCGGCAATCGCGAACGCACACAGCATGCTCGACGACAGCGCCGTCACGACGGGGCTATGCGTGCCCGCCAGCGCCTTCACGCCGAATGCGGCAGCAAGGACTTCCGACAGCGTCGCAACCAGCACGATGGCCATCGACGCGACGTACCAGAGCACGGTGCGCGAGCGCGCCTTGATGAACAACTGCACGAGAAAATAGGTCAGCACCAGGATGCAGAAACTGGCGGTCGCCCACAGCACGGGAATGAAGTGCGCGTAGCTCAGCGTGAACGCGGCGGCCATCAGCACGCAGCCGCCATACCGCACAGCCTGCAGGCTCCAGCGCAGACCGATCGCTTTCAGCTCGCGGCGAAACAGCTCCACGAAGAGCGTCGTGGTCAGCACGTAGTAGGCCGCGAAAGTGAACTCCCGCAAAAACTCGATATGGTCGGGCGGGACAGTCCGGCCCAGCCATTCGGTGTCGAAGCCCATTGCATTCGCGCTCAGCCGCAGGTTGCCGACGAGCCATGCGGCAAAAATGACGTAAGTCCATTCGCGATTGATGATGGCCGTCACGAACACGAAGATCGCGAGCGTTAGCAGGCCGCCCGTAATCAGCGCTGCGCTCTGGTAGAAATCGAGCGTCGTCTCCTCGAGCTTGTCGAGGCTCGATGCCGACGCGCTGATATAGGCGGGGCCCGAGAACGTGCCACGGCACAGGATCTGTGCATCGGCGGTGTGCTCGTCGAGTTTCAGCGCAAAGCCGGCCTTGTTGTCGCGCATCGCGCCGCTCGTGCCGTGGCGGTCGCCCGCGCCGAGCAGCGTGAGGACGGGGCCCGTCTTCCAGCAGGAAATCGTTTGCGCATGCCGGGACGGAAGATCGACGAACGTGGCGTCTCCGCTGCCCAGAGCTGGCGCGGTGAGCATGAACCAGAAAGGCGTTTCGGCGAGATGGGTACTGAAGCGGGCGGTGTGCGTGCCATTGCGCAGGCGTTCGATGGCCGCGGCAGGCGACAGCGTCGCCGACGGATCCGCGATCACGGAGAAGCTCAACGGAACCGTCCCCGTGGTATCGAACTGGCGCGGGCCCCAAAGCAAGACTGCGACGGTGCCAAGCGCAATCATGAATGGCGCGACGTATACGGAAAACCGCAGGAAAGCCCAGCCGGTCAGTCGGTCCCGAAACGCCCACTTAACGCTTGTCATCTGCTGCATTTCCCCAGTGACTTCATTCCCGATTTCATTGCCATGCCGCGTGGTCGGCAGCGAAAACACGACTGTGCCGACTTCATCCGTCTTTTGTCCGCCCGAATTGCTTCGGGCGGATACCTTACCCTACCTGCCTTACGCTTCGCTCAACGACCTCAGATAGTCCGAGGCGCTGTCCGGCAGCATGCCACGCTCAGTGCCATGGCCAGCCTCTTCCTGCGGTGATGCGACGCTGACGTCGATGTCGACGTGATCCGTTTCAAAGAAGAACCCGTAGAACGGATGGTTCACCTTCGCCCAGCGCTGACGGACCAGTGCAACCGGTTTCGCCATCACCCGATGCGGCAATCCGCCCACGTGCGACATCGGCAGGAATTCATTCTTGCCATATACATCTTCGAAAAGCATCGCCTCATATTCCCGGTCGAGCGGCGAACGCGCGGTAATCAACATCCAGTCGACCCCGTTCTGCGCGCAATACATGTAGTACGCCTTGCACAGCGCCACCTTCACCATCCGCCCGATCGCGCCGCGCGCCACGCCGAGCCGCGTCGCCTCGGCGAGCCGTGCCTGGTTCAGCCAGTCCGGCAGCTGGACCGATTGTTCGACGGCGAGCGAATCGAACGCGTTGGTCTGGACCCGCATGGTGCCGAGCGGGCCACCGTCCAGCCGCGATTGCGCGAGCAGCACGACCGTGCCAGGCGCGCCGTCCAGTGCTTCGACGCCCATGGTCTCCGCGAATTCCGGCAAGTGCCGTCTGTATGCCGCGCGGCGCATTTCGACCGCCTTGTCGAGCTCCGTCCGGTTACTTACCACCTTAATCGTAAACGGCAGCCTTTCCGTTTTCTTTACCGTGCCCGAATTAAAGCCCTCTTCGAGCAACGTATAACCCGTATTTTGCTTCAAAACGACTGAATCGATGCGGTCCATATCAACCCCGTAGGTGAGTGAGAAAAAAGTACATCGCGTTCAAAACGGAAGAACCGCGCCGAACGCGACAAACTAGAGTCTCATGAACGCAGATACGGTGATATGCACAGCCATTCAATCAGGTGAGTGGGATTTGAATCAGTGCCGGTAAAACCTTCGAATATGGGGAGCCGCGTGCGATATAAAAAATGAGTGTTTCGTCGAAGCTACACAGCAGCGATGAACACGGGGCAGGAATGGATGGGTCAGTCACGTTCCGGTTCGTCAACGGAGAACGTCATGAGCACAGCGCTGGGTCAGCCGGGTCGCGGGTGTGTCGCTATAAGCCGTTGATTGGGGCAGTCATCGAGAACGTCGAGCTGTCGAAGCCGCTTACCGACGATAATCGTCGGATGCTATTGCGGCGTTATTTTTATTTCTAGTTTGTATCGACGGAGACGGCTTTGAAAGCTGACAGCCGGCATTCCCTGAGCGTCAGGGAATAAGCCCGTGCGTTCGATACGCACGCAGTGTTTCATCGAAGACCCGGATATCGGATCGGCCGCGCGCAATGAGTTGCGCCCCTTCGATTGCTGCGAAGATTGCCGTTGCACGCGCCTTGTTGGCTTTCTTGTCCTTTCGCCCGGCATCGAGCGAAAGCAGGCGAGTCAGCCATTCGATGTTGATATCCATGAATCGCTGCACCTCGACCTGAACCTCCGCGGGAAGATCGTGATGCTCGGCGGCCATGATGCCGCTCAAGCACATGCGGTTCTCGTTCTCGAGGGCGGCCCGAAAGACCTTGACGTACTGGTCGAAGGTCGCGCGCTCGCTTTTGTGCTGATCGAGCAATCTCTCCAGAAATTCGACTGCATCGTCGCTGTATTGCCGCGCGAGCGCCGCGCCGAGGTCGCCCTTGGTCGGATAGTGATGGTGGACGGCGGGCCCCTTGATGCCGACTTCGTTCGCGACCTCGCGGATGCTGAGCGCGTTGTATCCGTGGGCCTGCACCATGTGGCGCGCCACCGCGAGGATGCGGCTTTTCGTGTCGGGAGTATTCATGCGCGTGATCATAGCAGATTGCTTACCAAGCGGTTCGTAAGCTTACTTATCGATAAGTAAGTCTTGACACAGTGGTCCAACGGTCTCTACGATTCGCTCTCACTTACTTAGCGGTTGGTAAGTTCACTTCGATCAAGGACTGGAAATGAAAATCTATGACGTCCCCGGGTTCCCGAATCCTTTGCGCATTCGCATCGTGCTGGCCGAGAAGCAACTCGCTTCGCAGGTCGAGTTCGTCAAGGTCGACCTGCCCGCGGCGGAACACAAACAGGCTGCGTTTTTGAAGATCAATCCAACGGGCACCGTGCCGGTGCTCGAACTCGACGATGGAACGCGCATCGCCGAATGTACGGCGATTACCGAGTACCTCGACAATCTGGACGGCGACCCGATCCTCACGGGCAAGACCGCGCGCGACAAAGGCGTGATTCACATGATGCAAAAGCGCGCCGAGTCGGAACTCATCGATGCCGTCGGCATTTATTTTCACCACGCGACGGATGGGTTGGGCGATGCGCTGCGCGAGTTCAAGCAGCCGCAATGGGCGGCTCGCG
Source organism: Paraburkholderia largidicola (assembly GCF_013426895.1). Taxonomy (NCBI): domain Bacteria; kingdom Pseudomonadati; phylum Pseudomonadota; class Betaproteobacteria; order Burkholderiales; family Burkholderiaceae; genus Paraburkholderia; species Paraburkholderia largidicola. Next base: position 1,300,980 of record NZ_AP023176.1, on the reverse strand, counting down.
CCGAGTGGGGAAAGCTCCAGGGCGAGCGGGCCGTGGCGGGCATGCGCTATTTCGATAGCGTGCTCGAAGCCCAGCCTTATGTGGCGGGCGATGCGTTCTCGATGGCCGACATCACCGTCTGGGCTGGGCTGCTGTTCGCGGGCTTCGCCAGGATCGATGTGCCGGCTGAGTGCAATGCGCTTCGCGCATGGAAAGAAAGAGTCGATGGACGTGCGTCGGTGATGAATCCGGCGTAGAAGCTGGTTGTCATCGGCCGACGCCCGGGCGATGACGGCGATATGAAACGCTGCGCCGGCGGCTGGACAGCTTGCCGGCGTTCAGATGCACGGGACAGAGCTTCCGCGAAAGTCCACCCGGTCAGTCCTGATGAAGGCGAGGCAACGAGAACAGTTGATTCCGCACTATGGATGCGGCCCCGATCGCCGCGCCATCCGCACCGAGTCGCGTCATATAAATCGGCGGTGCCTTGAAGCCATGCAATAGATTGGTAGCGAGCAATTTCTTGACTTTCGGTTCCACACGGGGAAACAGAGCGCTCAATGGACCGCCTAAAACAATCTTCTCAGGGTCCAGCAGATAGACGAGATTGAGGAAGCCCGTCGTGAGCACGTTCGCCCACTCGTCAAATGTCTCATCGAGCTCTGGTGTAGAGGCATCCGTGCCGACGCTCGCGAGCCATTGCAATCCGTCGGCGAGCGTGCGGTCCTTGGGGAGGAATGGGCGAAAGCGCTCATAGCCCGCGAGCAGCTCGAATGTCTGCGTTCCGATGGCGCCGGGCGTTGCTCCCATCACCATGTGTCCCAGTTCGCCCGCATATCCGTGCGCGCCTTCAAGTATCTGACCGCGCTGGACGATTGCACCGCCCAGGCCCTCGGTGAGCAGGATGAGCAGCATGTCTTGCGCATCCTGCTCGCGTGCGATGGTCCGTTCGGCATTGGCAAAGGCGACCGCGTCGTTGCAGATCGTGATGGGCCACGGCATGTCTCTGTGGTCCGTCAGCATCTGTTTCAACGGTACGTCGCGCCAACGCAGAAAGGGCGCGACGACAACCCGGCCACTGTGGTCGACGAGCCCGGGCACGGAGACGCAGACACCATGAACCCGGTTCGAATCGATGGCGGTCTCTTTCAGAAGCCGTCCCGGCAGGCTTGCAATCTGTTCGACCACGCGATCGACGTCATCGGCGTGGGCTTCGACGGATTCGCTGATCCGATGCACGATGCGCATTCCCAGATCGACCAGTACCGCTGTCAGGGTAAGGCTGGAGATATCGATTCCAATCGCGTATGCCCCCTGAGGGTTCAGGCGCACCCCTGAACCCGGCCGGCCCGGCCGGACGCCAGCGGAACGGTCGGATGTCTCGACGACGAGCCCGGAGTCGATCAGTTCCTTGACCGCATGGCCGATCGTGGCGCGCGTCAAACCCAGTTCGCGCGACAGGTCCGCTCGACTCAGCGTTGCGCCGCGCCTGAGTTGCCGCAGACATCTCGCCGTGTTGATGTGACGCAGCAGCATGGGGGTCGTCGAAGCGGTTTCCCGCGGCGTGCTTGCGGAGGCTATCGCATGCTCGTGCAGAGGCAGGCGGCTATCCGGCGACGCGTCGGGAAAGGGAGCCGGATGCGTCCCCCGGTTATCGAGGTCCTGTTCCCGGGCGGCCTTTCGAAACCTGTACAGGTAGCTCTTCAACGTCGCCGTCGTGATGGCGAGCCCATTGTCGTTGAGCGCCTGCACGATGTCGGCAATGCGCGCACCGGCAGTGAGGCGCTGCTCGATTTCAGGCAGGACGCTGCGTAGCCTCGCTGCCTTCGTGCTGGCTTCGATTTCGTCAATGGCAGAGCGAAGTGGTCTGGATGGTTTCATCGGCGCGTATCGTAATTATTTTGCATCCTAGATGCATTCTGTTCGGTCTTCAAATGCATCCTGATAACAAAAATAAGGGTGTAAACCACAGTTTATCTGTAGTTTCGTTTGTTTAAACTACAAACAAACGGAATGCAGTTTCGCTTCTGTCGGATGGGAGGATTGAGATGGGCCGCAGCATCGCCATCGCGCATTTTGTCCAACGCAAGCCACAACAGGCTGATGTTCGGATCGGCGGCAATGCGCTCGGTGTCGCGCATGGTCGTCGCGATGTCGAGTGGCCCGTCATCACACCTGCGACTGCAACCGACGCTTTCCGTCCAACTCAACCTTTGAATGGTGAAACGATGCTCAGGAATATCGACCCGCTGCTTGGCCCGGAACTGCTTTCGGTGCTGCGCGCAATGGGCCATGGCGAGGACATCGCCATCGTCGATCGCAACTACCCGGCGTTGAGCGCCGGTCCGCAACTCATCCGGCAGGACGCAGCCGACGGTCCGCGCGTGCTCGACGCGATCCTTTCCGTGTTGCCGCTGGACAAGGGCGCACAGACGGTCACGCGCATGGAAGTGCGGGACAAGCCTTCGGAACTGCTGCCGGTGATGAGCGATTTCATTTCAGTGGCGAAGACGCACGCGCCGCATCTCGAAGTCGATTCGTTGCCGCCTGCCGAGTTCAAGGCGCGCGCATCGAAGGCGGTGGCGATCGTCGTGACTGGCGAAACGCGCGTGTACGGGAATATGCTGCTGCGTAAAGGCACTCTGCCGATGTGAGTGCGAGTGTGAGTGAAAAAGAGCATGCCCGTTCAATGGAGGACTTCATGGCCGATGTGTTGATGAATCTGCGATTTTCGGTTGCGTGTGCGATCGCCAGAGAGGCGGGGCAATTGATACGCACGCGTTTCCTCGCTCGCGACGATGCATTGAACTTCAAGTTCAAAGGCCCTCAGGACTATCTGACCGAAACGGACGGAGAAGTCGAACAACTGATCGCCGCGCGACTCTCCGCATCGTTTCCGGACGACGCCTTCTTCGGCGAAGAGAGCGGCGGCGAAGTGGGCGATAGCGTGTGGATCGTCGATCCGATCGACGGGACGGCTGATTTCGCGCGTGGCGTGCCGTATTTCTGCGTGTCGATTGCGTTTGTCCTACGCGGCAAGACGGAAATCGGCGTGCTGTACGACCCCATGTCTGACGAGCTGTTCGCGGCGCGCAGAGGGCATGGCGCGACGGTGAATGGACAACCCATCAAGGTCAGCACGATTGCGGAGATACGGCAGTCGGTTGTCGAACTCGGCTGGTCGTCGCGCGTCCCGTTCGAACGATCTGCAAAGGTGCTCGAGAAATTGCATGCGCTTGGTGCAGGCGTGAAGCGGCGCGGATCAGGTGCACTCGGAATCGCCTATGTCGCGATGGGGCGGCAGGACGCCTACTGCGAATTGCACATCAACTCATGGGACGCGGCGGCGGCCGTACTGCTCGTTGAAGAAGCCGGCGGATGGGTCAACGAATTCCTGACCAAAGAATGCCTCACGCAGGGCAATCAGGTGATCGTATGCACGCCGGGCCTGCGTGGCTGGCTGGAAAACATCCTGAACGTGTAGTCGACGCGGGAATGATTCCCGCTGCTTGATCAAGGTAGAGAGAACCATGTCTGACACTGCAGCCAACCCCTTCGCATTGAATGGGGAAATCGCGCTCGTCACGGGCGCGACACGAGGAATCGGCTATGCGTGCGCGAGAGCACTCGCCGAAGCAGGCGCCGCCGTCGCGCTCGGCTGTCGCGACGTGCGGGCCGGCGAGGCACTCGCGAAAGCGTTGCGCGAAGATGGCGTCAAAGCGATCGCGGTTCATATGGACATGCTGTCGCTCGAATCGATTGAGCGGGCTGTCGCGCAGGTGGAGACGGAACTGGGTCCGTTATCCGTGCTGGTCAATAACGCGGGTCACAGCCGGCCGGCGCCCGCCATGCAGGTCAATGCCGACGACTACGACGCGATGTTCGACCTGAACGTCAAAGGTGCATTCTTCGCGTCTCAGGCGGCTGCACGCACGATGGCGGCGCGCAAGCGCGGATCGATCATCAATATCGCTTCGCAGGCGGGCTTTGTTGCGCTCGATGGCGAGTCGATCTACTGCATGACGAAAGCCGCGATGATCCACATGACGCAGTGTCTCGCCGTCGAATGGGCGCCGCATCACATCCGCGTGAATGCAGTCGCGCCGACATTCATCCGCACGGACAGTACCAAAGGCTGGCTCGAGAACGAAGCATCGCTGAATTCCTTGCTGGCGCGAATTCCGCTGCGCCGGATCGGCGAACCTGAGAACGTGGCGGAGCCGGTGGTGTTTCTCGCATCGAATGCGGCTGCGCTGATTACCGGTGCGACGCTGAAGATCGACGGAGGCTGGACGGCTGTGTGATACCGAATGCGCAGACACCGTCGAAGCGGCGTCTGCGTGAAAGAGGATGCGCGATGGCCGCGACGCGCAGACCCATCGACATACGCGGTCAAGACGCAGGTCATACCGAGCTGGAAGGAGACAACCATGAACATCACGAAGCTGACGTGCCTGATTGCATGTAGTTTAGGGTTGCTAAGTAATCCGACGCCGTCGAATGCCGATGAACCGGTCAAGATCGGCTTTCTGGTGAAGCAACCCGAAGAGCCATGGTTTCAGGACGAATGGAAGTTTGCCGAAATGGCTGCGCGCGAGAAGGGCTTTACGCTGGTCAAGATCGCGGCGCCATCGGGCGAGAAGGTGATGAGCGCAATCGACAATCTCGCGGCGCAGAAGGCGCAAGGTTTCGTCATCTGCACGCCCGACGTGAAGCTGGGGCCAGGCATCGTCGCGAAGGCGAAAGCAGATGGACTGAAGATGATGACGGTCGACGACCGTCTGGTCGACGGGACGGGTAAGCCGATTGCGTCTGTGCCTTACATGGGCATCTCGGCGTCGGAAATCGGCAGGCAGGCTGGCGAGAGCATTGCGTCGGAAGTGAAGCGACGCGGGTGGGCCATGAAGGACGTGGGCGCCATCGACGTGAGCTACGACCAGCTCCCGACCTCGCACGATCGCACGGCGGCAGCAGCGGGTGCACTGGTCGCCGCAGGACTGCCTCGCGCGAACGTCATCAACGCGCCGATGAATCATCCCGACACCGAAAACGGCTTCAATGCAGCGAACATCGCGCTCACCAAGAACCCGCAGTTCAAGCATTGGGTTGCGTTCGGGCTGAACGACGAGTCCGTGCTCGGCGCCGTGCGGGCCGCCGAGGGACGCGGAATCAAGGCCGACAACATGGTCGGTGTCGGTGTCGGCGGATCGGAATCCGCGCTCAACGAATTCAAGAAGCCGCAGCCGACGGGATTCTTCGGCACGGTGATCATCAGCCCCAAGCGGCACGGTGCGGAGACATCCACGCTCGTCTACGAGTGGATCAAGACGGGCAAGGAGCCGCCGTTGCTCACCTTGACGACAGGCATGCTCGCGACCCGCGACGATGTGAATCAGGTGCGGGAAAAAATGGGTCTTGTCGTGAGCAAATGAGTCTGGCAGTGGGCGGCAGTGCGCTGCGCCGCTCGTCGGCATCTACATCAATGGAGGCAACGTGTCGTTCCTGCGCTTTGAAAATGTGTCGAAGGTCTTTCCTGGCGTGCGCGCTCTCTCTGGCGTGTCGTTCGAGGTTCGCGCGGGCGAAGTGCACGGTCTGATGGGAGAGAACGGCGCGGGAAAGTCGACGCTGTTGAAGATACTCGGCGGCGAGTATCAGCCCGATGCCGGAAGGATGCTGATCGACGGAAAGGAAGTGCGCTTTCCGAACGCGGCGACATCGATTGCGGGCGGTGTCGCCGTCATACACCAGGAGCTTCAATATGTGCCCGATCTGAGCGTCGCGGAGAACCTTTTACTAGGGCGCTTGCCACTCAGCGGCGGCTGGTTCAGCAAGTCGCGCGCGATTTCGGTTGCACGCGAGCGTCTTGCCGCGATGGGCGTCGATCTCGATCCCGCGATCAATCTGCGCAAGCTGTCCATTGCGCAGCGACAGATGGTCGAAATCTGCAAGGCGCTGATGCGCAACGCGCAAGTCATCGCGCTCGACGAGCCGACCAGCTCGCTCTCGCACACGGAAACGGAAGTGCTTTTCCGGCTCGTCAGGCAACTGCGACAGGAACAGCGCGCATTGATTTATATCTCGCACCGGATGAATGAGATCTATGAATTGTGCGATGCATGCACGGTCTTTCGCGACGGCAAGATGATCGGGTCTCACGCTGAACTCAAGGATCTGCCGCGTCAGACACTGGTGAGAGAAATGGTGGGGCGCGACATCGCCGATATTTACCACTACAGGAAGCGACCGCTCGGCGAGGTGCGACTGTCGGCCAAGGCGCTGATGGGCAAGCCGCTCGCGTCGCCCGCGACGTTCGAGGTTCGCAAAGGTGAGATCGTCGGCTTCTTCGGGCTGGTAGGCGCGGGACGCAGCGAACTGATGCACCTCGTGTATGGCGCGAGGAAAAAGGAAATCGGTGAGATCAGCCTCGACGGTCGTGCCATACGCGTCGACGGTCCACGTTCGGCGATTCGCCACGGGATCGTGCTGTGCCCGGAAGACCGCAAGGAAGATGGCATCGTCGCGATGGCGAGCGTGTCGGACAACATCAACATCAGCTGTCGACGGCATTCGACGCGCGGCGGTGTATTCCTGAACCGCAAGCGGGAAGCACGGGTAGCCGACGCATTCATCCGGCAGCTACAGATCAAAACCCCGAGCCGCCGCCAGAAGATCCGGTTCTTGTCCGGCGGCAATCAACAGAAGGCGATTCTCGCGCGATGGCTGGCCGAGCCCGACGTGCGGGTAGTGATTCTCGACGAGCCGACGCGTGGCATCGATATCGGCGCCAAGCACGAGATCTACAACGTCATCTATGAACTTGCCGAGCGTGGTTGCGCGATCGTAGTGGTGTCTTCCGAATTACCGGAAGTGCTCGGCATTTCCGACCGCGTCGTCGTGATGCGCGAAGGGCGTATTGCGGGCGAACTCGATCGCGAGACAGCAACTGAGCAAAGCGTGCTTTCTCTCGCGTTGCCCGACATCCCACATTGATATGGAGACAGATGTGCAAACGGACGATCAACTGGCAGTAGCCCGTGCATCAGGCGCGCGAGAACTGTCGACGGACGCATTTCCCTTTAGATGGCGCGAATCATTTGCCGAATACAGCCTTGTTCTGATCTTCATCGCGATGTTCGCGGCGATGTCATTCAGCGTCGATCACTTCTTTTCGCTCGACAACATGCTGGGACTCGCGCTGTCGATTTCACAGATCGGCATGGTGGCGTGCACGATGATGTTCTGCCTGGCAGCGCGCGACTTCGATCTGTCGGTGGGTTCCACCGTGGCCTTCTCTGGGGTGCTGTGCGCAATGGTGCTCAACGCAACCGGAAGCGCCGTGATTGCGGTCACAGCAGCCGTGGCGGCAGGTTGCGCCATCGGCTTCGTCAATGGTGCGGTGATTGCGTACCTGCGCATCAACCCGCTGATCACCACGCTCGCGACAATGGAAATCGTCCGCGGGCTGGCGTTCATCGTGTCCCATGGACAGGCGGTCGGTGTGTCTTCCGAAGGCTTCATCGCATTCGGCAGCCTGACCCTGTTCGGCGTGTCCCTGCCGATCTGGGTCACGCTGGTGTGCTTCGTCGTATTCGGCGTGATGCTGAACAACACCGTCTATGGCCGCAACACGCTGGCGATCGGCGGCAATCCCGAAGCGTCCCGGCTTGCCGGCATCAACGTGGACCTCGTACGAGTGACCATCTTTCTCGTGCAGGGCGCCGTGACGGCTCTGGCGGGCGTGATCCTCGCATCGCGGATCACGTCGGGGCAGCCCAATGCGGGTGAAGGATTCGAACTCAATGTGATTTCGGCATGCGTGCTCGGCGGCGTTTCGCTGCTCGGCGGGCGCGCGTCGATCTCAGGCGTCGTGGTTGGCGTGCTCATCATGGGCACGGTCGAGAACGTCATGAACCTGCTGAATATCGACGCCTTCTATCAATACCTCGTGCGCGGCGCCATTCTGCTTGCCGCGGTACTACTTGACCAGTTGAAGAATCGGGGCGAGCGCAACTAGCGCGTTGCGCATCGGCTCCCAACGGCCTTCTTGCGAATACAGATGGAGAAATCAGTGAAGAAAGATGAAAGGCAATTGCGTATCGGCATTCTTGGTTGTGGGCCGATCTCCCAGTTTGCGCATTTCGAGTCCGTACAGAAGGCGCATAACGCAAACCTCTTTGCAGTGTGCGATGTCGACGAAGGTCTGGCCAGACATTTCGGCCAGTTCTACGACGCGCAAAAGATCTATCTCGACTATGACGCGATGCTCGCGGACCCCGACATCGAGGCTGTCGTTATCGGAACATCGGATGCCTTTCATGTGCCTGCTTCGCTCAAGGCACTCGCGGCAGGCAAGCACGTGTTGTGCGAGAAACCCGTCGGCGTGTCCGTCGAAGAGGTCGAGCAGCTTGCGCTTGAAGTGCGGCGTTCGGGTAAGGTCCTGCAAATAGGCCACATGCTGCGCTTCGATCCCGGCATCGAATCTGCAAAGGCATTCGTGCAGGATGAAATGGGCGAGATGCTTGCGCTCAAAGCCTGGTATTGCGATTCGACGCATCGCTACACCAACACGGACGCGATCCAGCCGAAGCCTCGTCCTGGCACGCGCGTGCTACGTCCGCAAGGCGACCCGAAGGCCGACAGGCAACGGTATTTCATGCTGGCGCACGGCAGCCATCTTGTCGATCTCGCGCGATACCTCGGCGGCCCGATTCGCTCGGTCGATGCGCGGCTGAGAGAGAAGTTCGGTGCGTATTGCTGGTTCGTGGACGTCGATTTCGAAAACGGCACCCTGGGACATCTCGATCTGACCATTGCGGTGCGAATGGACTGGCACGAAGGGTTTCAGATCTACGGCGAACACGGTAGCGTGACGGCGAAAACCTATAACCCCTGGTACTACAAGTCGAGCGATGTCGATATCTTTCACGAACGCAATGCGACGACGACGCGTGTCCTCGGCGCAGACGGACATTTCTATCGACGCCAGGTCGAAGGGTTCGCGGATGCAATCCTGAAAGACGTCCCCACGCGAGGCGCGAATATCGACGATGGCGTTGCGTCGATCAGGGCGATGATCGCGATCGCGCAATCGGTGCGCAGCGGAAAGCTGGTCGCGCTCGATGAAACAGGGGGCGCATTGTGATGACGCCCGGCGTCTTTGCTCGCACGTATGCTGCGAAATATCCCGGTGATCTGTTCGCGCGGATACGCGCCGACGGGTTCGCTTCCGTACAGTTCAACCTCTCTTGTGCGGGCCTTGCTGCGCTTCCCGAAACGCTTGCACCTGGCGTCGGGGAGGGCATTGCCGAAGCAGCCAGAGAGAATGGCCTCACGTTGTGTGCGCTATCCGGTACGTACAACATGGCGCATCCTGACCCGTCTCAACGACTGCGCGACAGAGCCGGCTTCACGAACGTCATGCGGGCGGCGCGCGAGATGGACGTTTCGCTGGTCACGCTGTGCACAGGCTCGCGCGATACCTCGAACATGTGGCGAGCGCATCCGGACAATGGTTCGGTCGAGGCGTGGAGCGCGCTTCGTGGTGAGCTTGATTTCGCGCTTTCGCTGGCCGAGGAGTTCAATCTCGTCCTCGGCATCGAACCGGAGCCGGGCAATGTCATCGCAGACGCGAGACTCGCCCGCAAGATACTCGATGAAGCAAACTCGAAGCGTCTCGGCATTGTGCTCGATGCGGCAAATCTTCTGCCACCCGAGGCGCAGCCCCGACAAGCGGAGATCGTCGCGGAGGCGGCGGAACTTCTCGGCGGCAGCCTGTTTCTCGTGCATGCCAAGGACATCGATCGTCATGGTGTCGTCGTGCCCGCGGGCAAGGGCGGAGTCGATCTTCCGGCCTTTGTTGCACGGATGAAATCGGTCGGTTACGACGGTCCGCTGGTCGGACACAATTTCGAAGAGTCCGATGCGCCTGGCGTTGCGACCTATCTCGCGTCGATCATCCGGAGCCAGGCGTCATGAGTGATGGCTACTTCGAGACGCCGGATGGATGCAGGCTCGCTTTCGTGGATGAAGGCGAGGGCATGCCGGTACTGTGGCAGCACGGACTGGGCGCGGACCGCAAGCAACCGGCGGAAGTGTTTCCTGCGATCGACGGCGTTCGCCGCATCACGCTCGAATGCCGGGGTCACGGACTCTCCGCGCTGGGGGACCCGACGGCACTATCGATCGCGCAGTTTGCCGACGATGCCATGTTGCTTCTGGACCATCTAGGTATCGAACGCGCCGTCGTGGGAGGCATCTCGCTCGGCGCGGCCATTGCGTTACGCATCGCTGCGATGCATCACGAGCGCGCAGTTGCATTGATCGCCGCCCGTCCGGCGTGGGTCGACAGGGACGCTCCCGCGCAACTGCAGATCTATCGCGATGTGGCCGAACTGCTTGCGGCGCACGGAGCCGACGAGGGCGCGGCGCGTCTTGAAGCATGCGCGCGGTTGCGTGAAATCGAAGCGGAGTCGCCCGATAACGCGGCGTCGATGCGCGGCTTTTTCAAGCGACCGAATCCAGAATCCACCATTGCGCTGCTCGGCCGTATCCCTGCACAGGGTCCGGGCCTGCAGCGCGGAGATTTTCACAAGCTCGGCCTGCCGACGCTGATCATCGCCAACCTTCAGGACTATGTTCACCCTGTCGAAACGGCAGAAGCGCTGGCCGAACTGATTTCGGGCGCGACGCTCACGCTCATCACCTCGAAAACAACGAGCCACAGCGACTACGTTGCCGACTTTCAACGAGCGCTGCGCGAGTTCCTGACACCCATGCGGACTCAGTCATGACACGATCGATGGACAATCTGCAGACGCCTGTCGGCGAGCCCATTCTGGTGATCGATATGGGCGGGACCAACATCAAGTTCGGCTATTCCTGCAACGGTCAGCCGCTGGATTTCCGCAAGCTCTTTTCGACGGATGCGCTCCGAACCGGCGACCCCATTCGGGCACTCGCGCTGATGGTCGAGGATGTCGTCGCGGAAACTGCGATTACGCCGCAGACGATCGTCGTCGCCATACCGGGCTTCATCGACACGGATGGTGATCGCATTCTGCATGCCGCAAACATCCGAAGCCTCGACGGTCGTCGGCTTGGCGACGAACTCGGAGGGCGGATGGGTTGCACAGTGCTGCTCGAGCGCGATTCGATATTGGCGCTGATGGGCGAAACGCGAGCCGGGGTCGCCCAGGGCGCCGACCATGTGCTCGGCGTTTTCTTCGGTACGGGCGTCGGCGCCGCCTTCATGACGGACGGCAAGCCATTCCGGGGCAGCGGATGGGCGCTCGAGATCGGCCTGATGCCGTTTCTGGCAGAAGGCCCGGTGCCCGAGGGCGTGCGACCGGATTGCCTCGAGGCCCATGCATCCGGGCGAGCCTTGCAAGCCATTGCCGGGCGCCATGGCGTACCTATCGACAGCATCTTCCTTGCATCCGGGCACAGCCCTTTACTAGCGGACGACCTGTCGCGCTTCATCCGGCATCAGGCGATGGCGGTTGGGATGGCTGGCGCCATGGTGTCGCCGGCCACCATTCTGCTCGGCGGCGGAGTCATGGATATGGTCGGATATCCGAGGGAAACGCTGATCGGACTGATCGAAGATCATTTGCCGTTGTCAGAGACGGGACGTCGGTTCGATTTACGCTGGTCCCGACACGGATGGGCTGCCGTCCTGCATGGCGCGCCTGCCGTCGTGACTGAACATCGCGGCCGCGCGAGTGCTCAGTCGCGTGTTATCGGGACCGTGGGCGTGTCGTCGTCCTAGCGGATAAGCGGATGGCGAAGCGACTCGGATCGCGGACGCAATGCGAACGGCCCGATCATCTAGCGACCATGGCTTGCCCTTGAGTCAATGTCCGCTTCGTTCTGCCCATATTGCGACGGCGGCAAACCGACATGGCGTGTGAACGCGACACTGAATGCGCTCGCCGAGCGATAGCCGACGCGCGCCGCGATCGTCGCGATGCCAAGTTCGTTCCGGCGCAGCAGGTTTTTGGCGATGGCCATACGCCACGACAACAGATATTCCATCGGCGCGACGCCGACTGCCCGGCTGAATCGATCGAAGAACGACGAGCGGGAGAGGGCGGCGGCTTTCGCGAGTTGCGCGATCGTCCAGGACTTGTCCGGGCTTTCGTGCATCTGGCGAATGGCGAGCGCGAGACGGGCATCGGCAAGGCCGCGAACGAGCCCGGGCGAAGCACCCGTTTGCGTCGAGCGCAACGCTTCGATGAAAAGTACTTCTAGCAGACGCGCCAGCACGACTTCGCGCGCGGGCCGCTGCGCGCGCGATTCGTCCCGCACGAGCTTGACGAGTGTCGCGAGCCGGCGATCGCCGCGTACCAGCACGAGTTCGGGCAGAAGCGAGACCAGCAAGGCCGCATCCGGCGAACCAAACGCGCAAAGACCGGCGAGCCACTGCGCTTCCGGCGCGGCCGATGCATCGCCGAAACGGAAGCTGCCGTCGGGCAGCGCTGTGGGCGCGATGTCGGACACGCCGTCATCGTCGGGCGGGTCGATGCTCGATATCGCAAAGCTGAACACTTCGGGCACGAGCACGAAGTCGTCGGCCTGAAGAATGAGCGCCTCGGAAGCGTTGACGGATAGGCGGAGCGATCCTTCGAGCACCACGCAATAGAACGGCTGCCCGACTTCCGTACGGCTCGCGCGCCAGCGCCCGGCGCCGCTGAGCACTTTCGAGAACGTGGGCGTGGGCTGGAGCAGGGTGACGACTTCGGCGAGCGGGTCGATCATGATCGGACGATTTCGAATGAAACATGGACGCTCGATTGTAGCGAGTCCGGACGGTCACGACGTATCGTGTGAGGACGCTTACCGACCACAGGAGTCGACATGAAGACCGTATTGATCACTGGATGCTCGTCCGGTTTTGGACTGGAAACGGCGCGCCATTTTCTGGATCGCGACTGGCGCGTGATCGCCACGATGCGCACACCGCGCGAAGACGTGCTGCCGCGTTCCGATCGTCTTTCGATCCTCGCGCTCGACGTGAAGGACCCACAGAGCATCCGCGCCGTCATCGATGCAGCCGGTCCCATCGACGTCCTCGTCAACAACGCGGGCATCGGCATTCTCAACGCGCTCGAAGGCACGCCGATGGACACGGCACGCGATATCTTCGAGACCAACACGCTCGGCACCATTGCGATGGCGCAGGCGGTATTGCCGCAGTTCCGCGAGCGCCGCGAAGGCGTGGTCATCAACGTTACATCGACCGTCACATGCAGGCCGCTGCATCTGCTGTCGGTCTATACCGCGAGCAAGTCCGCGGTCAACGCGTTCAGCGAATCGCTCGCGCTCGAACTGGAGCAGTTCAATGTGCGCGTGCGTGTCGTGCTGCCGGGACGCGCGCCTTCCACGCGCTTCGGCGAGAACGCACAGGCACGGATGACAAGTGGCTTTCCCGAGCCGTACGGCGCGCTCGCACAGCAGGTTTTCGCGCACTGGCAGAATGAGACGACCGTCACGCATGCATCGGATGTCGCCGAGGCTGTGTGGCTTGCCGCGACCGATTCATCGAGCCCGTTCAATATTCCCGCTGGTGAAGACGCTGTCGAGTGGTACACCGCGCGCGCCCGATAGCGCGTCGGGCAAGGCGGGGTGATCGTGCCGAAGGCGTGCGTTCTGAAAAGATCCAGCGGATAGTTACTTGTCCACGACACTGAGCAGCGCCTGCTTCCCGTCGACGTACTTGTAAAGCGAAATCACGCCATGCCGCAGATCGCCCTTCGAATCGAACTGCGTTCGACCCAGCACGCCGTGATAGTCGGTGGCTGGCATCGCTGCGAGGATCTTCGCCGGTTCGGTCGATTGCGCGCGCTTCATGGCATCGACGATGACACCCACCGCGTCGTACGCAAAAGGCGAATTCAGCACTGGCGCGTAGCCAAAGCGCTTCTTGTATCGTTCGACGAACGCCGGACCTTCTGCCATTTTTAGCAGCGGTGCACCGGCTATCGAGCAGATCACGTTATCGGCTGCATCGCCTGCGAGTTTGGCGAGATCGTCTGCGCACAAGCCGTCACCCGCCAGCACTTTCGCGGCAATCCCCAGCTGCTTTGCCTGCTTCGCAAACGGGCCGCCCGTGCCGTCGAGGCCGCCGTACATGATCACATCCGGTTTTTCGCCTTTGATCTTCGTGAGAATCGCGCGGAAATCGACGGCCTTGTCGGTGCTCGCGTCATGCGACAGCACCGCAATGCCGTTCGCTTTCGCCTGCTTCTCGAACTCGACCGCGAGCCCCTGTCCGTAGGCGGTCGAATCGTCGACGATCGCGACCGTCTTGACCTTGAGTGCCTTCGCCGCGTAATCGGCCAGCGTCGGACCCTGCTGCGCGTCAGTGGCGACTACACGGTACGCAGTCTTGAATCCCTGCAGCGTATACGCGGGATTGGTTGCCGACGGCGACACCTGCACGATCCCGGCGTCGTTGTAGATCTTCGACGCAGGGATCGTCGAACCAGACTGCATGTGTCCGACCACCGCAACGACCTTGTCGTCGGCAAGTTTCTGGGCGACCTGCGTGGCCTGTCGAGGATCGCCCGCATCGTCCTGAGCGTCGAACACCAACGTGACCTTCCGGCCGCCGATCACGAGCCCTTTCTGATTGATTTCCTCGATCGCGAGGCGCGCGCCGTTCTCGGTGTCCTTGCCCAGATACGAAGCTGGCCCGGTTACGGGCGCCGCTTCGCCGATCTTCACCGTCTCGTCAGCCTGGGCAACGCCCGGCGCGACGATTGCCAACGTTCCCAGCATGCCGACAGTCGCGACGCGACTCAAAGCTGTGATCTTGCTCATGCTTCACCCGAAAAATAGTTGTGGTTGACCACGACGAACGGCCACGGCAATCCGTCGACCGGGTATCCAGGCCGCACCCGCGTCGATGCGCCCGGGTCCCGCTTCCGACGGATCGTTCGCACCGCCCGGTGCGGCGTCATTCGCCGGCAGGTCAAAATTTATGCAACCAGAATGCGGAGGCATTGCATCGATCTGCCGGAAAATAGAAGAAATGCGGCAAGCTTCCCGGAAGGGCGGCGCGTCGTCCGTCGCCGTATAATCCGGCCGAACCACCCACGAGTTCGCGCATGCCGACCGCTGCCCATCCTTCGAGCGCTTCCCAATCCGTGACGCAAGCGGCGCATGAACTGGTCGAGCAGCTGGACGCGCTGCCGCGTACGCTTCAGACACGCCCAAGCCGGTCCGAGGCGGAACTGAGCGTCGGTATCCTTCTGTGGCCACGCTTTCCCATGCTGTCGCTCGCCGGGCTATGCGATGCACTGCGGCATGCAGCGGATCGCGGCGACCAGAGCCGCCAGTTGCGTTGCCTGTGGACGATCGTGGGCGCGCAGGGCGAATCGGTCGAGGCGAGTTGCGGCATTCCTGTGCAGGTACAGTCCGCGTTTCCGGATCTCGCGCAATTCGACTATCTGGTCGTCATCGGCGGATTGCTGCCGGACCTCGATCACGCTGACCGTCGTTACTGGGATTATCTGAAACTGGCCGCGCAGAAAGGCATTCCACTCGTCGGAATGTGCACGGGAAGCTTCGTGCTGGCGCGCGCAGGGCTGATGGAAGATCACGTCGCCTGCGTGCACAGCTTCCATCTCGAAGACTATCGACGCATGTTTCCGGCGTTGCGCGTGATGACGCATGCCGATTATCTGATCGACGGCAACCGCATCACGTGCGCGGGCGGCATTTCCGTAGTCGAACTGGCTGCGCGTCTGATCAGCCTGCATTGCGGACCGGATCGCGCATCGAAAGTGATTCATCAGATGACGGTGAGCCGTCAGGGCGGCTCATCGTTTATCGAGCGGCGCGCCGCGCTCGGCTATCTGTCCGTCGGCGATGCAACCGTGCGGCACGCAGTGCTGCTGATGGAAGAGAACCTCGAAGCGCCGCTGAATATCGCCGTCATTGCGAAGATGATCGGGACCAGCGTGCGCAATCTCGAGCGCGCATTCATCGCGGAGATGGACACCTCGCCAAACGAGTTCTATCGACGCATGCGGCTGCGTTACGCACGCTGGCTACTCGTCAACACGGCACGCAAGATCACCGACATCGCCTACGAATGTGGCTTCGCCGACTCTGCGCATTTCATTCGCGTGTTCCGCGAAGCGTACGGTGTGACGCCGGGCAAACTGCGCGCGTCGCGAACCGTCGGCGCTGCCTGAGCGCGCCAGGGCCTGCGCCCACCGCATTTCACCGCCTCTGTCGCCTCTGTCGCGATTCTTCTACTTTCCGGCAGATCGATGCAATTCCTCCGCATCGGGCCGCACTACAGTGCCGTCATCGGGTGAGCCAGGCACCGCTCGGCACACACCTCCAGCGCGAATCACATAAGAAAGCGAGTGCGTCAGCATGCGCCTTCCTCAAATCTGAACGAACCCGCATGACCGCAAAGCCCAATATCCTGGTGATCGGCACCGGCGGCACGATTGCCGGCCAGGGCAAAGCCGCCGTCAACACGTCTGCGTATCTGTGCTCGGTGCTCGGCATCGACGAGATTCTCGATACCCTTCCTCAGGCCAGCGCGCTGGCCAATCTGCGCTCGGAGCAGTTATTGCAAACCGGCTCCGAGAACTTCAATAACGAGCATCTGCTTGCAATCGGCAAGCGCGTCGCTGAAGTTCTCGCGCAGCAGGACGTCGACGGTGTGGTGATTACGCACGGGACCGACACGATCGAGGAAACGGCGTATTTTCTGCATCTCACGCTCAAGAGTGCAAAGCCGGTCGTCGTGGTTGGATCGATGCGCCCACCCTCGGCGATGAGTTCCGATGCGTCGCTCAATCTTTACGATGCGATCGCGGTCGCAGCCCATCCATCCTCACACGGCATCGGGACGCTGGTTGTCGCGAACAGCGAGATACATACCGCACGCGATGTCGTGAAGAGCAACAGCTTCAAGCTCGATGCGTTTCGCTCGCCTTATGGCGCGCTTGGTTGGGTGATCGAAGGCGTGCCGCATTACTACCGCCGTCCGGCCCGGGCACATACGTTGGACACGCCGTGGTTTCCCGAGAGGCTTTCCCGTTTACCGAAAGTCGAGATTGTCTACGGATATGGCTCGCTGGAGACCGTCGCGGTCGAAGCCATTGCCGCTAACGCTCACGGCCTGATCTTTGCGGGCACCGGTAACGGCAACATCGCGAGCCATCTGCTGAAGCCGCTGCGAGATGCCGCGCGGCACGGCGTGAATGTGGTTCGTGCGTCCCGCACCGGGAATGGCATCGTATTGCGCAACGGTGCGCAACCCGACGATGAATACGGCTGGCTTACCGTCGACGATCAGATTCCGCAGAAGGCCCGCCTTCTTCTCATGTTGGCGCTCACACAAGACGCGGACACGAATGCGTTGCAAGCGGTCTTCACGCGGTACTGAAGCGCGCCTTTTTCACGGACAACTCATCATCTCCCGACACATCATGCATTTCATTACCGACGACGAGGTGCGCCGCCTCATCACCATGCGCGACGCGATTGCGGAACTGCGCCTCGCACTCATCGAACACGGCATGGGCCGCGCGTCGGTTCAACGGCGCGTCAGAACGAATGGCGAACACGTGTCGATCAGTACGATGGGAGCAATCCTGCCTCGCGCGGGCGTCTGCGGGGCAAAAGTGTATTCGACGCATCGAGGCCGGTTCGATTTCGTCATTCCTGTCTTCTCGAGCGCGGATGGGCGGTTGATCTCGATCGTACACGGCGACGCGCTGACCGAATTCCGGACGGCTGCCGTCACGCGTATCGCGAGCGATGCGCTCGCTCGTCACGATGCGCGGGTGCTCGCGGTGTTCGGGACCGGCCGCCAGGCCAGAGCCCACATTCGTGCGCTCGTCGACGATTCCCGTATCGAGCGCGTGCTGATCGTCGGAATCGACCATGTCGCGCCGACAGTCGCGGAAATGCAGGCGCTTTTCCCCGACACGCTGATTGAAGCCAGTCACGCGCAAGCGGCCGCGCAGGCCGCCGACGTGATCGTCACCGCGACGCGAAGCGCGAAACCTCTTTTCGACGGCAGGTGGGTGAAGCCGGGCGCGTTCGTTGCGGCGATCGGTTCGAGCAAGCCCGATGCGCGTGAACTCGACGACACACTGTTGGCCCGCGCCGGCACGCTCGTGGTCGAGTCGCTAGAACAGGCGCATATCGAAGCAGGCGATCTGTTGATGGCCGCGCCAGGTGTGGTCGATTGGAACCGCGTAATCGAGTTGGGCGCCGTGCTCGTCGCGCCTCAGATTGTTCATCCTGCGCAAGGCGATGTAACGGTGTTCAAGTCGCTTGGACTCGGTATTGCAGATGTTGCGTTGGCCGGGTTGTTGACAGCGCGGATGGCTTGAGCGTGCAGACAGGTTTCCCTGAAATAGGGTGCGTCGTTTTCGCTGGTGTGCCGCCAGGGAACCGGGGACTGGCGATGACCGCGACGAGGGTTTGCTCGCGAAGTAACCCCGCGAACGATGGATCGCGTATCTGACCGATCGCTACTCCAGCGTCCGTATCGAGTTGCTGATACCTCTCGCACAGTCGATAACGGCAGGGGCAAGCTTCTGACGCGCGTCCTCGAAAGTCCATCTGCTGGTGGGCGCCACCACATGCACGGCAGCGACGGGACGCCCCTGGCTGCCGACCACGGGCGCCGCGATCGACATATCGCCGATGAACAGTTCCTCGCGGTTCGTCGCATAGCCTTGCTGACGAGCCTCCGCCAGCCTTTCGCCGAGCGTCGTCAGATCCGTCACCGTGTTCGCCGTGAACGCGACCCGGTTCATCTGTTCGAGACGCACGAGCGCCTCGTCCACGGGCAATGCGCTCAGATACGCGCGCCCGCTGCCCGTGCAATACATCGGGATGCGGCTGCCGATGGGCATGTGGATCGGCACGAACTTCGTCGACACGAAGCGTGAGACATACACCATCTCGTCGTCGTCGGGCTCGGTCAGGTTCGTCGTTTCGCCCGTGATGTTCGTGAGTTCCGACAGGAAGGGATTGGCCACGTCGATCAACGTGTCGGCGGCGAGATAGTTGAAGCCGATCTGCATCACGCGCGGCGTGAGCTGATAGCGGCGCGTCAACGGATGCTTGCGGACATAGCCGAGCTTTTCGAGCGTGTAGACCATCCGCTGTGCCGAACTCTTCGACATCGACGTTGCATCCGCGACTTCCGCCAGCGTCATCGTGCGGCGCTTCGCGCTGAACGCGCGCAGCACGCTCAACCCCTTTTCCAGCGACTGGTTGAAGAGCAGGTCGGAGCCGTTTGCGGCGATGCTGTCGGAAGAGGAAAGGTCCATCGTCGTCTCAATGGTGAACTCGATATCACATCATAGCGTATCGAATATCGATACGCAAAAATCTCTTTGCGATTTTTTTGATTCGATTATCATGACTTCGCGGTCACAAAACGAAATCCGCCAGCGGTCGCACTGACGCGCCGGCTCCCGTCTGGAGATATGCATGGTCACGTTTGCCAAACGCTTCACTCTGTTTGCTGCCGGTCTCGCCGCCTGTTTCGCGATTTCATCGGGTGCCGCGCGCGCCGCGGAGCCCATCTACAAGGTTGGCGCAACGGCCACGGGTGTGCCGTTCACGTTTCTCGACGTGAAGTCGAATTCGATCCAGGGGATGATGGTCGACGCCATCGATGCGGCCGGCCGCGCCGCCGGCTTCAAGGTCGAGGTGCAACAGAACGTGTTCTCGGCGCTGATTCCGTCGTTGACCACGCAGAAGATCGACATCATTTCCGCGGCGATGCTCAAGACGCCGGCGCGCAAGCAGATCGTCGATTTCTCCGATACGGTCTATTCGTACGGCGAAGGTCTCGTCGTGAAGGCCGACGACAAAGGCCATTACACGTCGATGGACGACTTCAAGGGCGAAGTGGTGGGCGCGCAGGTCGGCACCGCGTTCGTCGATGCGCTCAACAAGAAGGGCATCTTCAAGGAAGTCCGCACCTACGACTCCGTCGCGGACATCATGCGCGACGTCGCACTCGGCCGCATCAAGGCAGGCTTCGCGGATCAACCCATCGTCGCGTATCAGTTGCAGCAGGGCGCCAACACGCAGGTGCGGCTCGTGCCCGAGTACCAGTCGGCCGTGAAGGGGCAGGTGTGCTTCATCGTGCGCAAGGGCGACACGGCGACACTGGAACAGCTGAACAGCGCGATCAGGAAGATGAAGGCCGACGGTACGCTGCAGCAAATCCTGCAGAAGTGGCACATGAGCTGAACCCTGCACGGTCTTGCTGCATGTGAACCTGTCCGCATGTGAACGCGTGCGGACGATCTGCCAGGCGTACCGGGAGGCGCGATGTTTTTGCAGAACGCAATCGACTTTCTGCCGATCCTGCTAAAGGGCGCAGTCATCACCATCGAGATCACAGCCTGCGCGTTCGTGCTCAGCTCGGTCCTCGGTCTGGTGCTCGCGTTGCTGAAAGTGTCGCGCAATCGCGCGGCATCGACGTTCGGCAGCACCGTGATCAATCTGATCCGCGGGCTGCCCATCATCGTGCAGCTGTTTTACATCTACTTCGTGCTGCCCGACATGGGCGTGCAACTGTCTGCATTTCAGGCGGGCGTGATCGGTCTGGGCATCGCGTATTCGGCGTATCAGGCGGAGAACTTTCGCGCGGGCATCGAGGCGATCGATCATGGACAGATCGAAGCTGCGCACGCGATCGGCATGCGCGGCCCACTGATCATGCGGCGCGTGGTGCTGCCGCAAGCGTTCAGGATCGCGCTGCCGCCTTATGGCAACACGCTCGTGATGTTGCTGAAGGATTCATCGGTTGCCTCGACCATCACGGTTGCCGAAATCACGCGGGCCGGGCAGCTGATTGCGTCGTCGACATTCCAGAACATGACGGTGTACACGCTCGTCGCGCTGCTCTACCTGGTGCTGAGCCTGCCGTTGATGTTCGGCGTCAACCAGCTTGGCAGGCGACTCGCCGTGAGGAAAAGCCGATGATCGAGATCAACGCAATACACAAGCGCTTTCACAATCAGGAAGTGCTCAAGGGCGTGAGCCTGAGCGTAAAACGCGGGGAAGTGGTGTGCCTGATCGGGCCGTCCGGTTCGGGCAAATCGACGGTGCTGCGCTGTATCAACGGTTTCGAAACCTATGATGCAGGCTCCATCACGATCGACGGTGTACGTGTCGATGCTCAGGCAAAGCATATCCACGAGTTGCGCATGCGCGTAGGCATGGTGTTTCAGCGCTTCAATCTGTTTGCGCATCGCACGGCCCTCGAAAACGTGATGGAAGGGCCCGTGTACGTGCGCCGCACGCCTGTGGCCCAGGCTCGCGAACAGGCGCGGCAACTACTCGACAAGGTGGGGCTGTCGCATCGGATGAATGCGTATCCGGCTGAACTGTCGGGCGGACAGCAGCAGCGTGTGGCGATTGCACGTGCGCTTGCGATGGAGCCCGAAGCCTTGCTGTTCGACGAACCGACATCGGCGCTCGACCCGGAACTCGTCGGCGAAGTGCTGAACGTGATGCGCTCGCTCGCACGGGACGGCATGACGATGGTGGTCGTCACGCATGAGATGGCATTCGCGCGCGAAGTGGCCGATCGCGTGTGCTTCCTGCACGGCGGCACGATCTGTGAAACGGGTCCGGCGCGCGACGTGCTGACCGACCCGAAGCATCCGCGCACGCAGGAATTCCTGCGACGTCTGCTTTCATCCAGCGACGCACACGCTACTGCCAACCAGAACTGAACATGATCGAAGTGAAAGAAGGGGCCGCGCTGCCGGATTCGTTGTGGGCCGCGACAGCGCAGCCCGCATCCGACACGCCGCCGTTGCGCGAGTCGGCATCCGTCGATGTGGCGATCGTCGGCGCGGGCTTTACCGGTTTGTCCACGGCCTTGCATCTGGCCGAACGGGGCGTGAAAGTGTGCGTGCTCGACGCGGCCGAGCCGGGCTGGGGTGCATCGGGCCGCAACGGCGGGCAGGTGATTCCGGGCCTCAAGTACGATCCCGACGAACTCGTTCAGCGCTTCGGCGAAACGGCGGGCAAGCGGCTCGTCGAAACGGTTGGCGCGGCAGCCGATAACGTCTTTGATCTGATCGGCAAGTATGGCATCGCATGTGATGCGGTGCGCGGCGGGTGGATTCAACCCGCGCCATCGGCGGCGATGCTCGAAACCGTCACCCGCCGCGCACGCCAATGGGAAGCGCGGGGCGTGAAGATCAGTCTGCTCGATGGCGCTGAAGTGTCACGGCGTCTCGGCACGAAGAGTTATATCGGCGGATGGGTCGATCATCGCGCGGGAAGTATCCAGCCGCTCAGCTATGTGCGCGGCCTTGTGCGCGCTGCGCAGTCGCTCGGCGTCGCGGTGCATGGGCGAACGTCTGTCTCCCGCCTGACGCGCCATGAGCGCGGCTGGCGTATCGAGACGCAGGGTGGGGCTATCGTGGAAGCACAGCGGGTCGTGATCGCTACCAACGGTTATACGGGCGCGCTGTGGCCGGGCTTGCGGCAATCGGTGATCGCGGCGAACAGCTTTATCGTGGCGACGCAGCCCTTGCCACCGGAACTGGGCGACGACATTCTGCGCGGCGGCGAGGTGGCGTCGGATTCGCGTCGTCTGTTGCTGTACTTCCGGCGCGATGCGGCGGGGCGTCTGGTGATGGGCGGGCGGGGACCGTTCTCCGAGCCGCGTGCCAGCGGCGACTGGGCGCATCTGGAACGGGCTGTCGAGTTGATGTACCCGCAACTGAAGGGGATCAGCTATGAATATCGATGGGCGGGGCGTGTCGCTATCACCGCGGATTTCCTGCCGCACATTCATGAACCGGCACCTGGTTTGAGCATCGCGCTGGGCTATAACGGACGTGGCATCGCAATGGCCACGACGGTCGGCAAACACCTGGCCGAACGCCTCTGTGGGGAATCGCCTGGATCATCGTTCCCGTTTGCAGTCACGCCCGTCAGATCGATCCCATTTCATGGCCTGCAGCGCTTTTACATCACGGCAGGTGTGGCGTGGTATCGCTTGATGGATGCCATTGCGTGATATGCCGGTGCTCCGCGATGGATATCCGGCGCTCAAGCTTCCCAAAGCACGACATGGCTTGTTTGGTCATCTTCTGGTCGCCTTGGCGATGTAGTCCACCACCAGTGGATTGGGCGCGGTGGCCGTCAAAAACATCGCCGAGGTGATCGGGTTGGCGTGATAGTTGACCATCGCCAGGTAGGTGCCGACCTTGCCCTCTGTGCCCCTGGCGGGATCCGGGTCGAAAGCGCTGGCGATCGACTTCATGATGACGACTGGCTTTGCTGGCATCTGGTTGTTCTCGTTGACAGATCGATCCGCTCGCGCGCGCATCGATCAGGCCGGGTTCGAGGCGCAGTCGGTACGTTCGGAAACCGGGATTGGCGCGGTGGAGGGCGCGAGTCACTAACCGAATGGAGGCTTTGACTTCAGTGGAATAGTGACAACGGTAGTGTTCGTCGCAAAGGGCGCATCGAAGTCACGGACAACTCGGCGCCTGATGTCGCTTCGCGATCAACTGCGGCCACCCGCTCGCCCTTTATCAGGCAGCTGCGGGGTCACTGACGAGGTCATAACCGTTTTCCATCCGCCCCGCGAGACGCCGCAGAAATGCGGGCTGGACGTCAACTGTCACACTGAGGTCATACCAGTTGCCACTTGCCGACACTGACCATAGGGTATCGAGCGTGTGGCCGGCACGGACAGAAAATTTCCATGGGCCATCCGCACGATATGCGTTCGACGAGATCGAAAATTCGCAGACTGCATTCCCGCGATTGATCAGCGTCAGACATAAGGCATTGTTCTTCCTGTCGTCGGTAGCCCGGATCTCGGGGTTGGCGTGTGCCAGATCGCGTACAGAGGCCACATCGCCCGCGAAGAGCCGCAGAAAGCCGTTCGGTCCGTGTATCGAGAGATGGTATCGGGGCGCGGCTGGCGGGACATGGGCCCAATGTTCGGATAGGTGCGTACCCGCCCCGAGCGCATACCGACGCGGCCGGTTGGTGCGGATCGCGAGGTCGTAGCTTGAGAGTGCGACACCCGTTGGCCCAGCATTGATCATATCGAGCCACAACGTTCCGCTGACTGCATCCACATGTGCGTTGACGTGAATCTCATAAGGCAGCGCCCGTGACGCACGAATACCCCGTTCCTGCTTCGGGACCGATTGCACAATCGGCACAGTCGGCTCCGGCAGCGTACTGCATTGCCGGTTGGCATCGGCGACATATGTGCTCGTAGCGGGTAGCAACGGCCAGGTTGCGTCCCGTATGCCGAAGTCGAATGCCGAGGTGAGGTCGCCGCAAATCGCGCGACGCCACGGGCTGATGTTCGGGCAATGAACCCCAAAACGTCGCTCGATGAATTGAATGATCGAGGTGTGATCAAAGACCTCCGAGCACACATAGCCGCCTTTGGACCATGGCGAGATCACGGTCATTGGCACGCGAAAACCCAGGCCGAGTGGCAGCCCTTCGAAGATTTCGCCTGTCGTCTCGACTGTCGAGCGGCCTTCCGCGTCGGACGCGGGTGGGGTCGGTGGAGGCTCGTGGTCGAAGAAGCCGCCCTGTTCATCGTAGTTCAGCAGGAAGACGGTCCTGGACCAAACCTCGGGGTTCGCAAAAAGTGCTGCAAGCAGACGCGCGGTCAGGTCCTCTCCGGCTTGCGGGTGATAATTCGCATGCTCCGACAACGCTGCTGGCGCGACGATCCACGATACCTGTGGGAGCACACCCGTTGCGACATCTGCAGCGAATGCCCGTGCTACATCGTCGACTCTCGCCATGCCATTGCGGTAGAGTGCGCTCGACGCTGACGCGGATCGGAAGCTTCGAAACAGTGCAAGCGCGTTGTCGTCGAAGTTATCTGCCTGCTGGTACACGCGCCAGCGCACGCCGGCAGTCTCGAGCATTTCAGCGACCGTTGGCCAGGTGAAGCCCGCCACGGGCTCAACATTATCGAGCGCGGGAAGAAAACCCGCCGACAAACCGCTGCTGCCGCTGAACAGATGCAATCTGTTTGGGTTGGTCTGAGTCAGCGTCGACGCATAGTATTGGTCGCAGATGGTAAAGGCATCGGCCAGGGCGTAATAGAACGGCAGATCGTTTCGCGAGAAGTAGCTCATGCCGAGTCCCGCGAAACGCACTTTGTTCCATTCGTCACACAGGCCGTGGTCCCACATCGCTATGTTGACGGGATAGTTCATCGACGGCGCCCGCGCACATGTCGCACGTGTGACAGTCATATCCGCGTGGAACGGCAGAATATAACCAGTGTCCGTAGGCTGCTTCCATATGGGGTCGCCATTGGGTAGGGCGATCGCCATCCGGTCATTGAATCCGCGCACCCCGCGCAGCGTGCCGAAGTAATGGTCGAAAGAACGGTTTTCCTGCGTGAAGATCACGATATGGCCGACATCGTCGATCGTTCCCGTCATGCGATGCGCCCGCGTTGCAAGGGCCTTACGAATCATTTGCGGCATCAGGCCAGTAACCGCTGACGCGGCAAGCGCACCCGCAGCAATGCATAGGAACTTTCGACGTGGTGAGCGAAACGGATGTCTGGCGGTGTCGCCGGTTCCTCCATTGGATGCGTGATTGGTTTTCATTGCCGGGACCGCTCCTCGTACATGGATGAAGACGCACGCCGGGAATACGATTGCCTGCTTCAAAACAGATCGACATTTTCCAATCTACGTGAGCGCACCTTAACCAGACATTAAGAAATCGCAGGCTGCGTGAACCTGTTAATCCGGCATCTTATTTCCTTTCAGGAATAGAACAGTCGCTGGAAGCTTTCGAAAGTGTCAGTAACACTGGGTAACGCGACCTTAACGTCTTCTTCAGATTGGTCCCGTTACGATCGTTGGCGTTAGTCGGACTCAACGCCGAAGCCCTCAGCGGTTTTAGCCGAAGGCGCGGATCGCGACTACCACAGAGCAGGGGACACCGATGAACAGGGCAACGGTCATATCCATCCGAACGCATCTCGTGACGGCATCGATCGCGGCAATGGCCATTGATGCGATTGTGCTGGTAGCCATTGATCTGTGCGGTATCCGCGAATCGGCATTCGAGACAACGGATTTCAGGTTAGCCGTCGTCACGCTGATCGCCATTGCGTTGGCGTCGACGCGGCTACTAGCGTTCGTCGCGTACCGTCGTGCGCTAACGCAGCGGCGCATTTTCGTTCGCACGGATGGTGTTGTTGATTCCCAATACGGATGCAGGCTGCGCTTGCTCGTGCTGCTGCATCTTCGCTTTTCCGGAATGAATGCCGAACGCTACGTCCAGGATGGTCTGCTGATTTGAACCGGTGGACGTCGCTTATCGCTGCAAGCTCAAAAAAACAACGGGAGAGCAGGATCATTAAGCCTGTCTTAAGCCTCCTGCGTGCAGACTTTGTTGTCCCAAAGGCGCCATCGCCGGAGGCATATGGATCAGCTACATGTTGTCCACCAGTGCTTCGCCTTTGTCGCCGTGCTATTTGCGCTGTGCTCCGGACTGGGCATCGTGTATACCCTGTCGGCCAGTCTTTTTATGCGACGTTTTTTTTCGCGTCCGATGACTGCGCCCGTTCGCTTCCCGCCAGTCACCGTGGTCAAACCGTTGCGTGGCGACGAATGGCAACTACTGGAGAACTTAACGAGCTTTGTGGAGCAGGACTATCCCGGAGCGGTTCAGTATATTGTGGGTGTCCATGATCGAAGCGACGCTGCGCTCCCGGTCGTCGACATACTGCGCTCGCGTTTTCCTGAGAAAAGAATAAACGTGGTGGTAGACGGCAGGGTGTATGGACCCAATCGAAAAATCGCCAATCTTGCCAACATGATGGATCACGCGGAGCACGATGTGCTTTGCTTTGCTGACAGCGACGTACGTGTCGGCGCACGCTTTCTCCGCGATATCGTAGGCGCGCTCGAGCAACCCGGCGTGGGGTTGGTGACCAGTGCCTATCGTGGATTGTGCGCGCCCGGTTTCTGGCCTCGGGTCAGTTCCGCCATGACCAATTATCATTTCCTGCCCGGCGTAGTGACGGGGCTGTCCATTGGACTCGCCCGACCATGCCTTGGCCAGACGATTGCCATCACGCGGACAACACTGATGCGCATAGGCGGTCTCCCGCAGTTCGCGCATCATCTCGCGGAGGACTACGCTATTGGCGAAGCGGTACGGCGCAATGGTTTATCGGTCGTCATTCCGCCGTTCACCGTGCATCACGCTTGCGTCGAAACGACGTTTTCTCAACTGATCGCGCACGAACTGCGGTGGTGCCGCACAATTCGCGCCGCAGCTCGGATGGGGCATCTCGGTGCTATTCTGATGCATCCGTTTCCGCTCGCTTTGCTCGTCGTCCTTTTCTCTTTTGGTAATCCGCTGGCCTCGGGGTTGGTCGTGCTGACACTCATTGTTCGAGGGATATTGGTCTGGCAAACGGACCGCGCGACAGGAGAGCGTTGCAGCGGCTTTCCGTGGTTACCGGTTTGGGACGTCCTTCAATTCGGAATTTACGTGGCGAGCTTTTTCTCGTCGCGCGTTTTATGGCGAGGGCAACGCTTCGACGTTGACGGTGACGGTTTATTGTCATCCCGTGTTCAACAGGACCCGATCCTGAAATGACCACGGATTCGACCGTGATCTTTCAGTCTGGAAAGGCTGCGCTCAGATGAAATACCTCGGATCTGTCGCCGCGTTGCTTGGGCTAGCGATTGCTGGATGGCTTATCTGGCGAGACGATCCTGTCGCGATCCTGCGTCTGCTGGAATTTGCCGGCGGGGGCCTGGTGTTGGCAGCCCTCGCACATATCTTTGCAATGTTACCCAACGCGTGGGATTGGCGCAGCTTGATACGTGATGCGGAGCGCCCCTCTCTTGCGACTATGCTCAAGCTCGTCTGGATTCGCGAATCGATCAACGGACTGTTGCCCGTGGCGCGGATTGGCGGGGAGATCGTTTCATTTCGACTGCTGGGACGCGTCGGCGTTCGCCCAGCGACGGCTGTGGCGAGTCTCGTCGTGGACATGCAACTCACGTTGGTCAGCCAGGTCGTCTTTGCGCTCGTAGCCCTTGGTTACTTGCTGGAGCTAACCTCATCGGACGCCGCGCGTCTTGCGGGTAGATTGGCGTGGGGTCTTGCCGCACTCATGCCGGTGCTCTTGCTCTTCGTTCTGGTTCAACACGCGCGCCCGTTCGAGCGCGCCGCGCGAACGCTCAACCGTGTCACTAGCGGAAAGGTCTACGCCCTGGTTGGGAAGTCGGCGCGCATCGACCAGTCAATCAAGCTGGTCTGGCGAGAGACGGGTGTCGTGATTCGCTATTTGTTCATCTGGCAAACGTTGCAGTGCCTTGGGTTGGCACTTGAGATCTGGATCGCGTTACGCGTGCTTGGGTCGGACGCAAGCTTCGCGACCGCGTTCGTGCTCGAGGCACTGATTCAACTCGTGAGCAGTGTTGCCTTTGTCGTGCCAGGTAACATTGGCGTGCAAGAAGGCGGCTTCGTTGTGATCGGTGGCATGCTAGGCCTCGATGCGCCGACCTGCCTCGCGCTGGCAGGCGCCCGGAGAGTGAGAGATCTACTGTTCTTCGTACCCGGACTCATTTTCTGGCAGTTGGCTGAACGTTCGTTTGGCCTCC
This sequence comes from Paraburkholderia largidicola, assembly GCF_013426895.1. NCBI lineage: Bacteria > Pseudomonadati > Pseudomonadota > Betaproteobacteria > Burkholderiales > Burkholderiaceae > Paraburkholderia > Paraburkholderia largidicola. The sequence continues at coordinate 1,272,349 of NZ_AP023176.1, read as the reverse complement.
CGCGCTCGATGGCTGCGAAGCCCGGCAATGCGAATGTGAAGTGATCCCGTAGAAAAGGGCATTGCGGTCGTGATCGAAGCGGCACGTGGCGAAGGCAGAGAGGAGCATTGGCGATCGGATGTCGTAATTTTGTAGCGTTGCGTTCAACCTGGAGGCATCCAGAATGAATCAACCTCCTTTTGACGGATTCCTGGTAGAACGGCTGATATGTTGCGCTCGAAATCCTATCGCACGATCACGAACAGGTACTACCCATGATCGGAGAACATTTGTTAGCGACGGCTTCACCCGTCTTCTTCAATTATTACGCCAGCGCTGCGAATGACTTGCAGGTAAGTCGCCGTATCACCGATAGCAGCGGCTGCTTGCTCCGCCAGCCTCCACGTGCTCGAAGACTTTTCGGCATTCGCCATCATCGCCTGGAGAACAATCGAATCAGCAAACCCGCGAGCAGTCGCCATCTCGAGGACGGCAACCAGTATGCGCTGGGCCACCGCGCGGGCATGGGCCGATGCCAAGGGGGCGCGATATGCAAGAAATCCTGCCATCAACAAGAATTCGGCAGGGCTGACGTGCTGTCCATTCCCAACGGGTACACCCTTGGTAACGTCGCGATTTTGCGTCATCAATCACCTCTCGCCGTGGAGCGTGGGCACCTCAAATGACTGCATCTGCGTCGATGGTGACACTGGCTGTTGCGGGTGGATCGTACGGCGGACGGGGTGCTGTGCACAGTGCCCACCGCACGAGGTCAGGAGCGTTGCCGCTCTCCGCGAAGAGATCGCTATTTTGTACGTCGCCGACGCGTCATCTCGACGTACTAACCTTGCTGCCAGTATGCAGCAATCCACGTGGTCAGTCGACCCGGTCCCGCGTGTAGTCGTGCCTGGATCCATCGCGTCGAAGATATGGGTAGGCGTCGCCGTGCATACAACGTGAGGAGTTGTGAAGACTGGTGATTCTGTCGCAAGACTGTCATGCAATGCATGTTTCGAATAGGGTAGCCGGCGATATCGGTAATCTCGATGTAAAAATTGACAGAAGGGGGGAAGACTAAGGATTTGCAATTCAAGTGTCGGGAGTCGTACTATTCTTTCGAGGCCCTCCTGCGATCCAGAGCCTTCGACAGATGGTGGCTTCCTTGCTGGCTATTCAGTGGCCAGCACACTTTTTGAAGGCACGAATCAGTTCCCGGACATCGCCGACGCATGGCGACCATGCGGGCGACTCATCCCTGAAAACAGACCGTTGTCTTTGAGGGCATTCATGAAAACGCTATTTCTGCAGGCACCATCGTTCGACGGCTTCGACGGAGGAGCGGGCTCACGTTTCCAGACAAGGCGTGAGATCCGGTCCTTCTGGTACCCAACCTGGCTCGCCCAGCCTGCTGCGCTGGTCGAGGGTAGCCGTCTGGTGGACGCTCCGGCAGATGGCCTGTCTCTCGACGCAACACTCGACATTGCTCAGGAATACGAGCTAGTCATCATTCACACCAGTTCGCCGTCGTTCGGGAACGATGTGCAATTTGCGGAGCATTTAAAACGACGCAAGTCCAGCATCCTTGTCGGGATGGTCGGGGCAAAGGTGGCAGTCGATCCTCACGGTTCGCTTGCCGCAAGCGATTCGATCGACTTCGTATGCCGTGAAGAATTCGACTTCACATGTCGTGACGTCGCGCAAGGACTTCCGTTTAGTTCGATCCTCGGTCTGAGCTACCGTTTACCGGACGGTGGGTTCATGCACAACGAGGCCCGGCCGATTCTGGAAGACATGGACCAGTTGCCGTTCGTTGCTCCCATCTACAAGCGCGACCTTACGACCGCGAATTATTTCAGCGGCTACCTCAAGCATCCCTATGTCTCTCTCTACACGGGTCGAGGCTGCAAGTCGCGATGCACATTTTGCCTTTGGCCGCACACAGTTGGGGGGCATCGCTATCGCACTCGCTCCGTCGAGCACGTCCTCGAAGAAGTGAAATGGATCAGGGACAACATGCCCGAAGTCAAGGAGATCATGTTCGATGACGATACCTTTACTGATCTCAGGCCGAGGGCCGAGGAGATTGCTCGCGGCCTTGGCAAGCTTGGGGTGACGTGGTCGTGTAATGCGAAAGCGAACGTACCGTATTCGACCCTCAAAGTGATGAAAGAGAACGGCTTGCGGCTCTTGCTCGTAGGCTACGAATCCGGCGACGACCAGATTCTCGTGAACGTCAAGAAGGGGCTGAGAACCGATATGGCACGCCGCTTCAATGAAGATTGCCGCAAGCTCGGCATCAAGATCCACGGCACGTTCATCCTTGGGCTTCCTGGGGAAACTCACGAAACGATACAGAAGACGATCCAATACGCGAAAGAGATCAATCCGCACACAATCCAGGTGTCGCTCGCCGCGCCTTACCCGGGGACGGTCCTTCATAAGCAAGCTGTCGAGAATGGATGGCTGGAAGAAAGCAAGGTCATCACGCTTGTCAATTCAGCGGGCACGCAGCTTTCAACTATCGGCTATCCGAATCTGTCGCGCGAAGAGATCTTTCTTGGTGTCGAGGAGTTCTACAAGCGATTTTATTTCAGGCCGACAAAGATCTGGGAAATCGTCCGTGAGATGTTGGTCAGTTGGGAGATGATGAAACGGCGCTTGCAAGAGGGTGTGCAGTTCTTCAGATTCCTCCGCGACCACAAAGCGTGAGGCCTGCACTCACTGGCGAATGCGTTTCTGCAGAGTCAGAGTCAGTCTCCGCTTCCAAACTGCTGCCTGATTAAAGGGATCGGCCTGGCGATGGTCACAAAAGGTGGGGCTGTGCAGCATGGCGGCCGATGCGCACAGGTTTTTTGTGACCATCGCGATCGACGCGATTCATTTTGTGGGAGCCACTGTGTCCGCTGTGGCGCCGTCGATCCGCACGGTGCTCAAGCAACTCTGACATTTCAAGTCTGGTTTTCTTGACTTTCGTTGTCACGCAACACTAATACAGGGCACATCGAAATGCGCAGAAAATGCTCTGCGACGCTGCCGAGAAAAAGACGTCTCATGCCTCTGCGCCCGTGCGTGCCCATCACAACAAGATCGGCGTGAACCTGTTGGGCTCGCCAGTGAACGATGGAGGCGACATCATCCGAGAAGGCGACGGGCTCAACCAGTTCAGCGTGACACGTCACGCCAGCCGCTGCACACATTTGCTCTGCTTCGTCGAGCGCTGATCTCCCGCACTTCCGCATGGCGTCTGCGAGTTGCACCGGGTCGAGATCGGGGTGTGAGAGGAGGGGAGCACTGTCCACCACGTGAATTGCGTGCACGACGCCGTGGCTCGACGCGGCGAGGCGCACGGCTTCGCTGAGTGCCAATCTAGATGAACTGCTTCCATCGATAGCAATAAGGATGGTCCGATACATGGCACACCTCCGAATGTCGGAGAACGCGATATCGCTTCTGCACGCAACATGCGGGAAGCTGTGAAGGCGGATCACGCGCCCTCTATCGAGCTTCAAGACGCTTGACCACATCCGCTTGCCCAGGTTGGGTCGCAATCCGAGGGATGTGCGTCAGTCGCGGATCCCGTTTCGACGTCCTGTCAGCCGCTCCAATAGCGCTGTGTAGCGAGTGTTTCCTTCACTGCGGCGTTCTGTCTGTGTCCTACTACGTGACTTGTCCACAATACAACAAGAGGCGTGAGTGGGCGCCGCTTTGTAGCGGCGGCAAGCGATGCCGCAACGTCAGAGCCCGATGCCGGAAAATCCCGATGATCGGCGGTTCGTTGCATCGTAAGATTACAGCGTGACGAGGCAGCGCACGGCGGCATCTCAGCACGCAATTTCTGTCAGCAGTAGGAGATCGTCATGTCACTCCATAGATCCGTATATGTTCGGTCGGTGCTTTGTGCTCAAGCGATGTCAGCGGTGCTGCTATTGACCACGATGGCTGCCGCAGAAGCGAGCAACCTGAATTTCCTCAACGACACGCCAATGTCATACATCAAGAAGAATGATATGGACTCGATCAAAGTCGCGCTCACCAATGTGCTCAACACAAAGAGGGACGGTGAGGCAACTCAGTGGACGAACCAGGGGACAGGAAATAGCGTGAGGATCCATGCAACAATGACGCCGGAGAGTACGCGTCATGAGGGGAACAAGACATGCCGTCGGATAACAGTCGTCCTCTCGGCAAAAGGGCAGTCGATGAATCTTCACCCCGGGTTCTGCGGCACAGGAAAAACGGACTGGACGATGGAGAAACGCTAGCGTTGAATCGGGCTGTGACCTGCGTGCTCGCTACACTGATCGACTCGCTAGCGCGGCCCACCAGTACCGATTATTCCGATGGAATTGTATGCGCAATTCTGACCACGGCGCACGGGCGCAGACGGGCAGTCGGACTGTCACGAGATTCGCCACGCGGCGCTCAGGTGTTGATCCAGATGCGCGCCTGCTCCAACTCGTTGACGTGGAAGGCCTTGACTTCGGCCTTTGTAAAGAATCGCGCCAGATGCATCGAGGCGCGGATCCAACCCGCATCGGCCACCACGGCGGCGCGCGTGACCTTGCGGGCCACGGAAACGCCGAGCGTTATATCGGTCCACAGCGCCTTCGGCTCGATACCGGTGAAATGCTCGATGCGTTCGAGCACGCGGGTCTTGCCGTTCAGTTCGAGATCGCCACGCATGCGTTCAATGGCTTCGCGCAGATCGTGGTCGGTGATCTTACCTTCGATGGAAATTTCGATGACCGGGGAATCGGGCTCAGTGTGGTACAGGATCATGGCAAGACCACCTTACCAGGGAGACGTTACACGCTCAGGCGCGAATGAGCCTGGCGTTCGATAACGCCTTAATGCTACCCCTTTTCAGACGGTCCGGTTAACGCACTATTGAGAATCTGCGTGTGCGTTCGCATGTTGCCGCCAACAGTATATCCAGTACCGAGACTGGCTTTAGCTGATCCTGAGGGGCCTTCGCCGGAGAAGGTCTGTAGCATTTGAGTCATGCCCACCGCGATTGAACGCGACGGCGAGGTTGCGGCCTTGTAGTTGCCGTCCGCCATGTCGGAAATGCGTATCGCGCAATGATACGCACGGCGCCGGAGCGACACCGTCAGATCCATTTTGCTTTGCGAAACCAGCGGTACAGAACGATGTCGATCACGACAATCGCCGCGATGACGACCGGATAGCCGTATTGCGAGTGCAGTTCGGGCATATGCTCGAAGTTCATGCCGTAAATGCCTGCGATCATCGTAGGCACGGCGAACAGCGCGGCGAATGACCCCAGGCGCTTGGTGATCTCGCTCTCGGCCAATGCGATCATGCCGAGGTTGACCTGGACCGCCGTGATGACGAGTTCGCGCCGTCCTTCAATGGCCCCGACGATCCGTTCCAGATGGACGTAAACGTCCTTGAAGTAGGCCGTCATGCCGTCACAGACCTTCGGGACGCGGCCGCCCGTGAGCTTGCCGACGCCCTCGAGTAGCGGGCCGATGTGATGACGAAGCACGACGAGGCGCCGCTTGAAGCGATATAGATCCTCGATGATCGCGCGGGCCTCGTTGACTTGCTGCGGCTTGAAGATGCGGTCTTCAATTTCTTCGAGTTCGTTGGTCAGCGCTTCGAGAATCGAAAAATAGTCGTCGACGATGTGATCCATCAACGCATACAGCACGAATGCCGACCCCAGCCTGAGAAGCTCTGGCTCGTTTTCACAACGCTCGCGCACATCCTGGAACCCTCGCTGCGTGCGCATGCGCACGGAAAGCACATAGTTCGCGCCAACGAACACATCGACTTCGCCGAACAGCAGGCTACCGTCTTCCTGGAACTCGACGGTATGCATGACCGCGAACAGTGAGTCGCCGTATTCCTCGATCTTCGGCCACTGATGATGCGCGCGCACGTCCTCGACAGCGAGTGTGTGCAGACCGAACTCCTCCTGCATCGCATCCAGTTCGGCAGGCTCAGGCTCCTTGAGGGCAACCCACACGAAGCATTCCGGCTTTTGCACATAGTCGCTGATCTGCTCGACGGTGATGTCGCCGAGCTTGCGACCATCCTGATAGGCTACGCAATTGACCAGCATGTTTTTTATATCCCCACGTCACCTGCGTACGGAACTGGACCTATTGAGCAACAGTCATCGTGGATGTCTCACTCGACGATTTGATGACACGGACCGGTTCTTTTTCAACAAACAATCAACCCAGTATTGCACACTATGCGGGTGTCTCAAGGGAATTACCGTGAAGGCGTCTTGCCATGCAAACCAGGTCAGGCGCGTTCAGGCGTTATCTCTTTCGCGTTCGGCACTGTCTCGGCGAGAATCATGTTAAAGGCGTTCTTCGGCGCGTCGCCGCCGCGCTGGAGTGGCCGGAATACGGCGTCACCGCGCCGCACGGGCTTGCCCGTCAGTCCACAAACACCATCGGTACGGGCAAAGCCCGCGCGCCAGATCTGGTCCACATACCGACCGAGTGTCGAATCGCTCCACGAAACCAGTATCGTGCAGGTCGTTTGCCATTCGATGCGCCTGATGGACGAAGCATTGGCCATGGCGGACCACATCGAGGCACAGTTGAGCAGGCGGTGATAGTCGGGTTTCGGCATTGGATCGACTTCAGATGCAGCACGGCAGTGCAAGTCGCCGACGATCTGAACCCATGGATCGTTTCTGTTCACGTGGATTCCCTGAAGGCTGTCGTTTTGCACCTTTGCTCTGGCCGTGGCTTCGCGATATGGGTTGCCGTTCGTGAGGATGATGGTGCGATCCGTCCGACGACCGCACCCGCAAGCAGCCGGATCGCATGGCCGCTCCGCAGGGCTTCTCGAATGGGTCGCGCTCAGACATTCGGATGACCGCTTCGCTCAGCAAGCGACCGTTCGGCAGGCCCAACTTTTTGGAGCGGGACATGGCTGCGTGCGGCCGACGCAACGTGTCCTATGATTGATCGGGGCAGCGAGTTTTGAACTTGCGATCTCCGCGTCCCAAATGCAGCGCCTTTTTTGCTTGCGCGCTCTCCCTGAAGACGGAGTCAATCATGCTACACAATGTACTGGCCGCCGCTCCGGCCATGGTTCTGTGCCTGCTGCTGCAAGGCGTGGTGGTAGCCATCTGCTTGCGCCGGTATGCGCGCTTCCGGCGCAACGTCAAGAGTCAGGACCTGCTTTGGGTCGACGTCCTGCTATTGATAACCGTGATGCTGCTGACCCTGCTCTGCAATTTCGCTCAAATGGCAATCTGGGCAGCGCTGTTCATGTTCCTGGGCGAGTTTTCCGATTTCACCACTGCGCTGTATCACTCTGCGGTCAACTTCATCACATTGGGCTACGGCGACATTGTCATGTCCAGGCAATGGCGCATGCTTGGCCCAATCGAAGCCGCCAATGGCATCCTGATGTTTGGCGTCTCGACCTCGGTGATGACGGCAGCCGTCATGGATGTGATCAAGTACCATCATGCGCAACTGCAGCAAGAGTAGCCGCGCGAGCGCTGCGCATGATCCAGAGTCCGGGTTCGACGGCACGTTCTTCAGCCTTCACTTCATAGCGTCGCAACGCGCGACGCTAGTCCGCCGTCGCTTCGCCACTACGCGCAAGCAGAACCGGCGTATCCACGAGCCGCGCGGTGCGGGCGGCCACGCTGCCGAGAAGCCACCGCGCGATACCGCGTCTGCCATGCGTGCCGAGAACGAGCAGATCGCCATTCCACTCTGCGGTGTCCCGTACGATCGCGTGCGGAACATCGTCGTGGGTGGTATGCGTCTTGATCAGGGCGGTCTCGGCGTTGCGACCGTGATCGGTGCAGATGCGCGCAGCGCGCTCGAGGGCGGTACAGCCCTGTTGCAGATACGCGCTTTCCAACGTTTCGGCGGCACCGCCATCGAACAGATGGACGGCCTGGTCCACCACGTAGACCGCGCGCAGCAGCGTGTCTGGGGGAGCTATCTGGAGACCCGTCTGCAAACCGGCGAGTGAGCAGGCGCTGCCATCCAGTGCAAAGACGATACGCGCGGGTGGCCGGTCCGTAGGAACACGGCAATCTTCCGGCACGAGCAGCAAAGAGCAGGTCGCGCGCCGCGCCACCGGCTCCGATACAGTGCCTTCGATCCAGCGCAACAGACCATGCTGATGCCGCATGCCCATCACGAGCAGATCCGCATTCCAGTGCAATGCGGTAGCGAGCAGTGCATCGGCCGTATTGCCGCTGTGCACGGAGAGATCGACCAGTCCAAAGTCCAACGCTATGCCGGCGAACATCGCTTCGATTTTCGCAAGCGCGGCGCGCGCATCGTCGATGATCTCATCTCTGGCCGCGGCAAGAAAACCCTGAGTCGTCGCGCCAAGCGGAAACAGCGTGCGCGGGTTCTGGGCAATCGTCACCAGCCTGATTTTTGCACGGCCGGCAAACAGTGCTTTTACATATGCTGCTGCGCGCAGTGTTGCCTCCGAGTCATCCACGGCCAGCATGACGCGCTGAAATGCGCTCTTTGGGGCCGGCGTGCCAAGGTTCGATGTTTGCGCCATGATGCTCCTCCGTTTTCGGGACGTACCTTATTTATAGATTGTCCGTTCAGCAAAGGGTGCCCAATTGATCCTGGTCAAGTTCTGGTGCACCACGCTGCGCGCCGGTACCTTGTCAGACGGGTCGGCCGGCGAGATCACGCCGTGCTCGATCATGAAGTCGATGCCGAAGAGAAGCGTCAATCTTCGTGTAAACCCGGGCGTGAGAAATCGTTTGCCGTAAGAACCGGGTAAGCGGGTGCTCTTAACGTAACACCGAGCGCATCAGAAGAACGACGCATCGAACCGCATGCGCGAATGAATTGCACCGCATCCCTCTCAGGACCCGAGGTGCGTAGAGATGCCCCTCGTCACGACCTCGGCCGGAAGAGGGTGCTTGTCAGTCAGCGAAAGCTGTCCATGCAGGAGACGAAGATGGATCTGAAACTCGCAGAGAAAATCAAATCGAGCGCGGCATACCGCGAACTGGTGCGAAAACGCTCGAGGCTCGGGTGGACGCTGACCGCCCTCGTACTGGTCGTCTATTACGGCTACGTTCTGTTGATTGCATTCGACAAGCAGTTTCTTGCTGCAAAGATGGGCGCTGGTGTAATGACGTGGGGGATGCCCGTCGGACTGTTCGTCATCGTGTTCACGGTGATCGTCACGGGGTTCTACGTGCGTCGCGCCAACAGCACATACGACCAGCTTACCGAGCAGATCAAACGGGAGGCCGCATGAACGCACGACATCTTCTCGCGCTCGCGGCGCTGTCTGTCGTCTCATTGCGTTGTCTCGCCGCTGGCGCAGACATGGGGCAGACAGTCAAACAGGCGACCAACTGGACCGCAATCGGGATGTTCGTCGTATTCGTGGTCGCGACACTCTTCATCACCAAATGGGCGGCGAGACGGACGCGCTCTGCCGCGGAGTTTTACACGGCAGGTGGCGGTATCACAGGCTTTCAGAACGGACTTGCGATTGCCGGGGACTTCATGTCGGCTGCCTCGTTCCTGGGCATCTCGGCGGCCGTCTATGCAAACGGCTATGACGGTCTCATCTATTCGATCGGCTTTCTGGTGGGCTGGCCGATCATCACGTTTCTGATGGCCGAAAGACTGCGCAATCTCGGCAGGTTCACGTTCGCCGACGTGGCCGCATACCGCTTCAAGCAGGCCCCGATCCGCGCGTTCGCCGCGTCGGGCACGCTCGTTGTCGTGGCGTTCTATCTGATCGCGCAGATGGTGGGTGCAGGGCAGTTGATCAAATTGCTGTTTGGTCTCGAGTACTGGATTGCCGTGGTGATCGTGGGCGCGCTCATGATGGTGTACGTGCTGTTCGGAGGCATGACGGCAACCACCTGGGTACAAATCATCAAGGCATGCCTGCTCCTTGCGGGTGCTTCGTTCATGGCGTTCATGGTGCTGTGGCAGTTTCATTTCAGCCCGGAAGCGTTGTTCGCGAAGGCCGTCGAGGTGCACGAGAAGAAGGCTTCTATCATGGGCCCCGGCAATTTCATCAAGGATCCGATATCGGCGATCTCGTTCGGAATCGCGCTGATGTTCGGCACAGCGGGGCTGCCGCATATCCTGATGCGCTTCTTTACGGTGCCGAATGCGAAGGAAGCGCGCAAGTCCGTGTTCTGGGCGACGACATGGATCGGCTACTTCTATATTCTGACCTTCATCATTGGCTTCGGCGCGATCGTGCTGGTGAGCACGAATCCCGTCTTCAAGGATGCTGCGGGCAAGTTGCTGGGCGGAACGAACATGGCGGCTGTGCATCTCGCGAGTGCCGTGGGCGGCAACGTGTTTCTTGGCTTTATTTCGGCCGTTGCGTTTGCGACGATCCTTGCCGTCGTCGCGGGTCTCACGCTCGCCGGCGCGTCAGCTGTGTCGCACGATCTGTATGCGACCGTCTTCAAGCACGGTAAGGCACCTGGTGCGAACGAACTGTTCGTTTCGCGAGTCACCACGGTCGTGCTGGGTATCGTAGCGGTCGTGCTCGGAATCGTGTTCGAGAAGCAGAATATCGCTTTCATGGTTTCGCTGGCTTTCGCCGTCGCGGCGTCCGCCAATTTCCCTGTGCTGTTCATGTCCGTGCTCTGGCGTGGCTGCACGACGCGCGGTGCCACCATCGGCGGCTTTCTTGGGCTGATTTCGGCCGTGTTGCTGACGGTCCTCTCGAAGGCAGTGTGGGTGGATGTGTTCCACTTTTCGAACGCGCCTTTTCCTTACGCGTCGCCAGCACTCTTTTCGATGACCATGGGCTTCGTCGGCATCTGGCTCTTCTCGGTGACGGACAGGTCTGCTCGCGGGCGTATTGATCAGGCCGGATTCGAGGCGCAATCGGTACGCTCGGAGACTGGCATCGGAGCGGTGGAGGGCGCGAGTCACTAGACGGCAACTTGCGACTGATTTCGCGGCGAGGTGGATGCGAGGTTATCGGGTGTGAAACGACTCTCGCAAGACACTGCACAACGGGCTGGATCTCGATGTGCGCCCTTCACGCAAGAGAGCCCCATGCGGGAAGTTGTCCCCTCTTCTACCAGAGGGGCATTTTTTTATGCAGCGGGAACAGGGACTCAGGAGGCGAGTTACCCGTTGCCGTGCCTTCAGGTCGCGTCGACCGAACTCTCGTCCTGCGCAAGCAACTGGCTGTCGGGTAGCCGGAGTGGCACGGGGCCTTCCGCGTTATTGGCTTCCACCAGCCGGATCATTTGCAGCATGAAGACTTCCCGCTCGTCGGGCGTGAGATGCTCGATGGTGCGATCGTGCGCGCGCTGCACGGCGCTCGCCATTTTTCTGGTCAGGCGCTTGCCGGCAGGGGTGAGTTTCACCAGCCGCAGGCGTTTGTCGTGCTCTGCCTGCGTGCGGCTTACGAGTCCGCGTGCGTTCAGACGCGGAATCACTTCCGCGACGCTGGAGCGCTCCAGTCCGACTTCAATCGCGAGCGTGTTCTGATCCATCTCACCGAGCGACTCCAGCGTGGTAAGCAAGCTGTATTGCACCGGCGTGATGTTGAACTCGCCCGTTTCCTGAGCGAACAGGAAGGTGTGGATCTGATGCATGCGGCGGATCAGAAAGCCTGGCCGCGAGAACAACGGCGAGCGCGCCTGCCGCTCGGCGAGCTCCGCACGGACGCGGTGAATGTCGGTGTAATCGGTGACAGTGGTTCGCATGGAAACGACTCTAGGAAAATGGGCGAGCTTGGGACCCTACGATACACATTCTAGGCTGGAATCACTCCCGATCGCAAATGCGGGGTACACCACCGAATCACCATAAGAAGGCGTCGCGCATGCGCTTGGTGCGGGTGCGGGTGTGCATCGTTCGAATTGGTGCAGAGGTGTTTGAGGAAATCTGTGGTACGGCACGTATCTGGCACCGGCGTTTATCCTTAAATCGATGATCTGAAAGGAAAAACACGGCTGTCGGGACTGGGTAGAAGAGTCGGCACACAATTTGCGGTACACCACGCATCTTCCCACTCGGCTAACGCACCGCACATGTCACAAGTTCTGCTCAAAGGGGGGCGCGTTATCGACCCCGCCCAGAAGATAGACGCCACGCTCGACGTTTTGGTAGACAAGGGCGTCATCGCCGCGATCGGCCCGGATGCCGCGAGTCAGGCACGCCAGGCGGAACTGATCGATTGCAGCGGCAAGCTGGTGCTGCCTGGCCTCATCGACACGCATGGCCATATCTTTCAGTACGTCACGGGCCGCTTCGGCCTGAACGCCGATCAGTGTGGCGTGCAATCGTGCGTGACGACGATCGTCGATCAGGGCGGCCCGAGCTGCATCACGATGCCGGGCTTCCGGCATTACGTCGCGGAGCGGTCCGCCACGCGCGTGCTGGCCTTCATTTCCGCCTATCTCGTCGGCGGTCTCGAAGGTCACTACTATCCGGACCTGTATCGCCCCGATTGCCTCGATGCCGATGCAACCATCAAGTCCGTGCGCGCGAATCGCGATCTCGTCAAGGGCATCAAGGCGCACGCCGAAATTGGCGGCTTCGCGCGCTGGGGGCTCGACGTGATGAAGATCGCCGCGAAAATCGGCCGCGGCGCGGAATTGCCCTTGTATATCCACTTTGGCCAGTTGTGGCCGAAGCCGGAGAGCGGGGGGCTGCCGGTCCGTGCGGATTCCATCTTCAATCAGGTGGTCGAGACGCTCAAGCCGGGCGATATCCTCGCGCATCCGTTTAGCCGTCATCCGGGCGGCTTCGTCGAGGAGAACGGCCAACTGCATCCGCTCGTGCACGAAGCGGTGGCGCGCGGCCTGAAGATCGACGTCGGCCACGGCTCGCATTTCAGCTTCAGGACCGCGCGCATCGTACTCGACGCGGGTGTCGTGCCCGACACGCTCGGTGCCGACATGCATGGCTACAACACACACGTGCCCGCGCCCGGCGGTACGCCCGACAGTCATCCTGACGAGGAGCATTCGTTCCTCGGCCGCACGCAGTTCAGCCTCGTGAGCGCGATGACCAGCATGCTCGCGCTCGGTCTGCCGCTGCAGCACGTCGTGGCGATGGCGACCTGCAACGCTGCGAAGATGGTCGGCATGGAAGACGGGATCGGCTCCCTGCAACTGGGTCGATCTGCGGACATCAGCGTGCTCGACGACCGTCGCGGCCGCTGGATACTCGAGGACAACGAGGGCACGCAGGTTATCACCGACCGTATGCTGTCGCCACTGTTCTGCCTGCGCGACGGCGTGCGTCATGACGCTGTTTCGCCGACGCTGCCGCTCGCGCGCGCCGCCTGAGAAAGCGAGGCTCACACCATGATCAAACGTCCCCAAAAGCGCGGCGACAGCAATCGCCCGCAAGGCATCGGCGCGTCGCTCGCGCGCAAGGAAGACGAGCGCTTCATGCTCGGGCGCGGCGAGTATGTTCCCAACATCCGCATGGTCGGGATGGTCGATGTGGCGTTCGTGCGCAGTCCGATCGCGCACGGACATATCGTCGGCATCGAAAAGCCGGAAGCGTACGCGCACGCGGTCTATACGCTGGCCGATCTTGAAGGCGTCAAGCCCATTGTTGCGAATTCGAGTCTGCCCGGCTTCAAGAGCTCCCAGCAGCCGGTGCTGGCGAGCGGCAAGGTGCGTCAGGTTGGCGAGACAATCGCGATGTGCGTCGCCGCGACGCGCGCCGAGGCCGAGGATATCGCCGCGCAGGTGTTCGTCGATTTCGAAGAACTGCCCGCCGTGGTCGACATGCTCGACGCGCGCCGCGAAGACTCGGCGCTGGTGCACGAGCAGTGGGGCGATAACGTGTTTCTCGAAACCTTCGTCGATGCGAATCCGGGCGTCGACCTCGACGCGATCCGCCGCGATGCGCCTATCCGCGTGCATCGCAAGCTGCGCACGGCGCGGCAGAGCATGGCGCCGATGGAAGGCCGCGGCGTGGTCGCGCACTGGGACCGCCGTCTGTCGCAACTGGTCGTGCATACGTCTGCGCAAATGCCGCACATCACGCGCACGGGCCTCGCGGAATGTCTTGGCCTCGACGAAGGACAGGTGCGCGTGATCGCGCCCGATGTCGGCGGCGGTTTTGGCTACAAGGGGATTCTATTGCCCGAGGAAGTCTGCTGCGGCTGGCTCGCGATGCAACTGGACAAGCCAGTGCGCTGGATCGAGGATCGCCGCGAGCAGCTCACCGCGAACGCGAACTGCCGCGAGCACGACTACGACATCACGGGCTATGCGGATCACGACGGCCGTCTGCTCGCCGTCGAATGCAATGCGCACGTGGATTCGGGCGCGTATTCGTCGTATCCGTTTTCCGCGTGCCTGGAAGCGGCGCAGGTCGGCAGCATCCTGCCGGGGCCGTACAAGATGGATCGTTTCCGCTGCCGCACGTGGTCGGTCGCGACCAACAAGCCGCCCATCCTTCCGTACCGCGGCGTGGCGCGAACAGGCGTGTGTTACGCAATCGAAACGATCATGGATGCAATCGCGCTCGAAGCGGGCATCGAACCTGACGAGGTGCGTCTACGCAATCTCGTCCAGCCGTACGAGATGCCTTACGACAACATCACGAAGAAGCACTTCGACAGCGGCGACTATCCCGAGGCCGTGCGCCGCGCGATGGCCATGATCGACCTGCCTGCGGTGCGCGCGCGTCAGCGGCGCGGCGAGCCCGACGGCAGGCGCATCGGCTTTGGCATGTCGATTTTCTGCGAGCAGGGCGCGCATGGGACGTCGGTGTATCACGGCTGGGGCATTCCGATGGTGCCGGGCTACGAGCCCGCCGTGATCCGCCTCACGCCGGATGGCGTACTCGAAGTGCGTGTCGGCGTGCATTCGCACGGGCAAAGCATGGAGACGACGCTCGCGCAGATCGCCCACGAAGTGCTCGGCATCGACACAGACCGCGTGCGCATCGTGCTCGGCGATACGGGCGTAACACCGTATTCCACGGGCACATGGGGCTCGCGTTCGATCGTGATGGCGGGTGGCGCAGTCGGTCGCGCTTCGAAGGAGCTCAAGGAGCGGCTCATGAAGATTGGCGCTCATCTGCTTCGGGAGCCGATGAGCGAAGTGCGCTGGGAGAACGGTGCCGTCGTCGGCAAGGATGCGCGGCGCACGTTACAGGAAATCGCGCGCACGTGGTATCTCGCGCCGCAGCTGCTGCCGCCCGATGTCGATCCGCGTGGTCTCGAAGTCTCGACGTCGTATCAGGCGAAGCGCGATTCGGGCACCTTCAGCTACGCGTGTCATGCGGTGGTCGTTGCCGTCGATCCGGCGCTCGGCCAGACCGAGATTCTCGACTACACCATCGTCGAAGACGGCGGCGTGCTCATCAATCCGATGGTCGTCGACGGACAGGTCTACGGCGGCGCGGCGCAAGGTATCGGCACGGCGCTCTATGAAGCGATGCCCTACAGCGAAGACGGCCAGCCGCTCGCCTCGACGCTCGCCGACTATATCCTGCCCGGCGCAACGGAAGTGCCCGCGATCCGCATCGAACACATGGAAACGCCGGCACCTTATACGGAGTTCGGGCAAAAGGGTATCGGCGAGAGCGGGGCGATCGGTCCGCCCGCAGCAATCGCCAACGCCGTCAACGACGCGCTGCGCGGACTCGGCGTGCGCATCGATCAGCTGCCGATCACGCCGCGCCTGATCGTCGAAGCGCTCGCGAAGCAGCGTGAACGGCAAGCCAACGCGCTCAAGGGAATGCACGCATGAAAGCCGCGACCTACGATTATGCAAAACCTCTCGCCTGCGATGAGGCGATCGCACTCATCAGTCCCACCGACGGCATGGGCAAGTTCGTGGCGGGCAGCCAGTCGCTAGGGCCGATGATGAACCTGCGGCTTGCGCAGCCCGAAATGCTCGTCGATCTGCGCGACATTGCGGCGTTGCGCGCGTGCCGTATCGAAGGCGAAAACGTCACGCTTGGCGCGTGCATCACGCATTCGGAGATCGAGGACGGCAAGGTCGACACGGGCACGCGCGGACTCATGGAGTATGTCGCCCGTGGCATCGCCTATCGCGCGGTGCGTAATCGCGGCACGCTCGGCGGCAGTCTCGCACATGCCGACCCCGCTGCAGACTGGATCAATACGATGTGCGCGCTCGATGCGGAGTTTCTCGTCGCGGGGCCCGGCGGCGCGCGCGTGATCGGCAACGGCGAGTGGATGGCGGGCGCATTCACGACTGCGCTCGAACCGGACGAGATCCTCACCGGCGTACGCTTCGCACGCCTTTCGCCGACGGCACGCTGGAGCTACTACAAGTTCAACCGCAAGCCGGGCGAGTTCGCGGAGGCCATCGCGGTGTTGATCGACGACGCGGCACGCGGCGTGTGCCGCGCGGTGATCGGCGCGATCGACGCGCCGCCGTACGCGATCGACGATGCCGGCGCGCTGCTTCGCGACGCCGGTCCGGACACCGCGTGCTTCGATACGCATCTCGAAGCGGCGGGGCTGGAAGCGGGAAGCTATGAACACGAGGTGCATCGCGTTGCGCTCGTGCGCGCAGCGGCGGGCATTCGCAATCAGGACGGGACAAGATCATGAGCGACGCATTCACGAAGACGATCGAACTCGTCGTCAACCAGGCTCGCATCGCGGACCGCGTCGAGCCGCGCACCAGCCTCGCGGATTTTCTGCGCGAACAGCGCATGCTGTGCGGCACGAACATTGGCTGCGAGCAGGGCGTGTGCGGCGCGTGCACGATCGACGTGGACGGCGCGCCCACACGCTCCTGCATCACGTCCGCGATCAGTTGCGCGGGCAGTGCGGTGCGCACCATCGAAGACTTCGACGACGACGCGACCATGAACGAACTGCGTGCCGCGTTCACCGCCGAGCACGCACTGCAATGCGGTTACTGCACGCCAGGCATGCTGATGACCGCGCGCGACATCGTCACGCGTATCCCCAATGCCGACGACGCACGCGTGCGCCTCGAACTCTCCGGCAATCTGTGCCGCTGCACCGGATACGTCGGTATCGTCCGTGCGATTCGCCGCGTGCTCGATGCCCGCCGTGCGCGTGCGGCCGAGCCGCTCGCGCCGCTGACTATGACCGCCTGAAAAATACGGATAGGTACGCAATGGAAATCGAACAAAGCTTCGCTGTGCCGTACCCGCGCGATGCCGTGTGGGCGCGCTTTCACGACACACCCGGCATCGTGGCGTGCCTGCCGGGTGCGTCGCTCACCGCGCCCGTCGACAACGGCATGCTCAAGCTTGCCATGACCGTCAAGCTCGGACCGATCATCGCGTCGTTTGCGGGCGACGGCGAAATGAAGCTCGACGATGCGCAGTATTGCGGCAGCATTACGGGAACGGGCGTGGATCGAAAGAGCGCGTCGCGCGTCAAGGGCGTGGCGTCGTTCGCGCTCGCAGAGGCGGCGGGCGAAACGCGCGTCGATGTGAAGGTGGATTACGCGATCGGCGGCAGCCTCGCGCAGTTTTCGCGCAGCGGCATCGTGAAGGAACTGGCCACGCGCATGACGGAAGCGTTCGCGGATAATCTCAAGGCGAAGCTGGACGAATCGGGAGCGGCTGCGGGCAACGCCGCCGTACAAGCCGACGCAATGCTCACCGTGCAGGATGCGACTGCAGCGCAGATGCACGGCCATCAAGCCGAAGCACCCGCGCAGGCGCCGTGCGTCGAATCGCGTCCGGCCGCGCGCGTTCAACCGGCGAACGCGCCACTGAATGTCGGCAATCTGTTCTGGAAGATGCTGTGGGCCCGCCTGCGCGGTATTTTCGGCTTCGCGAGCCGCTGACCATGCGTGCCGCTGATGCTAATGCGCTCGCCCTGAGCCGTGTCCATGCGGTGCGTCCGCAATGGTGCGGCGTCATGGCGGCGCGCGAGGCGGTGCGTCTGCCGCCCTTCACGCTGCTGCACGCGGGGCCGCCATTCGACGATCCGCGCAAGCCGTCCGCGCCGGTGCTCTCGTCGGCGGTTCTTTGCTGTCTATACGAAGGCTGGGCGAACGAAGAAGCACACGCCGAGCGGATGATCGAGCAGGGCGAAGTGCGTCTCGAATCCGCGCAGTCGTATGGCGTGCTGACGCCGCTCGCGGCCGTCGTTTCTCCGCGTACCACGCTGGTCGAAGTCGCCGACAAGAATGATCCCGCAGCACGCGCGTGGTCGCTGCTGGGCAGCGGCGCCGGCCCGCAGATCCGCTTCGGCAGCCGCGACATGCGCATACTCGAACGCATGCAGTGGCGCGACACCATGCTTGCGTCCGTGCTCGACACGACATTCTCGTCCGGCCCGCTCGACCTGTTCGCGCTGGCGCAAGCCGGGCTCGACGACGGCGACGACCTGCATGCGCGCACCACGGGCGCGACCGCCGCGCTGCGTGCGCAGCTCGCCTCGCGTGTGGATCATGCCGAAGTCGACTCGATGCTCGCGAAAACGCCGCTTTTCTTTCTCACACTCTGGATGGCGGCGTGCGCGCTGATGCTGTCGGCGGCCGCGCGCGCGGGCCAGAAGGAATCGACGCTCGTGGTGGCGCTGGCGGGCAATGGTGAGCGCGTGGGCATCCGGCTCGCGGGCGCACCGTCGCGCTGGGTCACTACCATTGCGCGTGCACCGGAAGGTCCGCGCATCGACCCGCATCAGCCGGCGCATGCCGCTCCGCTCACCGGCGATAGCGGCATCATCGACGCGGCGGGGTTCGGCGCACAGGCGCTCGCATTCGCACCGGAACCCGCGCAAGCGTTCGAAGCGTACCTGCCCGCTGGGTGGCGCGACAGGCAGGCGTGCGTCCATACGGAATCGCATCCCGCGTTCGGGCGGTTACCCGGTGTGCTCGATGCGGCGCGCGTCGTTCGGGAAGGTGTCGCGCCGATGGCCGCGATCGCGATGATCGGAGCCGACGGGCGCGCGGGCCTGCTAGGGCGCGGCCTTTATACGGCGCCGCCCGAACTGTTCGTGCGCGCCCTGAACGGACTCTCCGGTGAATCCGCATGAGCGCAGCACCGATGACACATGAAGTCATGCGGCAAGTTTTCGGCGGGCCGTTGCCTGGCGATTGACGAGCAAGCATCTTCCGATCGAAGCACACTCAAAGGAACTCCCATGACGAAGCACTTGACCGAAGCGCAGATCGCACACTTCAAACAGCACGGTTATGTCTATCCGATGCGTGCGATCAGTGAGCAAGAGGCGGCGGACTATCGCCGCATCATCGAGCAATACGAGTCGTCTTCCGGTGAGGACGTCAACAAGACGCTGAAAATCAAGGGCCATCTCGCCTTGCCGGCGATCGTCGAACTTGCGCGCCGTCCCGCGATTCTCGATGCTGTCGAGGACCTCATCGGGCCGGACATCATGCTGTTCGGCGCGTCTATCTTTGCGAAGAATGGCCGCGATCCGCGCTATGTCTCGTGGCATCAGGACTCGACGTACTTCGGGCTCACGCCGCACGAGGAAGTGACCGTATGGGTCGCGCTCACGCCCGCGAACTCGGTCAACGGCGTGTTGCGTGTCCTGCCCGGCTCGCACAGCGGCCCCGACCTGAAGCACGTCGAAACCTATGCGAAGGACAACATGCTCGCGAAAGGGCAGACGCTCGTCGGTATCGACGAAGCCCTCGCGGTCGAAATGCCGCTCCAGCCCGGCGAATTCTCGATGCATCACGAACGCACCGCGCACAGCTCGCTGCCCAACCGCTCGGACGACAGACGCATCGGCTTCGCATTCTTCTATGTGCCGGCGCATGTCCGTTCGGCCTCGGGCCGCCGTCGCGCGACGCTCGTGCGCGGCGTCGACCGCTTCGATCACTGGGACCCCGATACGCTCCCCGAGTACGACTGCGATCCGCGCTCGATGAGCGAGCTCGCGCAAACGTGGGGCAAGTATAAGGATGGGGAAGTGAAGCAGGCAGCGGACATGGCCGCGCCGCAATGAATGCCACGACGCTCATCGTGGCGCGTCGAGCGCCGCGATGAACGGTCGCCTCAGGCGAGCTTTGATGCCTCGCTGTAATCGTCGACGGCATGATACGGTGAACGGAAACGTGCGAGAAACTGCCTCGCGCGCGGCGTCTGAGGCGCGCTGAAGAACTGCTTGGGCGGAGCGCTCTCGATCACCTGGCCCGCATCCATGAACACCACGCGGCTGGCCACTTGCCGCGCAAACTCCATTTCGTGCGTGACGATCACCATGGTCGCACCTTCCTGCGCGAGTGAGCGCATCACGTTGAGCACTTCACCGACGAGCATCGGGTCGAGTGCGCTGGTCGGTTCGTCGAACAGCAGGATGTCGGGTTTCATCGCGAGCGCACGCGCGATACCCACGCGCTGCTTCTGTCCGCCCGACAGCCGCGACGGAAATGCATCCATCTTGTCCGCCAGGCCAACGCGTTCCAGCAGGTGTTCGGCGTCCGCGCGCACCTCGTCGCGCGGACGACCGAGCACGTGCAACGGTGCTTCCATCACATTCTGCAGCACTGTCAGGTGCGGCCACAGCGCAAAATGTTGAAACACCATCCCAATGCGCGCGCGCGAACGCGCGAGTTCGGCATCGCTCATCTTGATGGACGAGCCCTCGCGCACGCCCATGCGCCGGTTGGACACGTGGACCGTGCCCGCGTCGGGAATTTCGAGCCAGTTCACACAGCGCAGCAGCGTGGATTTGCCGCATCCGGACGGCCCCAGCAGGCAGACGGTCTCGCCCTTGTGCACGGTGAGCGACACGTCCCGCAGTACCCGGTTCTCGCCGAATGACTTCGAGATGCCGTTGAGCTGCAGGACCGTTTCCGCGCCGGGCCGCACCGTCTCACCGGAATGGCTGGACGAAAGCACGGCCGCATCGACTGCGCTCATGATGGTGGGCGGCACGTCGTTTGAGATGTTCATGCTCTGCGTTCCTCGGCGAATCTCGACAATAACCCGCTGCCGCCTTCGATCACGAGGCAGATGGCCCAGTACAGCAGCACGGCCGTGATGAATGCGGCAAACGGAATGAAATAAGTGGCCTGAATGCCATTCATCTGATGGGTGAGTTCCCCCACCGCGATCACCGTGAGGAATGCGCTGTCCTTGACGATCTGCACGAGCTGGTTACCGATCATCGGCAAGGCAACCGTGAACACCTGCGGCAGAATGATGCGGCGAACCAGACCGAATCCGTGAAAGCCGTAGGCGCGCGCGGCCTCGATCATCGGCGTGGGCAGGCCGGCCCACGCGCCGCGCAACAGCTCGGCCATGTAGGCGGTGTTGTAGAGAATCAGCGCGATTGCGCCGGCCCACCAGTTCGACAGGCGGATGCCCGCCGAGGGCAGGCCGAAATAAATCAGATAGACGAACAGGAGGAAGGGCGCGCAGCGCATTGCGTCGACATAGAGCGTCGCGATGCGCGCAATCGCCGGTCGCTTCGACATGAGCGCAGGCGTGAGCAGCGCGCCGAGCACGAGCGATGCGACGGCCGCCACCGCAAGCAGGCCGAGCGTGTCCAGCAGGCCCGACAGCACGTCTGCGCGCTGTTGCCAGACGATCAGAAAATGCTCCATCATGCGCGAGCCTCCTCAGGTTGGCGGCGCTCGATTACACGCTGCGCCTTGATGAGCACGAACACGACGAGCCCGTAGAGCAGAAGCGCGAAAATGAAGGGCGGTAAAGGATCGTAGGTGCGCGCGCCGACACGCAAGGCCGCGCGCGTGATCTCGACGATGCCGATAACCGCGACTGCGGGCGTCGACTTGATCTGCAAGGTCATCTCGTTGACGAGACCCGGCAGGCTCGCGCGCCAGATCTGCGGCATGACGATGCGGCGCAAGCGCACCGTACGCGGCATCGCGAAGGCAAGGGCGGCGTCGTATTGATCGCGTGGAAAGTTGATCAGTGCCGCGCGCCAGATTTCGCAGTTGAACGCGGCGGTGCTGATGGTGAGCGCGAGTATCGCGGCGGGCGTCGGATCGAGCGAGATGCCGAACTGCGGCAGCGCGAAGAAGATCAGCAGCGTAAGCGTCACGGCGGGACACGAGCGAATGAGGCTCACGTACGCGACGACGACGCGGTTCAGAAGCGGCACGCGAGCCCAGCGGATCAGCGCGAGGCCCAGCCCCAGCGGCACGCCAAGAACGATGCTGGCGACCGAGAGAACCACGGTCGCCAGCGCGCCCTGAGCGATGCTCCAGTAATCGAAGGCGTTCATCGATGCGGGATCGTTAAGGCGTCAGTTGACCGACTGAGGCATGTCCTTGTAGCTCGCACCGAGCCACTTCTGCTGAAGCTGGTACATCTCCCCGCTCTTGCGCAGTTCGAGCAGCGCGGCGTCCACCATCTTCAGCACGTCGGTGTTGCCCTTCTTCACGGCCCAGGCAATGTAGGTTGGCTTGCCGATCGCCTGACCGACCGCGAACGTATCCGGGCGGGTCTTGACGAGCGAGTTCAGGCTGATCTGGGTGTTGGCGACAGCATCGACGCGTCCTACGCCAAGATCCTGGTACGCCTCCGGGTACGACTGGTATTCGACGATCTGCTTGATGCCATTTCCGCCGTGCTTTTTCTTCAACTGCTCATCGAAGAGTTTGAGGTCTGCAAGCATGGCGCTACCCGTTTCCGCGCCGACGACCTTGCCGACGAGATCGTCCGGACTCTTGATCGGCGAACCTTTTTTGGTCGCGTAGAAGGTGATGGCTTCGCAGGTCGGGGTTGCGAAATCAAAGGTCTTTTTGCGCTCTTCGGTGACGAGCACCGCGGTGAGCGCCATGTCGTATTTGCCGGTGGTCACGCCGGGCAGAATGCCGGACCACGGCATGACCTGCTGTTTCACGTCCACACCGATCTTTTTGCGTACCAGCGCGAGCAGGTCGTTGTCGTAGCCCGTGTTCTTGCCGTCAGCAACGAATTCGAACGGGGTGTAGTCATCCTCGGTCGCAACGCTCAGATAGCCGCGCGCCTTGATTTCCTCGGCACTCGCTGCATGCGCCGCATGGACGATGCCGAAGGTGGCGACGAGCGCAAGCGCGCACGTGCGCAGCAGCGTAACGGCGGTGCGCTGTGTTGACTGGCCAGCATCGCGGCGGGTAAGACGGACTGACATGAAGAGCCCCTTTGGTAGTGGTAGCAACCGCGCGCAAGGCTTCGTACGTGCGCGATCACTGGAGTGATGATCGTCGAATCGATAATTCGTTTGGATACTGACGATTCATTCCAGTGATGCAAGGGGTATGCCAGTGATCTGTTTCGTCGCCAGTCCCGGATGCAGTGGGGCACACCCTGAGACAAGGGTGACCATCGAAAATGTGTGGTGCACCACGTATGTTTGAAAAGCCTTGTATTCGTGCATGTGCGCACCGACTTGTGCCATCCGGAACGGGCCCCGACGTTCAACTGATTGCGCGCAAAACTGCGCGAGATTCTTTGCATCGGAACGTCGGCAGGCAGGCCAATACGATGTATGCTGACGAACCGTCGCGCACCATGCGTGGACAATTCGTATCGAACGCAAACGGAACTCTTTGCTCATGGATGCCCCACCAGCAGTCAGCCACATCGACGATACCGAGCCGGACCAGGTGCTCGCATGGCGCAATACGGCGCTCAACGAGCGGCCGGGCTTTTTGATCCGCCGCCTGCATCAGATTCATGTGGCGCTTTTCATGGAGGAATGCGCAGCCGAAGGCATCACTCCGGTGCAATACAGCATTCTCACCGCGCTGGAGCAATTGGGACCTTCCGAGCAGGTGGTGCTGTCGCGTGCCGTGGGGCTTGACCGTGCGAATACGGCGGACGTGATCTCGCGTCTCGCGCAACGACGTTTCGTGCAGAGCCGCGTCTCGCGCACGGATCGGCGAAAGAAAGTCGCGGAGTTGACAGGTGTGGGCCAGGCGCTGCTCACGCGGCTTGAATCGCCAGTCGCTCGCGCGCACGAGCGCACCATCGCGGCGCTGCCGTCGGACGAACGCGCGACGTTTCTCAGACAACTGCTGTTGCTGGTCGAAACGAATAACGAAGTCAGCCGTACGCCCATCGTGCGATAGAAGAAAGGATGCGTGGACCGTGTTGTCCCGGAGTCCTGGAACACAGTGCGCGATGGATCGGAGCAGGGGATCGCGTTCTGCGCGTCACGGTAGCGAAGACCCGGGGGGCGTCGCCGCGCATCAGGCGCTGATTTTCGATGGAGTAGGGCGTGTCGTCATCGCTGTTGAGACCGCCAGGCGGTCGCCGGTCTGCGTGTGAGTCGGCCGGAACACGCTGGCCCTGTCGCTGTAGAACGCCATCGGCTTGCCGTGAAGCTCGACGTACGCGCGCGTCGCCTCGAAATAACTGAAGGTCGACTCGGTGGCCGTGAAGTGCAGCGCCATCAGCCGGCTGGTGGCATCGTCCACGTACACCAGCAGCGTGCAGGCCGGCGCCCGGTCCTCGAACCAGCGATGATCGCTGCCATCGATCTGCACCGGCTCGCCCAGACACGCGCGGCGGTTTCTCGGCTGATGGAGCTTCGGCGGACGCTGCCGGCGTGGAATCCACAGGCCGGCGGCCGTCATGAGCCCACGCACCGTTTCCTTCGCCAGGCGAATGCCATGACATTCATACAGCTTCTCGCAGGCCAGCGTCGGCCCGAAATCCGCGTAGCGCTCACGGATGATCGAGATTGCACGATCGGCCGTCACGGCATCCAGACGGTTGTTGCTGGGCTTTGATCGACGACCCGACACGAGACCTGGCGCACCCAGATCACGCAGTCTGCCGACCAGTCTGCGGATCTGCCGCGTCGTCAGCCCGAGCCGTTCCGCGGCGCGCCACAGCTTGAGCATGCCGTCCGCCACGTCCTGAATCACCTTGTACCTGTCCAGCTCGCGCATCGTCATCGTGATCGTCCCAGTCGCGTTCATCGCCGGTGCTCCCTGATGGATGTCCGGCGCTCAAACTACCTAAAACACGACATTTCTTAAAAGCTCTGACAGACAGTGTCAAAGCCAGATCCAGATGTCCGCTGTCCAGCCAAGTTCAGATGTCCGCTTTTGCGGGGTTAGAAATCTCTATCTCGGGGTTTCAACTCACGCAGTGTCGAAGGATGGCGCCTGAACGGGCAGGGCGCTTACGCCTGTTCCACTGTCGCTTGCGGACCGCCGGCCAGGTTTGCGCGGTGGCGCGGTCTTGCGTTGCGAGAGTTCCACGACTACGTGCTCGACATCGGCCTGCGTGAACTCGCGCTGTTTCTTTGTACCGGGTGGACGCCCAGGCTTGCGCACTTCGATGCCCTGGTTCGTGCGCGATGGCGAGCCCGAGATGCGCCGGTTGTCACGCTGCGCCTGCAGCGCCTGCGCGACCTGTAGCGCGTGAGCCAGGCGCTTGTGCTCGATCACCGCGCCCTGACCGATTTCCGCGAGCCGGTCATACTGCCGGCAGGGCAATGTCTGGCCATCCGCCCGGATCTCGATGCGCCCGTCCGGGTACTCCCAGACGTCGATATACCGGTGGATGAGTTTGCGGTTCGCCGGCGTGTCGTCGAGCAGGTACAGCACACGGTCGTACTGCACCGTCAGCGACTTCGTCACGCGCCGCAGTTCGCGCCACGTCAGCAGCAGATCCAGATCCTCATCGTCACGCAACGGACGGTGCGCGTCGAACGTGCTTCTCGGCGGCTTCGCAAAGCGCGCGTTATAGGCCGCGATGTAGCAGGGCGCGTACGCGTTGGCGTCGGCGACCGTGCTGATACCCTTCAGACGCAACTCCTTGACGAGCCGGTCCTGCAGCGTCAGGTGCGCGCGCTCCACGCGTCCCTTCGCGGAACTTGAGTTCGCGCAGAACGTGTCGATGTTCAGCTCGTACATCGCCCGGCCAAAGTGCGTCACACTGTTGCCCGTCTTGCCGGCCGACGTGCTGCGAAACACACTGGCCTTGTCGCTGTAGAGCGCGCCCGGTTTGCCGTGAAGCTCGATGTACGCGCGCGTCGCCTCAAAGTAGCTGAACGTCGATTCGCTCACCGTGAAGTGCAGATGCATCAGCCGGCTCGTCGCGTCGTCGACGTACACCAGCAGCGTGCATTGCGGTGCGCGCTGCTCGAACCACGCATGCTCGCTGCCGTCGATCTGGATCAGTTCGCCCAGGCACGCGCGCCGCGCACGCGGCTGGTACACCTTCGGTGGACGCTGCCGGCGCGGCATCCACAGCCCGGCATCCGTCATCAGCCGTCGCACCGTTTCCTTCGCGAGGCGGATGCCGTGGCACCCGTACAGCTTCTCGCACGCGAGCGTCGGTCCGAAATCGACGTAGCGCTCACGAATGATCGCCAGCGCCCGATCGGCCGTCGCCGCATCCAGCCGGTTGTTGCTCGGCTTCGAGCGACGGCCAGAGACCAGACCAGCCGGGCCATGCTCACGCAACCGGCCAACCAGCCGCCGGATCTGCCGCGTCGTCAGCCCCAGCCGCTCAGCGGCACGCCACGGCTTGAGCATGCCGTCCGCCACGTCCTGAATCACCTTGTACCTGTCCAGATCGCGCATCGTCATGGTTATCCGTTCTGTCGCAGCCATCGAAGCTCCCAGTGCCGGGTAGCCGGCGACCGATCAGCTTACGATGGTCCGAAAAGCGGACATCTGAACTTGGCTAAAAGCGGACATTACAACTTAGCCACTACAGACAGAATGTTGATAATTTATGTTATGTCAAATCACAAAAAGTAGCACACGAACGATCTTCAACAATTGCCCAGGTACTGCATCGCGAAAATCCATCAGTCGACCGCACGCTTTGCATAAGCATCATTTCTGATCTGCGTAATAGCGTCCCGATTACGCGATCGCCGTCGATAGCAGCAACCCGCGCACAGCCGACAAGCTCCATTAACTGTACAGATCCGATTCCGCCATCAACGCCTGCGTCCCTATCACCTCGTTGATTCCGTCGAAATCGAGCATGCGATCTTTCCACGGATAAGTCGTTCCGTGCTCGCGCAGACTGGCGTAGTAACCCTGCAACGTATGCGCGACCGCGCGCGCCGTGCCTCCAGGGAAAATAACGATGCGGAATCCCAGTTGCGTCAGCGCCTGCGCGCTCTGCACGGGCGTCTTGCCTCCCTCGACCATATTCGCGAGCAACGGAACCCGTCCTCCAAAGCGATCGCAGGCCGCTTTCATCTGCTCGACCGAGCGCAGCGCCTCGATGAACAACGCATCGGCACCGGCTTCCAGATAGTGCTCGGCGCGATCGAGCGCCGCGTCCAGTCCCTCGACGGCCACTGCATCCGTGCGCGCCAGGATCATCGTGTCGCGGTTCGATCTCGCATCGACAGCGGCGCGTAGCTTGCCGCACATCTCCGCGGCCGGGATCAGCGACTTCCCGTCCAGATGCCCGCAGCGTTTCGGGAACGTCTGATCTTCGAGCTGGATCATGGCCGCACCCGCGCGCTCGAAACCGCGCACCGTGCGCTTGACGTTCAACGCGTTACCGAAGCCGGTATCGGCATCGACGATCAATGGAACATCGACACGCTCGGTAATCCGCGCAAGCGTATCTTCGACTTCGGACGACGTCGTCAGACCGACATCCGAGCGACCAAGCCGCGTGTAGGCAATCGATGCGCCGGATAGATACAGCGCCTTGAAGCCAGCCTGTTCGGCGATCAACGCGGTCAATGCGTCGAAGACGCCAGGCGCAAGCACCGAGCCTTGCTCAAGGATGGTTGTGAGTGCGTTTACTTTCGTCGCCATGGACTCTATTCCTGTTCTCAGTCGGGCGATGCCGCCACCATGGCGACCAGCCCTCCTCTGTTCTGGTTACGCGCCAAGGCTGCCCTGGAACGCCTCGCACGTCGTCACCTCGCCGACCGTGCATAGATCGGCAAGCGCGGCATCGTGCGCTGCCTGCGTCGATGCCGCGCAACCGTCGCCTAAAACGAGCACGCGATAGTCCCGCATATGCGCGTCGCGCGCGGTGCTGGCCACGCCGCCGTTGGTGACGATGCCGCAGATCGCCACGACCTCGATGCCCGCGCGACGCAACACCCAGTCGAGCTGCGTGTTGAAAAAGGCGGAATAGGCAACTTTCCACACCGACACATCGACCAGATCGTCGAGTGCGGCAACCGTCGCGTGACCCTGTGACCCAGCGACAAAGTCGCCACGACGCAGGAACGGGCGCAGATTCCGGAGATGCGGCGAGATCATCGGCTCACCCTGGGCGTCGGGCCATAACGTGAACTGACTTGCCGCGACAAACCCGCCTCGCTGCTTGAGCACGCGAGCCACAGGCGCCACGCGCTGCGGCAAGGCGCGCGCCGCATCCGACGCCGCGCCGCCGCGATGATAAGCACCGCCTTCGCTCACAAAGTCGTTTTGCAGATCGACGATGACGAGCGCGGTTTGCCGTGGATCGAGTTGAGTGGTGGAAGTCATCATGCGTCTCTCTCAGGTCGTGCGGCGTGTGATCAGCAGATTGCCCAATGGATCGACCCGACCGCCGAAACCGGGTTCGAGCCAGATCGTCGTATCGCCCTGTTCGAGAATCGCGGGACCCTCCACCGTTGCGCCCACCGGTAAGTCGAGGCGTGCATAACGCACAGCGTCCCACCACTGCCCATCATGAAATACCGCTTGCGTGCCCGGCGACGCAGGCATCGTGGTGGCCTTCGGCGCGAGCACGGCCAGATCGAACTTCGGGCGGACACCGATGCGCGCATAGCGCAGATTCATGATCCGCACGGGGATGCCGTCGAGCGCACGGCCGAACGACGTGCGATACGCAGCTTCGAAGGCCGCGCCGATCGTCGCGCTATCGAGCGCATTGCGCTGTACTTCGACACGCACCGTATGGCTCTGGCCGACATACAGCATGTCCAGTTCGACGTCTTCGCGCACCGCTTCGAACGCGACGCCCGCCGAATCGAGTCGTTGCTGGCAGGTGTCGGCCATGCCCGCGACGCGGGCACGCAAATCGTCGACGTCGAGTTCGGCGAGGCCCCTGTTCAAGGTCTGCACGGCGTCGTGGCGCATATCGGCAATCACGCAGCCGATCGCCGACGTCACGCCAGGAAAGCGCGGCACGATGCCCGTGGTGGTGCCGACCTCGCGCATCATCGCGCACACGTGCAGCGCGCCGCCGCCGCCGAATGGCATGTAGGCGAACTCGCGCGGGTCATGGCCCCGCTCGATCGACACCAGCCGGATCGCACCGGCCATCTTCGCGTTCGCCACCGTCAGGATCGCTTCCGCTGCGACATACGCATCGAGCCCAAGTGGCGCGGCGACGTGCATCTCGATCGCCTCGCGCGACTTGCCGACATCCATGTGTGACAGCAGCCCGCCGCCCAGCGGACGATCGGCTGCGATCCGACCGAGCAGCACGTTGGCATCGGTGACGGTCGGGCGCATATTGCCGCGTCCGTAACACGCAGGGCCCGGCACGCTGCCGGCGGACTCGGGGCCGACCTGCAGCAGGCCGCCTGCATCGACCGATGCGATGGAGCCGCCGCCCGCGCCGATCGTCTCGATCTGGATCATCGGCGCGCGCACCACCATGCCGAAATCGATCGAGGTCTGCGCGGATAACGACGCTTCACCGCGCGCAACCAGAGAAACATCGAACGATGTGCCGCCCATATCGCCCGTCACCAGATTCGGAAAGCCCGCCGCCCGCCCGATCGCGGCACAGGCGATCACGCCCGCAGCCGGGCCGGACAACGCCGTGCGCACGGGCACATCGCACGCGGTCTGGCGCGACATGATCCCGCCATTGCTCTGCACCACCAGCAATTCGCCGCCGAATCCATGCGCCTTCAGATCGCTCTCGAGGCGCGTCAGATAGCTGCCCACGACGGGCTGCAGCGACGCGTTCAGCGTGGCCGTCGAACATCGTTCGAACTCGCGGATTTCGGGCAACACTTCCGTCGCTGCCGTGACGTTCGCGTTGGGCCAGATCGCGCGCACCGCCGCCACTGCATGCGCTTCATTGACGGCATTGGCGTAGGCGTTGACGAAGAACACGCACACGGCCTCGCAGCCGCGTTCGAGCAACGCGCGCGCGGCGGCCTCGACCTGGGCGATGTCCACGGGGGTATGCAACGTGCCGTCGGCGAGCACGCGCTCGCTCACTTCGAGTCGCAGATCGCGCGGCACGACGGGTTCGAACGTGCCGCGCAAGCCCCAGGTGCGTGGCCTGTCGCGGCGGCGCATTTCGAGCACGTCGCGAAAGCCTTCCGTCGTGATGATGCCGGTGCGGGCCACCTTTCGTTCGAGCAGCGCGTTGGTGCCGACCGTGGTGCCATGCACGACGGTCGCAATCGCACGCGCTCCGCCCTGCCCCTCTGCGTCTCCACCAATGCGTTCGATGCCGTTCATGAATCCGCGCGCTTCTTCGCCGCGTGTCGACGGCACCTTGACCACCCGCGCGGTGCCGGCGGCTTCGTCGAGGACGAACAGGTCGGTGAACGTGCCACCCACGTCGACGCCGACGACGAGAGAACCGTGTGCCGCATCCTTCATGCTTCTTGCTCCTTCAGACCCACCGTGACATAACCCATTGCGCGGTCGTGCTCGCGCGCCGCATCCGATCGTTCCGACGGCGCGCCATAGCCACCCCCGCCGGGCGTTTCCAGCCGCACTCGTTCACCGCGCTTCAGGCGGATGCCGAGCATCTTCGACGCCATCGGCGGCGTGCGCCATTCGCCATCCTGCTGATAGCGGAACACGTTGCGCACGGACGCTGCGCCGCCCGCGATGCCTTGCGGCGCAGAGCGTCCGCGCTCGCCGAAAATGAACGCTTCCGCTTCGTCTTCGAGCAATTCGATTTCATAGATCGCGCCCAGCCCGCCGCGAAACGTGCCGTCGCCGCCCGAATCGGGACGTAACGCCCATTGCGTGAAGCGCACCGGATAGGCGGCTTCGAGAATTTCCAGCGGCGGGATCGTCGCAGTCGAAATGGGCGCATTGCCGTGGCTCAGGCCGTCGCCTTGCGAATGTCCGCCGTGACCGCCGCCGAAAAAGCTGAACATCACCCAGCGCTGACCTTTGCGCGCGCCCGCGCTGCGATGACCGGCTATCGACAGCGCGTTGATCGTGCCGTAAGCCTGCGCCATCGCGAGTTCCGGCGCGGCCTGGGCCATCGCACAAAAAATCACGTCGATCATGCGCAGGATCGTTTCCGTATAGCCGCTGACGGGACGGGGCCGGTCGGCGGAGATCACGAGCCCATCCGGCAATACGAACGACACGGCGTCGAGCACGCCCGCATTCGCGGGCACATCCGGGAACAGGTGCTTGAGCGCGACATAGCAGGCGGCGATCGCCGTGGCGCGCGAGATGTTCACAGGGCCGGCGCAAGCGGGCGACGTGCCGGTGAAATCGAGTGTCAGCGTGTCGCCCGCAACGCGCATGCATAAGGCGATCTTCAGCGGTTCGTCGCGCACGCCGTCGTTGTCCAGCATGTCTTCGAACCTGTAGTCGCCGTCGGGCAGCGCCGCCACGTGCGAGCGCATCAGCTTGACCGCCCGTTCGCGCAACAGCGCAAGCGATTCGAGCACGACGGTGTCGCCGTAGTCGCCGAGCAGATCGTTCAGGCGACGCGCGCCGAGTTCGAGCGCGGCAAGCTGGCCGTTCAGATCGCCCCACAGGCTGTCGGGCAAGCGCGTGTTCGCCTTGAGAATGGCGAGCACGTCGGCATCGAGTTCGCCGCGCCGCACGATCCGCACGGGCGGAATCTGCACGGCTTCCTGCCAGCACTCGGTGGCGGCCGGGTTGTAATTGCCGGGCACCGCTCCGCCGACGTCGTGCCAGTGGGCCGCCGACGCAAGGAAGCAGAATAGCTTGCCGTCGCGAAACACGGGACGCACCAGCTTGAAGTCGTTCGCGTGCGTGCCGCCTTCGTATGGATCGTTGAAGAGCCACACATCGCCGTCGATCATGCCGCCGCGCTCGCTTGCCACGCGGATGGCCGCCTTCACCGCGAACGCCATCGCGCCGACGAACACCGGCAGGCCCGACTTGCCTTGCACCAGGGTCGCGCCCGAAACGGCGTCGTAGATGCCGTGGCAGGCGTCGTGTGCTTCCGCGATGATCGGATTGAAAGCGCTGCGGTACAGGGTCGCGTCCATTTCATCGGCGATCTGTTCCAGCCGGCCCTTGAGGACGGCCAGCGTGACCGGGTCTAGCATGAGGTGACTCCGTTGGGTGTGGGGTAACGCTGCTTGAGCAGGTTGAGCAAACCGCCTGCGTCGACCATCTCGAGCAGAAATGCAGGGACGGGATCGCACGGCAATTCGCGCCCGTCGGCCAGCCGGATGCCGCCGCCGTGCGCGTCGATCGCAATGCGCTCGCCCTCTCCGATCGTTTCGGCGTCGGCGCACGTCAACAGCAACAGGCCGACGTTGAACGCGTTGCGAAAGTACAGGCCATTGAATGCGGGTGCGATCACTGCCCGCACGCCCAGGCGTACCAGCGCCGCGGCCGCCTGTTCGCGCGATGAGCCGATGCCGAAGTTCGGTCCCGCCACGAGCACGTCGCCCGGCTGGACGCCTGCGGCGAAATCGGGGCGCTCGTTCTGCAAGCAATGGCGCGCGATTTCGTCGATGCCGAACTTCATATACGCGCCGGGTGCGAGCGAATCGGTATTGATATCCGCGCCGACCCGCCATACGCGATGCAAACCGGAAGTCCGCCCGGATTCGGCGGGCGCCGTGCGGCTTGCCGTCATGCCAGCACCTCGCGAGGATCGGTAATGCGTCCACGCAACGCAGACGCCGCGACCGTATAGGGCGAGCCCAGATACACCTGCGCGGTCTCAGCGCCCATCCGGCCTTTGAAGTTGCGCGCGGTGCTCGACACGACCGTGCTGCCTTCGGGAATCGAGCCGCCGTACCCGGCACACGCGCCGCATGTCGTAGCGAGCACTTGCGCGCCAGCGCCTTTTAGCACATCCATCACGCCTTCGCTTGCCGCTTGCGACTGGTCGCGGATACTGGCGGGTGCCACGACCAGTTGCACGCCGTCGGCCACCCGGCGGCCGCGCAAGATGTCGGCCGCCGCACGTAAATCTTCGAGTTTCGCGCCCGTGCACGCGCCGATATAGGCAACCTGCACGGCGACATCGCCGAACGCACCGACATCGCGCGTATTCGCCGGACTGTGCGGCGCGGCCACTTGCGGCGCGAGTTGCGCGGCGTCGAAGTCTTGCACCTCGACGCGGGCTTGCGGATCGCTCTGCCAGCGAGCGATATCGATTTCATCCTGCACGCCCGCAGCGCGAAGATAGTCGACGGTAGTTGCGTCCGGCGCGATCAGGCCGACCTGCGACCCCAGCTCGGCGCTCATGTTCGACAGTGTCATGCGCTCCTGCATCGACAGCGCGCGAATAGCTTCACCGCAGAATTCGACGGCCTGATAGCGGCCACCGTTCATGCCGAAGCGGCCGATCATATGCAGCATCATGTCTTTCGCGGTCACACCATGCGAAAGCCGATGACGCCAGTGCATCTGCAAGGTCTCCGGCACCTTGACCCAGATCTGCCCGGATACCGCGACGCCAAGCATCTCCGTGCTGCCGATACCGAACATGTATGTGCCGAACGCGCCGCCTGTCGGCGAATGCGAGTCGCCGCCCACGCAGAACATGCCCGGTCGCAGGTGCCCGTGTTCCGGCACCACCACATGACAGATGCCGACACTGTCGTAGACGTTCGGCAACTGCTGTGCGCTTGCCCATTGACGCGCAATGCGCACGATCCGACGCGATTCGTCGTCGGCCTCCGGTACATAGTGGTCGATCACGAGCACGACCTTCGACTTGTCCCACAACGATGCGCCGAGCTGTTCGAGCATCGGCTGCAAGCGGCGCGGACCGCTCGAGTCATGGAACATCGCAAGATCGACGTTGCACGTGACGATTTCCCCGACCTCGACTTCGGACCGCCCGCAGGCGGCCGCAATCAGTTTTTGCGCAAGGGTTTGTGCTGCTGCCATCGACTACATCCCCAAATAGGCGCGACGCAATTCGTCGCTGGCCATCAAATCCGCGCACGTGCCGGAGTACCGGACCAGGCCGTTTTCCAGCACATAGCCACGCTGTCCGGTTTCGAGCGACTGGCCGACGTTCTGTTCGACCAGCAGAATTGCGAGTCCCTCGCTCTGCAACCGTGCAATCAGCGCGAACATTTCTTCGACCATCAACGGCGACAGACCCAGCGACGGCTCGTCGAGGATCAGCAAACGCGGCTCGGCCATCAAACCCCGGGCGATCGCGAGCATCTGCTGCTCGCCGCCCGACATCGTGCCCGCCGGCTGATCGATCCGTTCCCCAAGACGCGGGAAGATCTCCAGCATCCGCGCGAGATTGCGGCTCCGATTCGGCTTGCCGCGCGTAAATGCGCCTAGTTCGAGGTTTTCGCGCACACTCAGGTTCGGGAAAATTCGCCGGCCTTCCGGCACCTGGATCAGGCCGGCTTCGACGACCGCGCGGTAGTGCCGCCCTGTCAGGTCGTGACCGTCGAACCGCACGCCACCCTCCCACACGGGGTTGATGCCGCACACGGTGTTGTTCAGCGTGGTTTTGCCGACGCCGTTACTGCCGAGCAGCACGACAATCTCGCCTTCGTCGACACGCATATCCACGCCGCGCAGCACTTCGGTGCGTGCATAGCCTGTGCGAAGCCCGCTCACTTCGAGCAATGCACTCACCGACGTTCTCCTTCACGCGCCAGCCGTTGGGCCGTGCCGTGACCGAGATACGCTTCGATCACGGACGGGTCCGATGTCACTTCACGCGGCGTACCGCCCGCGATCAACCGGCCTTGCGCCAGCACCCAGACGTGTTCGGCCAGGCTCATCACTGCGCGCATCACGTGCTCGATCATCAATACCGTCACGCCGCTGTCGACCAGGCCACGAATGACGGGAATCATCTCGTCGATTTCGCTTGGATTCAGTCCTGCGAGCACTTCGTCGAGCAACAGCAACTGAGGCTTCGTCGCCAGCGCGCGCGCCAGTTCGAGACGCTTGCGGCCGCCCACGGTCAGATCGGCTGCTGGTTTATCGAGTTGGTCATGCAGATTCACCCGTTGCGCGACTTCTTCCGCAGCCGCCAGCGCGGCCCGCCGTCCGGGTTGATGCAGGTGCGCGCCAACCGCAATGTTCTCGCG
Organism: Paraburkholderia largidicola; assembly: GCF_013426895.1. Taxonomy (NCBI): domain Bacteria; kingdom Pseudomonadati; phylum Pseudomonadota; class Betaproteobacteria; order Burkholderiales; family Burkholderiaceae; genus Paraburkholderia; species Paraburkholderia largidicola. The sequence continues at coordinate 1,237,312 of NZ_AP023176.1, read as the reverse complement.
CACGGTCTGCGCGCCGAATGGCTGCACGATCTGGAACGTCCGCGTCAAGCCAAGTCTTGCCGACCGATGCGGCGCCATCCCCGTAATGTCGCGCCCCCGATACTGGACGCGTCCGGCACCGGGCCGGAGAAACCCCGACAGCAAAGCGAACAGCGTCGTCTTGCCGGCGCCGTTCGGACCGACGAGTGCCGTCAGCGTGTTGGGCATGACATCGAGACTGACGTCCTGCACCGCCTTCAGGCCGCCGAACGTGATGGACAGGCCACGGGCCTGCAAAAGCGCTTCAGACACGGGCTTCCTCCTTGCGCTCGGTGGCGCGATCCGGGTTTGCCGGCCGCCCCATCATGCGACGCACCGACATGCCCGCACCCGTCAGGCCGCGCGGCAGAAACATGACGATCACGACCAGCACCACGCCATAGATCACCATGCTGATACCCGGCAATTCGCCGAACAGGTTGCGGGTCGATTCACCGAGGATATAAAGGAGCGCCGCGCCCAGTACGGGACCCCACAACGTGCCGACGCCGCCGACTATCACGCCCACCAGCGCTTCGATCGATATCGCAGGGCCGAACGCGATACCGGCATCGATGTACTGGAACATCTGCACATAGCACGCGCCCGCCGCCGCCATAAACGAAGCCGACAACGCGATCGCGCCCAGCTTCACGCGCACGGGATCGACACCGATCGCCCGCGCAGCGCTTTCGTTATCGCGCACCGCCTGCAGGTACGCGCCGAAACGCGAATGACGCAACCATGCGGTGACCAGCAGCGCAGCCATCACGAATGACAGCAGCACATACACGTAGCCGCGCCTGGACCCGAACTGCAGGTTCGCCGCGCTTGCGTGCAGCGGTACCATCAAGCCGACACCGCCGCCCGTGAACGACACCGACACCGCGAGGATGCGCGCCACTTCGGCGAAAGCCAGCGTCACTAGCGCAAAGTACGAACCCTTCAATCCGCCGCGAAACGCCAGCGCCCCTACCACCAGTCCGGCAACCGCGCCGAATGCGATTGCGACGGGCAACGCGAGCCACGGATTCCAGCCCCAGCTCAATTGCGCAATGGCCTGCGTGTATGCGCCGACGCCGAAGAACAAGGCATGTCCAAACGACAATTGCCCGCCATAGCCGCCGAGAATGTTCCATGACTGCGATAACAACACCGCGTAGAGCGACATCATCAGAAACGTGAGCAGCACGCCAGATTGCAACACGCTGGCGGCCGCGGCCAGCAGAACACCGAAGATCAGGATGGAGCGAACGTCGCGCATCGGTCAGGCCCTCGCGCCGAAAAGCCCTTGGGGGCGGACAAGCAGCACAACGATGAAGATCGCGAAGATGCCCATCTGGCCGAGCGAATCGCCGAACCACAATCCCCCTAGCGATTCGACCACGCCGATGAGCAGGCCACCGACCAATGCGCCCGCAAAGCTGCCCATGCCGCCCAGCACGACGATCGTGAACGCGATCAGCACAAAGCCGCTTCCGACCTGAGGATTGACGTAATACGTCGGCAACAGAAAGCAGGCCGCCGCGCCGACACATGCCATGCCGATACCGAAGGACAGCGCATAGACCTTGTCCACATCGATGCCCATCAGCTTCGCGCCGTGCTTCTCACGCGAAACGGCGCGTATGGCGCGACCCAGATCGGTCCGGCGGATGATCAGGAACAAAACCGCCGCGACGACCAGCGCACCGAAAAAAGCGATGACCTTGGGTAACGCGATCATGGCCGGGCCGATTTCGATCGTCGATAGCGTATAGGCCGTCTCGATGTTGCGCGTATCGGAATGGAACCACACGAGTGCGAGGTTCTCGAGCACGATGGACAGGCCGAGCGTCACCAGCAGAATGTTCTCGTCCTTGCCGTGGCTCGCGCGGTTGATCACGAAACGCTGCAGCAGGTAGCCAAACGCGAACATCCCGAGCGTCACGATGGGCAAGGCCATGTATGGATCGATGCCCAGTTGCTCCTTCAGCAGGAAGACCGCATACAGTGCGATCATCAACGCCGCGCCATGCGCGAAGTTGATGATGTGCAGCACGCCGTAAATCAACGTGAGGCCAAGCGCGATGAGCGCGTACACCGCACCCGTCGTCAGTCCGTTCAGCAGCGCCGACAAGAGGATGACTGGATCGAACATGCGCTGCCTCAGCTCTTCAGCGGAAATTGCGGTGCGACCTCACGGTAGGCAGGCGGCAACACGACCTTGATATCGCCGCCGAGCACCTGCGTCAGCAACGGCTGCGCGCCTGTGTTCTGACCGTTGACGAAATGCGTCGGCCCGTACGGCATCATGTGATCCTGAAACGTGCTCGATGCAAGCGCCGTATTGATTGCCGCGCGATCGGCCGATCTGGCGCGCTCGAGCGCATCGGCAAGCAGCATCGTCGCCGTGTACGTCATGAACACTTCGTACGAGAAAAAAGCGCCCTTTGCCTCGACCCGCTTGCGCAATGGCCCGACTCGCGCGTCCTTCGGATTGAACCAGTGGTTGCAATCGATGATCCCGTCGGCGATATCGGGGAACTCCTTCAGAAACTTGTAGCTCGACGCCGCGCCGCCGAGCACTGAATAGATGGCTTTCGGGCGAACCTTCTGCTGCTTCATTGCTCGCAGCAGCAGAGCGTACTCGTCGTAATAGTTCGCCGGGATCACGATATCCGGATTGACCGCGCGCATGCGCAACACGATATTGTTGAAGTCGCGCGTCGGATTCGGGTGCTTGATGACTTCCTTGATCTCGAAACCGTACTTCGGAAGCTCGCTGCTGAGCAACGCCGCCGTGCCCGTCCCGAACAGCGACTCTTCGTGCACGATCATCACCGTTTTAGCCGGCTTGCCGGCGCTGGTATTCAGTGCGTTGAGGTTCTCCACCGCCCGCGCGCTGCACATCCGGTAGCCGGGGCCAAAGCGAAATGTGTTGGTCAAGCCGCGTTCCACGATCTGATCCGCCACGCCCACGTCCACAACATGCGGCAAGCCGTACTTGGCGGCGGTTTGCGTCGTCGCGAGACAGATTGCCGATGCATACGCACCGACGATCGCCGACACCCCTGCTTCGTTCATCTTTTCGACTTCGGCCGCACCCGCTTCGGGACGCGACTGCGCATCGCCCAGCACCGGCTCGATCAGCGCACCGCCCTGCGACCTGATACCGCCTGCGTGGTTGATGTCTTCAATAGCCAGCAGTGCACCGAGACGACATTGCTGCCCCGAATAAGCCAACGCTCCCGTGACAGGATGCAGCACGCCGACCTTGATACTCTTGCCGTTTGCCGCGCGAGCGACCCAAGGTGCGGCAACCAGTGCTGCTGCTGCCGTGGACTGGCGCAGAAATGTACGACGCGAACTCATGCGATCTCCGTTGGATAGCGTTAGTTGAATGTGGCGGACAGTTCTTCGCTGACCCAGACCTTTGCATCGATGTCGCCGATTCGCGAGAGCTGTAGCTGATATTGATAACGGTCAGGCCGGTAAAGGCCTTGCAACAGTTGTACGGGCCGCTCGTCGGTGTCACGCACCAGACGGGTGACAGCGAGCAGTGCCGAACCGACCGCGACGTCCAGATGGCGTGCCACTACGGCATCGGCAAGGCGCGCGGAAATGGTCTGTGTCGCGCCGCCGAGTTGCACGCCCGCTTCCTCGAGCAACATCAGCAAGGGCTTGCGCTTGAGGTCGCGGCTCTTGATTTCCGCCACGGCTTTCGGCACGTGCGTGGTGATGAACGAAACCGGCCCCGCCGACGTGCTGCGCACCCGTACGCTCTTATAGACGGCGTCGCCCACAGCCAGGTGCAGCGCCTCGGCGACGGCTTCCGAGGCGAGCACCACCGTACTGTCGAGCACGTCGACCGTGGTCCGAAGGCCCATATTCACGATGTTTTCGAGCAGGCCGGTCAGATGCGCTTTCTGGCGCGAAACCGGTGCGGCTTTCGAATCACCCTGCTTTCTTCCCGTGGCAACGCGCAGCGGCCACGTCCCTACGCCCGGTCGCCGCGTTACCAACCCATCCGCGACGAGCATCTCCATTGCCTTGCGTATCGTGATGCGTGCGACTGAAAACTGCTCGGCGAGAAGATGTTCGCCGGGCATGCCTTCGTCGTCGAAGCGGCCTTCCTGAAGTTGCTCGCGCAACACCAGGTAGATCTGGTGATATTTCGGCAGTGGCAGCGTCGTTTCCATGGAGGTCACTCTAGAAGTGTCGTAATGTCAGGTCAATAGAACAAACTGGAAAATAAAGATTGTTCTACTTCGTATGCGCCGATGAATGTCAAACCCATCGTAAGAGGTTCGCAAGTATTGCTTTTGTCGTCGGATTTGCTCTGGGGCGAATCAAAAACATGCACGCGACGGGTCGCATAGCCAGCACCGCTCGACCAATGGAACAAGCACCGTACGAGCTTGTTCCATCGGGAAAACACCGAAAAATCCGCGCACCGCAGACGACTCAACATTCTGCGCGGCGATAGGACATTTTGCGCATCAAATGTTCCATTGACAAGACAAAATAGGCTGCTTAATTTTCGTCGCAAATAAAAGCCGCTGCGGTTCTGATGGCTACCTGTCGACTGTGACGAGTGCCAGCAGTGTTATCTGAATGCGCTGACGGTCAAGCGATCACACCGGTATTGCATCAATTGAGTTTGCTTAGGATGCCTGCTTTGCAGTTAGCCTCGCGGCCGGCGAATCATGACCGTGAAACTTGCTCTTGGTTTCGCACTAAGGGACCCACGTCAACAAACAATTCTGGAAACAGGATGAAAAAGTCAATTTGTATCGCCGGAGTCATCGGAGCACTTGGAGCGTATTGCGCAGTCGCACAGGCGCAGAGCAGTGTCACCCTTTACGGTATTGTCGATGAAGGTTTGACCTTCAATAACAACTCGCATGGTTCGCACCAGTACAGCCTCGTGAGCGGTGAAATTCAGGCAAGCCGGTGGGGTTTGAAAGGCGTCGAAGATCTTGGCAGCGGCATGAAGGCGCTATTCGTCCTCGAAGGCGGTATGGATCTCAGCAGCGGGAAGCTCGGCCAGGGCGGGCTGCTCTTCGGGCGCCAGCTGTACGTGGGCCTGGGCACACCGTATGGCACGGTGACGCTTGGACGTCAGTACGATTCCGTAGTCGACTACGTGGGTCTGTTCGAAGTCGGCGATCAATGGGGCGGCTTCTACACCGCGCATCCGGGCGATCTCGACAATATCAACAACTCGAATCGCGTCAACAACGCGATCAAGTACACGAGCAGCAACTATGGCGGTTTCACGTTCGGCGGCGTGTATAGCCTTGGCGGTGTAGCGGGAAATATCAGCCAGAACCAGATCTGGTCGCTTGGCGGCTCGTACTACAACGGCCCGCTCGGACTCGGCGTCGGCTACCTGAATATCCGCAATCCGAACACCTCGTTCTACGGCACCAGCGCACTCGCGAATACGACGGGCTCCGCGCCGCTCGCGTCGCTGAATAACATCGCGTCGCCGGTGTTTTCCGGCTTTGCCAATGCGCGGACCCAGGAAGTCTACGCGGCGGGCGGCGCGTACACCTATGGCGCTGCTACGTTTGGCGGTACCTATTCGAATACGCGTTTCGACGATCTCAACGGCGGCGGATCAGGTCCGAATCCATTCGGCAATCGCGGCACCGCGATGTTCAACAACGTCGAAGTCAACGTCAAGTATCAGATAACGCCTGCATTCCTCGTCGGCGTGGCCTATGACTACACGAAAGGCAGTTCTGTAAGCGGCCGTGACGGCGCAACCTATCATCAGGCGCAGGCAGGTGCGGACTATTTCCTCTCGAAGCGCACGGATGTGTACTTCGTCGGGATCTATCAGAAAGCGTCCGGTACGGATTCGACGGGCAGCAGCGCGGTGGCTGCCATCAACGGCGTCACGCCATCGAATGACAACCATCAGCTTGTACTGCGAGTGGGGATGCGTCACAAGTTCTGATGTGAAGCGGCGACGTATGTCGCCGCGCTGAGAAGCACTGACCGATGATGGGACGCGGCTCCATCCGGTAGAAGGCAATTGGCCATCCGTCTCAACAGAAATGCTTGCTCTCCTGTCCACGGATGGATGGCCTCTTCTTACCAGCTGCCCGTCGCTGGCGAAAGCCCAGCAGCTTCACGAGTTGCACCGCCTCGATGGCCGAAACCGACGTGACCTGAGACAGGCGTTCGTCACTACCTGGCCCGGTAACTGTTACTGACCACCCCTTCAGGCCGCTACGGACTGGCGAGCCCACTGCCATTCGCAGAATCGCTTGCAGCCTTCTTTCAGATCGACATTCGACGCTAATGCGCGCCGAACGCTCGAATCTCGACGCACTCCCGTAAAGTTTTCGGCGCAAACGGCCGATAAATCAGTGAACGTTTGCGACTTACGGCCTGTCCGACGGCTATCAATCACCCCCAATGGCGCTGAACCACGCTTTTCGTAAGGTGAAGTAAGGCGAAGCCCGTCTGATCGGTTCAAGGAAACAGAAACCCAGTCATGAATGACATCGCCATATGCACCGCGATGATCGGACTCGATGAGAACAGGCAACTCATCGTCACCGCTTGCAATAACCAGTTTTTCCGGTTGACGGGCGCACCGGTCAACGACGCACAGACTTTTCCAGTTCCATTCGACGTAATGGTGACGGATTCCGCGCTGCATCAGTTTCGCGAGAAGTTGCTCGCGTGCTTTGCATCCGACCGGGCGCAGCAGCCAGAGCAAATCCAGGACATCCGCGAAGGCAGCGTATGGTGGCGTCTGTCGCTGAAACCGATCAGGCATCAGCGTGACGACGCAAGCGTGCGCGAAATTCTCGTGACTGGCTTCGACATGAACGCGAAGATCGATCAGAGACAGGAGCCGGAAGTCGAAGCCTCGCGTTATCGCGCGCTGGTCGACCTCGCCTACGACGCGATCGTGACGATGGACGAGCAGCACAACATCACGTTGTTCAACCGTGCGGCGGAGAACCTCTTTGGTTACGCGTCAGCCGAGGTAATCGGGCGGCCAATCGTCACCCTGTTGCCCGAGAAGTTCCGCGCGGACCACCCACGCAGGGTGAAGCAGTTCGCGGACTCGTACCAGCCGAACCTCCGGCGGACGTCTGCCCCACGTATGGACGAAACCAATAGTGTCTACGGTCAGCATCGTGACGGGTCGATCATACCCGTCGAAATCGCGGTCTCCCGAATCAACCTGAACGGTGGGGTCGAGTTCATGGCAGTGGTACGCGACATCACCGATCGCGCCAGGCTAATGGATCTGCTGAAAAAACAGGCCACGACTGACGCGCTAACGGGTTTGCCGAATCGACGGGAGTTTCTGGAATACATAGAAACGTTACTTGGCAACACCGACGTGTTTTCAGTGTTCATTCTCGACATCGATTTCTTTAAGGAGATCAACGACGCGCACGGACACGATGCCGGCGATGAAGTCTTACGCGCGCTCGCGAAGGTTGGCACGTCGATGACGAGCCGGCCATGTCTGTTTGCCCGTTGGGGCGGCGAAGAGTTTGTCGCAGCACTGCCAGGCGCTGATGCCAGCGTTGCTTATGGCATTGCGGACGCATTGCGCAAACGTTACGAACGACAGGATTTCGAGCGCGTATCGCCCCTCGAATCGATTCCGTTCACGGTGAGTATCGGCGTGGTCACGCGTGAATCGGACGAGGCCGACGTGGACACATTGATGAAGCGTGCGGACCGTGCGCTTTATCGGGCCAAGAAATCTGGCCGTAATCGTGTCGAAGCGGGATAACTCATGTTCCACCAAATACGGGGGACATGCACGCCGAATGCAGGCCCCGTGGCGCTTTAACGGGTCGAACCGCCGGTCAAATGCTTACGGCCGCTTTTTCTCGCCGCCTGATTCAGATCCGTGCCCTGCCCCAAACGCTTCTGACGGACCATGCCGTCGGTTCGCGGCCATGACCGCCCAATACGGTAGTGGACCGACCATGGCGTGAAGAGACCATCGGGTCTCAACACGTCAACTACCTTTCATCGCTCCCACCGATAGCTTTCGCGTGCCCTCTGCACCATCCCCGGGCAGGCACTTCCCTAATTGCGCGCCGAATTTTTTTCTACTTGCGCCGCCGTTTTTTGATTGTGCACTATGCGTTGTGCACAGCACAAACGCACACCACGTACCGATGGGGATGTCCATGAGTCTCTCTGCATTTGCCACTGCGCCAGCAGCGGGCACAATCGATACGACGCGCGCGTCGGGTACGGACTGCCTGAAGGTCCAGCAACTGAGCCACGCATTTCGGACTGCTGATGGCGTCGACGTGCCGATCTTCGAGCGCCTCGACTTCAGCGTGAAGAGCGGCGAGATCGTATCGATCGTCGGCCGCAGCGGCGCGGGCAAGAGCACGCTGTTCAATCTCGTGTCCGGCCTCATCCAGCCGCAGTCGGGGCACGTGAATGTCGGCGCGCGCGCGGACGGCAGCGCGGGCCGCATCGCCTATATGCTGCAAAAAGATCTGTTGATGCCGTGGCGCACGGTGCTGCAAAACGCCGTGCTCGGCATCGAGCTGTACCGCAAGGTCAAGCCGGCCGACTACGAGCGCGCACGCCAGATGCTGTCGCGCTACGGGCTGGGCACCGTCGCAGATGCCTATCCGCATTCGCTTTCCGGCGGCATGCGCCAGCGCGTGGCGCTCACGCGTACGCTGCTCGTCGATCCCACGCTCGTGCTGCTCGACGAACCGTTTTCGGCGCTCGACTACGAAACGCGGCTCGCGCTCGAAGACGACGTGATGGTGCTGCGCGAGCAAAGCGGCACGAGTGTCGTGCTCGTTACGCACGACATCGAGGAGGCAATCGCGGTAAGCGACCGCGTGATCCTGCTCGGCGGCCGCCCCGCGCGCATCGAAGACGACATCGACGTGCGCCTCACCACGCACGGCCCTCGCACTGCCGTGTCGGCGCGCGAAGCGCCCGAATTCCGCACCTTCCATGCGCGCGTCTGGAACGGACTGCGCAGCCATACCATCCAGCACTCGGGAGCCCCGGCATGAGCGATGTAGCGATGTCATCCAACACGCCAGTGCGCCGGCGCGCGAAACCGCGCAGCGTGGCCAAGTTCGGCACCCTGGGCGCCGTCGCGCTGATCGTCATTGCGCTCGTTGGGCTTTGGCAGGCAGCCGTTTCGGCGGGCTGGATCAACGGCAAGCTGCTTGGCTCACCCTCAGGCATCTGGCTGGCCGCGCAGCAGGGGCTCAACGGCGGCACGCTGGTGAGCGACACGCTCGTCACGCTCTACGAAACCGTGCTCGGTCTCGTGGTGGGCAGCGGGCTCGGCATCGGGCTCGGTTTGCTGCTGTGGTTCGTGCCGCGCGTCTCGGGCGTTGCCGAAGGCCTGTCAGTCATTCTGAACAGCATCCCGAAGATCGCGCTCGGACCGCTCATCGTCATCTGGTTCGGCTCGGATATGACGTCGAAAGTGTGGCTCGCCGGCATTTCCACCTTCGCGGTCGCGATGATCTCCTCATGCGCCGCCGCGCGCGAAGTCGACAAGGACCTGCTCAACCTGTTCCGCTCGTTCAATGCGAAGCCTTCGATGATCTTCACCAAGCTCATCCTGCCAGGCGCGATGCCGTGGGTGTTTTCCACGCTGCGCGTGAACATCGGCTTCGCGCTGATCGGCGCAGTGGTCGGCGAGTACATCGCTTCGCAGGCGGGATTGGGACACGAAGTGTTCGTCGCGGGATCGCTGTTCGATCTGAACACCGTGTGGCTCGGCATCATCGTGCTCACGCTGATGGCGACGCTCTTGAGCTGGATCGTTCAATTCACGGAAGCAAAGGTCATTTCATGGAAGGCAAAACAATGAAGCGGATGAACGTACGCATGGGCGCGATCGCGGCGGCTGTCGCGGTAACGGGGTTCACGGCGCAACTGCCCGCGCAGGCGGGCGAGCCGGTGACGGTGTATCAGGCATTCCAGTCCATCCAGTATCTGCCGCTCTATGTGGCGATCGACAAGGGCATCTTCACGAAGAACGGCCTCGACGTGCAGAAGGTCACGGCGGGCAGCGGCGCGGCGGGCGTGGCGGCCGTGATCGGCGGCCATGCGGACTTCTCGCTGCAGGACCCGATGACGGCGGTGCTCGCGAATCTCAAGGGCGCGAGCGTGATCAGCGTGGCGAACGTGGTGGCGGGCGTGCCCGTGTGGGTGATCGCACCGCCCGACGCGGGCGTGCATCAGCCTGGCGACATGTCGAGCAAGAGCGTGGCCGTCGCGCTGCCGCCGTCGACCAGTACCTATTTGCTGCAACGTCTCATCAAGGACCAGAAGATCGAGAAGGTCTCGCTCAACACGGTTCAGCTCGGCACGGAACTCGCACCGGTGAGCGCGGGCCGCAGTCAGGCGGCGGCCGTGTACGAACCGCAGGCCGACACGGGCATCGCGCAGGGCTACAAGATCGTTTACGGCTTTCCGAAGGCCTATCCGGGCGGCTACGCATTCTCGACCATCGACACGCTAGCTTCGACCATCAAGGACAAGCCGAAAATGGTCGCCGCGTTCGTGAAGTCGATCGCCGAGGCCGAGGCGCTCATCCATCAGTCGCCGCAGACGGCCAAGGATGTCGCGAAGACTGAGTTCCCGTCGCTCGACCCGAAGATCGTGGAAGCGGCCGTGGGGCGGTTGATCGACCAGAACATCTATGCGCCGACGCCTGATATTTCGGAGCAGGCGTTCCGCAACGCGCTGGACTTGCAGGAATCGATCGGTAATATCAAGCCGGGCGCCGCCACCTATGCGGGATCGGTCGACAATTCGTTTGCGGCTTCGCTGGCAAAATAAGGCATCCGCCGTCATTGCCGGCAATCGACCCACGCGTTCGCGTGCCCCCGCGCGCGAACGCTTCGAATGGAAGTGCAACATGACCGAAGCCACCCCGTCGTTCGTGACGGCGCTGATCGCGCAACGCGGCAATGCCGCCGCGAGCCGCGCCCGCCTCGACGCGGCCATCGCGCGCGCCGACGCGCTCGAACCTGCGCTGCACGCGTTCACATACCGCCCGCCCTCGTATGGCGAGCCGGACGCGGCCGCGCCGCTCGCGGGACTGCCCGTCGGTGTGAAGGATCTGATCGACACCATCGACATGCCGACCGCGTACGGCTCGCCGATCTATCGCGGCCATCGTCCGCAAGCGGATGCCGCCATCGTGACGAAGCTGCGCGAATATGGCGCGCTCGTGTTCGGCAAAACCGTAACGACGGAATTCGCGTGGCGGCAACCCGGCCCCACCGTCAACCCGTGGGGCAACACGCACACGCCGGGCGGCTCGTCGAGCGGTTCCGCGGCGGCCGTGGGCGCGGGTATCGTGCCGCTTGCGCTCGGCACGCAAACCGTGGGCTCGGTGATACGCCCAGCCGCGTATTGCGGCGTGGTCGGCTACAAGCCGAGCTACGGCAGCATCGCGCGCGATGGTGTGCATCCCCTCGCCGCGTCGCTCGATCACATTGGATTTTTCGCGCAGTCGGTGGAAACGGCCGCGCTCGCGCATGCGCTGTTCGTGGCGGGACGCCCGGAGGCGATCGATAGCGTGCAGAGCTGGCAAGCGTGGTTCGCGCCGCTCGCCGTGCCGCCGCGTCTGGGCGTCGTGCGTACGCCATTCGACGCGCGTCTGCAGGACGCGCAGAAGGCAAACTTCGAAGCGTCGCTCGCGCGCTTGCGTGCGGCGGGCGCCGAGGTGGTCGAGATCGATTTCGGCGCGGATCTCGCGCAGATCGTCGACGCACTGCAGGTCATTCTGCGCGTCGAGGCGTGGCACGCGATCGGCCCGGCCGCGGAGTTTCATCGCGCACAACTCAGCGATCACATGCGCGCGCTGATCGACGAAGGCGCAGCGATGCCCGAGGCGCGTTACCGCGACGCACTGGCGTTGCAGGCAGAACTGCGGGCCGGATCGGCGGCGCTGCTCGCGGGCTGCGACGCGCTCGTGAGCGTACCGGCGACGGGCATAGCCCCCGAAGGTCTCGACGATACGGGCGATCCTGTCTTCTGCGCGCCGTGGAGCCTGCTCGGCCTGCCCGCTGTGACGGTGCCGTCGGGCTGGACGGAGGGCTTGCCGCTGGGTTTCCAGACGATCGGCGCATTCGGCGAAGACCTGGGGACCCTGCGCGCGGCGGCGTGGATCGAAGGCGTGATTGGTGCGCGGCGCGATCCCGATATCGGCGCAAGGAACGCATCCTCCGCCTGAACCTTTCGCACATACGGGCCACCGACAGACCAGACCACAATCAGGAGACTTCATGGGCAAGCCATACCGCACCATTCAGGAATATGTATTGGGCACGCTGCGCATGGAGATTCTGCAGGGCGTCTATGCGGCGGGGACGCGGCTGCGTCAGGAGGAGGTGGCGAAGCGCCTCGACGTGAGCACGACGCCCGTGCGTGAGGCCTTTCGCGATCTGCGCGCGGAAGGGCTGGTCGCAATCGATCCGAACAAAGGTGTCGAAGTGCGTGGCCTGACGGCGGACGACGTCAGCGAGATTTACGAGTTGCGCATGATGCTCGAACCGATGCTCGCGTCGCGCGCGTGTCTGCATGCGTGCGACGCGCAGCTCGACACCGCCCGCGCGTGCCACGAAGCAATGAGCACGGTCCCGCCCAGCTCCGAGCAATGGGCGCTGCTCAACGAAGACTTCCATCAGGCGCTGATGCAAAGCGAAGCGAACACGCGCCTGTTCGAAGTGGTGCGCGGGCTTTCGCTGCTGGCACGTCCCTATGTATCGCTGTCGATGTATGTGCAACCCGATATCATGGCGAGCAACAACGAAGAGCATGCGCGGCTGCTCGCCGCCTGGCGCGCGCGCGACGCGGAGGCGGTGCGCGAGCAGACGCGCGTGCATCTGCTCAACACGCGGGATGCGATCGTTGCGTGCGTCGATCAGTCGGCGCGCGCGCTGGCGGCCTGACGCACGGCGTGGTTCGCTGCCGGCTTGACTCCCCTACTTCCGTCACGACCCGAATGTCCCTTCTGGAATTGTCCGCCGTCGACGCGCGGCGTCTGATCGGCGCGGGCGAGCTTTCGCCTGTCGAACTGCTCGACGCCTGTCTCACGCGCATCGAAACCATCGAGCCGTCCATCAACGCGCTCGCGGCCACCGCATTCGAACGCGCGCGCGGGGAGGCAAAACGCGCGCAGGAAGCGGTGGCGCGCCGCGAACCGCTCGGGGCGCTGCACGGCCTGCCCATCGGTGTGAAGGATCTTGAAGAGACGGCCGGCCTGCTGACCACCTACGGCTCGCCGCTCTATCGCGACTACGTGCCCGCCCGGGATAACGTTTTCGTCGCGCGCCTGCGCGCGGCGGGCGCGATCGTCACCGCGAAAACGAACACGCCCGAAATGGGCGCGGGCGCCAACACACGCAACGCGGTATGGGGCGCGACAGGCAACCCGTTCGATCCGCGCCTGAACGCGGGCGGCTCGTCCGGCGGCTCGGCGGCGGCGCTCGCGACGGGCATGTTGCCGCTCGCCACGGGTTCCGACCTCGGCGGTTCGCTGCGGATTCCCGCCGCGTTGTGCGGCGTGGTGGGTTTTCGCGCGTCGCCGGGTTTCGTGCCGTCGGCGGATCGGCGGCTGGGCTGGGCGCCGAACTGGGTCAGCGGCCCGATGGGCCGCCACGTCGCCGATGTGCGCCTGCAACTGGCCGCCGTGGCGGGGCATGCATCGAGTGATCCGCTCGGCTATCCCATGCAACTCGATCCGTACGCTGGCGCGCCGCTTGATCCCGCCACGCTGCGCATCGGGTATACGGAAGATTTTGGCGTCTGCGCGGTCGATGCCTCGATTCGCGCGACGTTCCGCGCCAAGCTCGCGCGCATCGCCGCGCAGGTGCGCATCTGTGAGCCCATCGATCCCGTCGGGCTCGACATGGCCGACGCGCATCGCGTGTTCGACGTGGTGCGCGCGCAGGAATTCGTCGCGAGCCTGCGCGAGACCTACGAGCGCGATCCATCGCTGCTCGGGCCGAATACGCGCGCCAACTACGAGATGGGCAGCGCGTTGACGCTCGCGGACGTGGCGCGCGCCGAGACCAGCCGCACCGCACTGTACCGGCGCTTCCAGACCCTGTTCGCGCGCTACGACGTGATCGTGTCGCCCGTTTCGCCCGTCACGCCGTTCGCATGGACCACGGCGCATTGCGCGCAGATCGACGGCGTGGCAGTCGAAAACTACTATCGTTGGGTCGCGCTCACCTATGTGGTCACGCTGCTGACCAATCCCTCCCTGTCGTTGCCCTGCGGTGTCGATCACGCAGGCATGCCATTCGGTTTGCAGATGATCGGCGCGATGCGCGGCGAGGCACGCCTTCTCGATATGGCGCAGGCGCTCGAAGCCGCATTCGCCCGCGACGAGGCGCTCGCCCGGCCTGTGCCCGATCTCCAGAAACTACGCGACATGCGCGTGGACGTGCAGGCCGACCTGCGTGCGATCGTCACGCATCCGCCGGGTCGGGGCCGTTAGCGCACGGGTGCGTCCACAGGCGCACCATCCTGCCGCCTTATCTCGTCGATAACTGTCCGGCGACGGCACGCGCGCGTCGGCGTTTTGCAGTTCGCTGTGAGCGCGGAACAACACATCACGTTCTGACAAGATTCCGCCCGCGTGACGGCTCCCGCCCGGCCTCAACGCTTCGACGTCGGCCGCCGCTGCCGCATACCGCGAAGCGAACGACTCCCGTGAGCAGGGCAATACTGCTTCAGTCGCAAGAGATTATCTAACGCGATCCGGCAATTTATCTGGTTTGTTGGACCGCCCCAGGATAGATATCCTTTCTGCTGCATCGCCGATGCAATCCCCGCTCTCTTTCCGGCCCCGAACACGCATGCTCAGTTACACCGGCGGTATCGTGCTTTTCGCTGCGCTGCTCCATGCGAGCTGGAACGCGATGCTGCACGGCAACCGCGACCGCTTTCTATCCATGACGTGGATGAGCATCTCCATCGCGGTGGTCTCCACCTTCGTCGTGCTCTCGCTTCCGCCGCCCGCCCGCGCTTCGTGGCCATGCATCGTCGCATCGGGGCTCGTGCATGTCCTCTACAACGTGAGCCTCGTGCGTTCGTATCGCCGCAACGATCTGGCGCAGGCGTATCCGATCGCGCGGGGCTCATCGCCGCTGCTCGTTACGCTCGGCGCGGCGCTTTTCGCGCATGAGGCGATCGGCGCGCTGCACGCGCTCGGGATCGCGATGATCTCGGGCGGCATCATCGTAATCGCGCTGCAGGGGCGTCGCGTGTCGCGCGCGGGGACGCTGGCCGCGCTAACGACGGGTGCGACGATCGCGCTCTATACCGTGATCGACGGCATTGGCGTGAGATTGTCCGATGGGCAGCCGCTCGCCTACACCGCGTGGATGTTCCTGTTCTACTGGCTGATGCCGGTGCTGTTCGTCGCAGCGCGAGGGGTCGCGCCGCTATGGATGCCGTTACGTTCCGAGCCGCTATCGGTCGGCTCGTCGCTCGCCGGTGGGCTGGTGTCGATTGCGGCGTATGGCATCGTGATCTGGGCGCTGCAGTCGGGCGCGATGGGCGCGGTATCGGCGTTGCGCGAGACCAGCGTGGTCTTCGCGGTGCTGATCGGACGGGTGTTCTTGCGCGAAACGGTCAGTGGCACGCGCTGGGTCGCCTGCGTGGTCGTCGCGGCGGGAGCCGTTTGTCTGGGACTCTGACCTGCCTTATCGCTATTTCAACATCACATGGAGGTTCACTCGATGAATGCTGTCGCTCAGACACCGCTGATTCTGATAACGGGCGGGGGGCGTGGCGTAGGCGCGGCGACGGCCCGGCTTGCTGCCGGGCAAGGCTATGACGTAGCGATAAGCTTCGTCAACGACGAGTCAACGGCCCTTGCGGTAGCGGCCGATGTGGAAGCGCTCGGGCGCCGCGCTTTGGCCGTGCGCGCGGACAGCGCCGACCCCGAACAGGTCGCCCGGCTATTCGCCGCGATCGACGCGAAGTTCGGCCGGATCGACGTGCTGGTCAACAACGCCGCGATCATTGCGCAGCAATCCCGACTCGAGGATCTCGGATTCGAGCGGATGCAGCGCATCTTCGCGGTCAACTCGATCGGCCCTATCCTGTGTGCGCAGCAAGCGGTGAAGCGGATGTCGACGCGTCACAATGGACGGGGCGGCTCCGTCATCAACATCTCATCGGCATCGGCCCGGCTCGGCAGTCCAAACGAATATGTCGACTACGCTGCTTCGAAGGGCGCCGTCGAGACATTCACCACCGGTTTTGCAAAAGAAGTCGCGCGGGACGGGATACGCGTCAACTGCATTCGCCCCGGGCACATCTACACTGACATGCATGCTAGCGGCGGAGAACCAGGTCGGGTGGATCGCGTCAAGGACACAATCCCGATGGGCAGAGGGGGGCAGCCCGAAGAGGTCGCGCGGGCAATTCTGTGGCTGGCGAGCGCGGAGGCGTCCTTCATCACCGGCACGTTTCTCGATGTCACGGGCGGCAAGTGAGCAACCGGGTCCGGCGATAGAGGCGGCGCGCCGGGAGAACGGCAGTGGCCTTCAGCGATTCAAGCCTCTACCCTCCCCTCAAACCGCCACATCCTCCACCAACCCCGCCTTGAGCGCCCGAATCCGCCGGTCCACGAAATACCCGCCACCTTCCGTATAGCGCAAATACAGCCGCCCGCACGCCGAACACTCCCACACGCCGCAACGGTTATACGGAAAGTATCGCGGCGCGATCGGTGCATCCGGCGACCAGTACTGAACGTTATCCGGCCGATACTCTGCAAACGTAGGCTCAGGATCATCCTCGCGCATGAGCGTAGCCACCTCGACGAGTTGGCTTTCATCGAGCGAAAGCGGCTGCGATTGCCATCCATCCAGCGGCGTTTTCGTGCAGGAGCAAGGCGCCGAGCCGTTCTCTTCAGCGCGCTGCGCCAGCGCGACAAGCGCCGCAGCGTCCACATAGGGTGTCATGAAATATTGCCTGTTTCCGGGTTGATTCGACGCCGACGGCGCGAGCGTCCCTTATACCTCAACTCGCGCAACCACGCCGCGCCGCTTGCCCGGATATCACCGGTTCATCACCCGTTCATCATCCGGTCGCGATGCGGCATCACCCATGAACGGTCGAACCGGCCTTCGGCAATGGATCGCAACGCAGCCTCTTCCTTGGCCCCCTGCTTGCGCGCGCCTTCGATCACGCTTTCTACATCCGAAGGCGCGATCGCCAGAAGTCCATCTTCATCGCCAACGATAATGTCGCCCGGATTGACCACCATCCGCCCAACCGTCACAGGCACATTGATTTCGCCGGGGCCATTCTTGTACGGCCCGCGATGCGTGACGCCCCGCGCATACACCGGAAACGCCCGTTGACGCAGCGCGCCGACATCGCGTATCGCACCGTCGATCACGAGCCCCTGCACGCCCAGGCTCTCCGCATAGCTCGCCATGATGTCGCCCATTAGTGCCTGCGTCAGCTCGCCGCCGCCGTCGATCACGAGCACATCGCCGGGCCTGCAAAAATCGAACGCACGATGGATCGCGAGATTGTCGCCGCCGCGCGTGCGCACCGTCACCGCTGTGCCTGCCATCGCATGCGGCCTGTGATACGCCTGCAAGCCCACGATTCCGCTTGCACGCGCCATGTTGTCGCTGAGCAGCGACACGGCAAGCTCGCGCAACGCAGCCAGCGTTGCAGGGCTCGCTTGCGGCGCCGATTCATATTCGCGCCAGCCAATTGGATTCATATCGTCGCCCCATCCATTGCCAGTTGTTTGTCGAGTTGCGCGGTGAGACGTGCATACACCGCCCGCGCGTTGTCTTCATAGATGCGTTGCCGGTCCGCGTCGCTCAACCATGCGATTGCATCGATATAGCGCCGCGTGTCGTCGTAGTAGTGCCCCGTCTCGGGATCGATGCCCTGCACTGCGCCGATGGTTTCAGAGGCGAAAAGAATGTTCTCGACGGGAATCACTTTCGCGAGCAGTTCAGCGCCGGGCTGATGATAGACGCAGGTATCGAAGAACACGTTTTTGAGCAGATAGTCGCGCAGCAACGGCCGCTTCATGTCCTGCGCGAGCCCGCGATAACGCCCCCAGTGATAAGGCACGGCGCCGCCGCCATGAGGAATGATGAACCGAAGCGTTGGAAAGTCCGCGAACAGATCGGCGGTGAGCAACTGCATGAACACGGACGTATCGCCGTTGATGTAATGCGCGCCCGTCGCATGAAAATTCGGATTGCACGACGACGACACGTGAATCATCGCGGGCACGTCGAGTTCCACCATGGCTTCGTATAACGGATACCAGAAGCGATCGGTGAGCGGCGGACCGGACCAGTGCCCGCCCGACGGATCCGGATTCAGATTGCAGCCGATAAAACCAAGCTCCTGCACGCAGCGACGCAGTTCGGCAATGCTGTTCGAGGGCGACACGCCTGGCGCCTGCGGCAGCTGGCACACGCCGACGAAATGCCTCGGAAACAGCGAGCAGACGCGGTGCACGAGGTCATTGCATTCGCTGGACCAGACGGCATTCGCCTCTGCGCCGGCGAGATGATGACCCATGCCCGCAGCGCGCGGCGAGAAGATCGTGAGGTCGGTGCCGCGCTCGCGCTGAATGCGGCGCTGTCCCGTTTCGATGCTGTCGCGGATCTCGTCATCGGTGATGACGGGACGCGGCGGCACAGGCGTGCCGTCCCTCATCGCGGCAATCTGCTTCGCGCGCCACGCCTCATGCGTTCGTGGCGACGTCGTGTAATGACCGTGGCAATCGATGATCATGTAGCGAACCCTTTGAGTCTTTACGATGAACCTGCGATAAACGCGATTAGCTTCCCGTCGCAGCATCGCCGTTCGCGAGGGCCGAAGCCGCGCCCTCCTCCGGCGGCGTGACACGCATGACGAGCGCGATGATCGTTGCGATCACGAGAAACGCAGCGATGGTCAGCAACGCCAGCGAGAAATTGCCCGTCGCGCGGCGCACCAGTCCGATGCTCCACGGCCCCACCAGTCCGCCGAATTGCGCGATCGTGTTGATCAGCGCGATCGTTGCGGCGCCTGCTGCGCCTGTCCGGAACGACGACGCGAGGCTCCAGAACAGCGGATTACCCGCATAAATAAAGAGACCCGTCACGCACAGCAGCGCATAAGCGATCACGGGATTCGGCGCGTAAGCACTGCCCGCGATAGCAATCGCGCTCGCGCCATACACGAATGCGAGGTGCTTCTTGCGATCGCCGGAACGGTCGGAACTGCGGCTGATCAGGAACGTGCCCAGCACGCCGAGCAGCGGCGGCGCCGCGGAAAGAAAGCCGACTTCGATATTGCTCAGATGACCAAGGCTCTTGACGATCTGCGGCAGCCACAAAAACAGGCCATAGATGCCCACCAGCGCACAGCCGAACAGACAGGCGAGGCTCCATACGCGGATATCGCCCGCTACGCGCAGAAAAGAAACATGCCTGTGACCGCCGAGCGCCTCGCGTTCCGCAGCGAGCGTCGATTCGAGCCAGCGCTTCTCGTCGTCGCTGAGCCACGCAGCGTCAGCGGGACGCTCGGTCATGATGCGCAGCGTCACGAGGCCGAGCAGCATCGCCGGCACGCCTTCGAGAATGAACATCCATTGCCAGCCGTGCAACCCGAGCACGCCGTTCGCGTAGGTCATCAGCGTCGTCGAGATCGGACCGCCGAGCACCGCCGAAAACGAGCCCGCAATGATGTATCCGCCGACCGCGCGCGCCCGGTAGCGTTCGGGAAACCACTTGGTCAGATAGACGGCGACCCCGGGCAGGAAGCCCGCTTCCATCACGCCGAGCAGAAAGCGCAGCACGTAGAAGCTGGTGTCGTTGAACACGAATGCCGTGGCGGCTGCCACCGCGCCCCACGTGAGCAGGATGCGCGCAATCCACCGGCGCGCGCCGACGCGATGCAACAGCAGATTGCTCGGGACTTCGAGCAACATGTATCCGACGAAGAAAATACTCCCCGCGAAGCCGAACACGGCAGGACTGAAGCCCATGTCGTTGTTCATATCGAGGGCTGCAAAGCCGATGTTGATGCGGTCGAGATAGTTGAAGAACATCATCGCGAAGAGCAAGGGCATCAGGCGCCCGTACACTTTTCGCATGGTCGCTGCTTCGTCGATACGAGTCATGCTGTCTCCTTCCTGAGCGCGCGACACTGCGGTCGCTTCATTCCAGTGGACTGAGCGCGGTGGTCCAAGCCACAGCGTCAGCTACCTGTTCGATGGTAGGAATGCGCAGCCAGGAAGTCCAAGACGAGATGCTTATGCTTGTATAACGATCGTCTTATAGTGTGCCGTTGTCGGCGAGCGGCGGCGGAAGGCAGCGTAAGAATGCGAGCAGATGCGGCGACGTGTCGTCGTCGCGATAGGTAGCGGCGAGGGTCGAACGCTGCGCCGAGCCCGGCCCTTCCAGGTGGCGGTACACGACATCCGTACGTCCATGCCGCGCAACCGATTCCCCCACCACCGTCACGCCCAGCCCCGCCGCGACGAGCGCAATCGCCGTCTGTATTTCGTAAGCCTGATGGGCGATGAACGGCGTCACGCCCGCATCCCGATACAGCGACAGCACCGAGCGCTTGTACTGCGCATTCTGATGCTTCGGATACAGGATCAACGGCGTATCGGCGAGTTCGGCGATTTTGACTTTCTTTCGTTTTGCTAGCGGATGATCGAGCGCCATCACGACGACGAGCTGCTCGCGCAACAGTACGCGCGACGTGTAGCCCGACATCGCGAGCGGCTGTCGCCCTATACCGACGTGAATGCGCATGTCGCGCAGCGCGTCGCTTTGTTCGTCGGTGAGCATTTCATAGAGCTTCAGTTCGACCTGCGGAAACTCGCGATGAAAGGCCTTCAGCGCAGGCGGCAGGATGCTGTACATCGCCGAGCGCGTGAAGCCGACACTCAGCCAGCCGCGCCGGCCCATGCCGATTTCGGTCGCACCGAGCGTCGCCTGTTCCAGCGAGCCGAGGATCTGTTTCGCCTCGGTGCACAGGTACTGCCCGGCCTCCGTGAGTCGCAGCGGCCGGCGCGTGCGGTCGATCAGTTGTGTGCCGAGCCGGTCTTCCAATGCGCGGATCTGCTGGCTGAGCGCGGGTTGCGCAATATGCAGACGCTCGGCGGCGCGGCTGAAGTTCAGCTCTTCAGCGAGCGTCACGAAACATTGAAGCGCTCTGAGGTTCATCGGTCGAATCGTTGCGTTGGAACGTTGGGCGTCGACATCATGACATGCTTCGCAGGCCGCGCGATCCATACCATCGCACCTTCGTGCTCAGCCAGCCGCTTCCTTCGACGTCACGGGCACGCCCACATCCATCGCGCTGGACACCTGCCGCAACTCGTCGGCGATGATCGCAATTAGCGCTTCTGCCGCGGCGCTGAGGGGCCGGCGCGGATGGCTCACGCGCACGATATGCCGCACGATGCGCGGCGCGAGGATCGGATACGCGCGCAGCGTCCCCTCACGCACTGCGCGTCCGACCACGATACGCGGCAATATTGTCGCGAAGCGCGTTTTCTCGACGAGCGCGACGATGGTTGACAGCACATCGATTTCGAAGCGCGGTGCGAGCATCACGTCTTCATGTTGCGCCGCCGTATCGAGCACGCCGCGCAAACCGTTGCGTTTAGTGGGCAATACGAGTTCCAGTTCGTGCAGTTGCGCGAGTTCGATCGAATGCGGCAATTCCGGCCCATGCGCGACGCTGGTCGCGAGCACCATCTCCTCGTCGAGCAGCGGCTGCGAGTCGAGCGATAGTCGCGCGCGCGGTTTGTTGATCAGCGCGGCGTCGAGCTGACCGCCCGACACCCAATCGATGAACGTTGCGCTGTAGCCGTCGGCCACCGTGACCTCGACATGCGGATAGCGCGCATGAAACCGCGCCAGCGAATCCGCGAGCACGCTTTCCGTCACCGACGCGATCAGCCCGATCCCCACATGCCCCGTCACCACTTCATCGCGCTGCACGAGTTGCTGCCGCGCGTGCGCGAGGTCGCGCATGATGGGCAGAAACAGCCGGTACATCAGCCGCCCCGCCGCAGTGGGCGCCATGCCGTGCGCGCCGCGATCGAAAAGTTGCTGGTGCAACTCCTCCTCCAGCTTCGCGATCTGCATGCTGAGCGCGGGCTGCACGATGTTCAGCCGCTTGGCCGCGCGTGTGACCGAGCCGTCTTCGAACAACGCGATGAAATACTGGATTTGCTTGAGGTCCATGACTGGGATGATCCCGGCAGCGCGTTATCACGGCGACTAATGACAGCCATCCGTTTCATCAGTCCATATCCGAAAGCCTCGCTGGGCATGCCGTGGCAACGTCCCTGCGCACAAGGCGGCACGAGGCGTGTGTATTGATATCGCCCTGTAAGGCGGACGTCATCGGGGCTAACACTGATATCAGCAACGATGATCCAAAGCATCAAAAATCAGTATTAGAACTTATACCGTGTTGTCGCTACGCTTGCCTCCATGTCCTCTCGATCCGATTCGCATCGGACGCATCGAAGAGGCGGTAATGGATGGAGACGCAGATGAACACTCGCGACGCCGCGACCCAAGGCGCCTTGTCGGCCACGTCGTTTTCGCCGCCCCGCACGTGGGCCGAGCCTTCGGGCGTGCTCACGCTGCGCGGCTGGCTCGCGCATCTGGCCCGTACGGGGCGTCTCGCGACGATCGACGGCCCCATCGCGCTCGAACACGAACTGGCCGCTGTCGCCAAGCGCCTCGACGGCACGCAGGCTGCGTTCTTCACGCGGCCGGGCCGCCACGACATGCCCGTGGTGAGTGGCTTCATGTCGAAGCGCGCGTGGATCGCGGAGGCAATGGGCGTCGAGGAACATGCCTTGCTCACGCGCTTTCGCGATGCCGCCGACGCGCCCATCGCGTCGCAGCAGGTCGCACGCGCTGAGGCGGCCTGTCAGCAGATCGTTCATACAGATGCAATCGACCTGCACGCGCTGTTGCCGATTCCGACCCACAGCGAACACGACAACGGCCCTTACATTACGGCGGGCCTCGTGATTGCGCGCAATCCGCGCACCGGTGTGCAGAACGTGTCGATCAACCGCATTCAGGTGCATGGCCGCGACCGCATGGCGATTCTTCTGTTGCCGCGCCATCTGCACGCGTTCCAGAAGGCCGCCGAAGCAGACGGCGACGCGCTCGACGTCGCCATCGCCATCGGCGTCGATCCGCTGACGATGCTCGCCTCGCAAGCCATCACGCCCATCGATCACGATGAACTGGAAATAGCCGGTGCGTTGCAAGGCGCGCCGCTGCCCGTCGTGCAGTGCGTGACGAACGGCGTGCACGTGCCCGCGTTCGCGGAGATCGTGATCGAAGGACGCATCCTGCCGGACGTGCGCGAGCCCGAAGGCCCGTTCGGCGAGTTCCCGAAGTACTACAGCGCGAAGGAAGCGCGCGAGGTGATCGAGGTCACGGCCGTCACACATCGGCGCGACCCGATTTTTCATACCATCGTCCCCGCGGAAATGGAGCATTTGCTGCTCGGCGGCATTCCGCGTGAAGCGACGCTGCTTGCTCACCTTCAACGCAGCCATCCCGGCGTGAAGGACGTGCATCTGTCGGTGGGCGGCGTGTGCCGTTATCACCTGTGGATCCAGTTCGACAAGAAGCGCGAAGGCGAAGCGAAAAACGTGATTCTGTGCGCGTTCGGCGCGCACTACGATATCAAGCAGGTGGTCGTCGTCGATACGGATGTGGACGTGCATGATCCCGCTGAAATCGAATGGGCCATCGCGACGCGCTTCCAGGCCGATCGCGATCTCATCGTGATCGACGGCGCGCAAGGCTCGCCCCTCGATCCGTCGACGACCGTCGGTCAGCCCGACGACGCACCGCCGCATCTGCAAGGCGTCAGCGCGAAGATGGGGCTCGACGCGACGCGGCCCGTCGTCTATTCCGCCCATGTGTTCACGCGTGTGCGGATTCCGGGCGAAGACACGGTCGATCTCGACGCTCTCGTCGCCACGGATAACGCCGCGTTCGACGCCTGGCTGGCTCGCCATCATGACTGAGCGCGCTACCCGCAAGCCACGCATCGTGGTCGGCATATCGGGCGCAAGCGGCGCGATGATCGGCGTGCGCCTGCTCGCCGCGCTGCGTCGACTCGGCACGCACGAGACGCATCTGATCGTGTCGGCGTCGGGCGCCATCACGGCAGCGCAGGAACTGGGCCTCACGCGCAGCGATCTCGACGGACTCGCGGATGTCGTCCATAGCGTGCGCGACATCGGCGCAACCATCGCGAGCGGCTCGTTCGTGACGGAAGGCATGGTGATTGCGCCCTGCTCGATGAAAACGCTCGCCAGCGTCGCGAACGGCTTCGCGGACAACCTGTTGACGCGCGCCGCCGACGTGATGCTCAAGGAGCGCCGTCGCCTCGTGCTGGTTGCGCGCGAAACGCCGCTCAACCTCGCGCACTTGCGCAACATGACGCTGGCCACCGAAATGGGCGCCATCGTGATGCCGCCCGTGCCCGCTTTCTACGCGCATCCGAAGACCATCGAAGACGTTGTCGATCACACCGTTGGACGCATTCTGGATCTGTTCGCCATCGAGCATCGCGAGATCGTAAAGCGCTGGAGCGGTCTCGCCGATGAATTTGCGAGCCGCCGCGACGATGATGGAGCCGATCGATGAACCAGCGCGACATGAACGTTGCCGAAGCCCCTATCGTTGCGGAGCGCGACGAGGCCACGCAGGCACGCACAGCGAAACATGTCGGCCGTCCGATGCAGCGGCTCGAAGACCCGGCGATCCTGACGGGCCGCGGCCGCTATGGCGACGACATCGGCGTGAAGCCGGGCACGCTGCACGCCGCCGTGCTGCGCTCGCCGCATGCGCACGCTGAACTCGTTTCGATCGATGCAAGCGCCGCAGAGAAGCTGCCCGGCGTACGCGCCGTGCTGACGCGCGACGATCTGCGCCCATGGTCGCGCCCCTTCGTGGTCGGCGTGAAGTCGCCGATGGAGCAATGGGCGCTGGCGATGGATCGCGTGCGCTATGTCGGCGAGCCGGTGGCCGTCGTGATGGCGGAATCGCGCGCGCTCGCCGAAGACGCACTCGATCTCATCAAAGTGGACTACGCGCAGCTCGATCCTGTTACGTCGATCGAGCAATCGATGCGCGACGACGCGCCCGTTCTGCACGAGCGCGTCGGCACCAACGTGATCAGCGACCGGCACTTCCGCTACGGCGAGCCCGAGGCGGCCTTCGAGCAGGCTGCGCATCGCGTGAAGGTCGTTACGCACTATCCGCGCAACTCGTGCGCGCCGATCGAATGCGGCGTCGTGATCGCGGAATATCTGTCGGGCGACGAAGGCTACGACGTCACGTCGAATTTCATGGGCCCGTTCTCGCTGCACGCCGTCATGGCGATGGCCTTGAACGTGCCCGCGAACCGCTTGCGTCACAAGGCCCCGCGCGACTCGGGCGGCAGCTTCGGCGTGAAGCAGGCGGTGTTTCCGTATGTCGTGCTGATGTGCCTCGCGTCGCGCAAGGCGGGCGCCCCCGTCAAGTGGGTCGAGGACCGGCTCGAACATCTGAGCGCGGCCACGTCCGCGACGGCACGGCTGTCGACGATCGAAGCCGCCGTCGAAAGCGACGGCCGCATCACCGCCCTCTCCTACGATCAACTGGAAGACTGCGGCGGCTACGTGCGCGCGCCCGAGCCCGCCACGTTCTACCGGATGCACGGCTGCCTGACGGGCGCCTACGCGATCCCGAATCTGCTGGTGCGCAACCGCGTCGTGCTGACCAACAAAACGCCCACGGGGCTCGTGCGCGGTTTCGGCGGCCCGCAGGTGTATTTCGCGCTCGAACGGCTGATCCAGCGCATTGCCATCGAGTTGAATCTCGACGTGCTCGACGTCTATCGCCGCAATTTCGTGTCCGCCGATGCCTTTCCGTATCGGGCGGCAGCGGGCGCGCTGCTCGATTCAGGCAACTATCAGGAAGCGCTGCGGCGCGCGCTGTCGGATGGCGGCCATGCGGAACTGGTCGCGCGCCGCGACGCCGCGCGCAAGCAAGGCCGGCTCTATGGCATCGGCTTCGCGGCCATCGTCGAACCGTCGGTGTCGAACATGGGCTACATCACGACCGTGATGCCCGCCGAAGCACGCAAGAAAGCCGGTCCCAAGAACGGCGCGATTGCGAGCGCGACCGTGAGCGTCGATCTGCTTGGCGGCGTGAACGTGACGATCGCATCGACGCCCGCGGGGCAAGGGCATATGACCGTGTGCGCGCAGGTCGTGGCCGACGTGCTCGGCCTCGATCCGAAAGACATCGTCGTCAATGTCGAGTTCGATACGCACAAGGATGCATGGTCCGTCGCATCGGGCAATTACTCCAGCCGCTTTGCTGGTGCGGTCGCAGGCACCGTGCATCTGGCCGCGATGCGTGTGCGCGACAAGCTCGCGCGGGTCCTTGCGAAGCAGTTCGGCTGCGTACCCGATGACGTGCGCTTCGAAGGCGCGCGCATCTTTCCGAAGGATGCTGAAGAGCGCGCACTGCCGTTCGGCCGCGCCGCGAGCAATGCGCCGCACTGGGCGCCCGCGCTGCTGCCCGATGGCGAAGAGCCGGGCTTGCGCGAGACCGTGTTCTGGTCGCCGCCGCATATGGACGCACCGGATGAGAACGACCGCATCAATACCTCGGCGGCCTACGGCTTTGCATTCGACATGTGCGGCATCGAACTGGACCGCGCGACGGGCCATGTGCGCATCGACCGGTATGTAACGGCGCATGATGCCGGCACGCTGTTGAACCCCGCGCTCGCCGATGGCCAGATTCGCGGCGCGTTCGCGCAGGGTCTCGGCGCGGCATTGCTCGAAGAGTTCCGCTATGGCGCGGACGGCAGCTTCCAGTCGGGCACGCTCGCCGACTATCTGATGCCGACCACGTGCGAAGTCCCCGATCCGCTGATCGTCCATCTGGAAACGCCCTCGCCGTTCACGCCGCTCGGCGCAAAAGGCCTGGGCGAAGGCAACAACATGAGCACGCCCGTGTGCATCGCCAACGCGGTCGCGGACGCGCTCGGCATCGACGATATCCGCTTGCCGCTCACGCCTTCGAAGGTGATGGCGCTGATCGGCATCGACGATCCCGAACCTTCGCGGCCCGAGTATCGCGAAGCAGCGACATCGAAGCCCGCGACGCCCGGCGGCGGACGTGCGCTCACCGCGCAAGGCACCGTCGATCTGCCCGCCACGCCCGAAGCGATCTTTGCGGTGCTGCTCGATCCCACCGCGCTGGCGAAGGTCATTCCCGGCTGCCACGCGCTCGAAGCGACGGGACCGAACCAGTACCGCGCAGACGTGACGATCGGCGTCGGCATGATCAAGGCGCGTTTCGAGGCGCGTATCGGCTTGTCCGAGATCGATGCGCCGCATCGGTTGCGGCTGGCGGGCGCGGGCATTTCGCCGCTCGGCAGCGCGCGCGGCAACGGGCTGGTCGAACTTGCGCCGACTGCCAACGGTACGCGCCTCACGTACGACTACGAAGCCCAGGTGTCAGGCAAGGTCGCAGCCGTCGGCGGACGCATGCTCGAAGGCGCGGCAAAGGTCGTGTTACGGCAACTATTCGAGGCGCTCGGACGACAGGCGGCGGGTCAACCGCTCTCAACGGACGGTTCGTCGCTCGCGCGGCTGTTCCGGCGTCTCTTTGCACGCTTCAGGAGGCAAGCATGAAGCCCGCAGCCTTCGACTACGTTCGCGCGAAGACCACGCATGAAGCGCTCGAGATGCTCGCGCAAAGCGGCGAAGACGCCCGCGTGCTGGCAGGCGGCCAATCGCTGATGGCCGTGCTGAACATGCGGCTCGCGCAGCCGCGCGTACTCGTCGACATCTCGCGCACCGACGAACTGAACGCGGTGCGGGTAGATCGCGATGCGCGGCGTCTGGTCGTGAGCGCGGCGGCGACGCAAGGCAGCGTCGAATGGCGCGCGACGCTGCACGACGAAGTGCCGTTGCTGGCGATGGCCTTCCCGCACATCTCGCACTTTCAGATCCGCAATCGCGGCACCGTGTGCGGCTCGATCGCGCATGCCGACCCGAGCGCGGAGTTGCCGCTCGTGTTGACGGCGCTCGGCGGCGAGGTATTGCTGCGCTCGAAAAAGAAACAACGCGTGCTGTCGGCAAGCGACTTCTTTCAGGGCATGTTGATGACGGCGCGCGAGCCGGACGAACTCGTCGAAGCGGTGCGCTTCCCGCTGAAGCAGCCGGGCGAGCGCTTCGGGTTCACGGAATGCTCGGCACGTCACGGCGACTTCGCGATGGTCGCATGCGCCGCCGTCGTCACGGACGACGCGATACGGATCGCCGTGGGCGGCGTCGCGGACCGGCCGAAGGTCGAAACCTGGCCGCGCCTGCAAGGCGACGACCTGCGTGGCGCATTGAACGATTTGAGCTGGAAACTGGGCGCGCAGGACGATGCGCATATCAGCGCGAAGTACCGCCGTCATCTGGTACGTGAACTCGGATGGCGCGTGATCGAGGAGGCCAAGTGAGCAAGTCCACACCCCACGTCATGCGGCACGGCGAGCAGCACGCCGTCACGCTGACGCTCAATGGCCGCGAACGCGGCGGTCATTGCGAAACCCGCGAACTGTTGTCCGACTTCCTGCGCCATGAACTCGGCGCAACGGGCACGCACGTCGGCTGCGAACATGGCGTGTGCGGCGCGTGCACCGTGCATGTCGATGGCGTCGCGGCCCGCTCGTGCCTGATGCTCGCGGTACAAGCCGATGGACGGCGCGTCGATACCGTCGAAGGGCTCGCGCCCGCGCAGACGCTCGGCGATCTGCAACAGGCGTTCTCGCGTCATCACGCGTTGCAGTGCGGCTTCTGCACGGCGGGCATCCTGATGTCGTGTGCGGACTTTTTACAGCGCGTGCCCGATCCGACGGAAGCACAGGTGCGCGAGATGCTCTCGGGCCACATCTGCCGCTGTACGGGCTATACGCCGATCGTCGCCGCGGTGCTCGACTGCGCGGCGCGGCGCAAGGCGCAGTGCGCGGACACGGAGGCCGAACATGCTTGATCTCGGCCGCACGTTTCTGCAAAGCGTGGAGCGCAGTCCGAATGCGCTGGCGCTCGTCGATGGCGAGTTTCGCGCCACTTACGCGCAATGGCACCGGCTGATTCTGCAAGCGGCGCACGGGTTGCGCGAACTGGGTCTCGCGCATGGCGACCGTCTGCTCGTCGTGCTGCAAAACCGCTGGGAAATGGCGACGCTGCACTGGGCCTGCCAGTTCGCGGGCATCGTCATCGTGCCGCTCAACTGGCGTGCGAAGCCCGAGGAACTCGATTATTGCGTGAGCGATGCGGGCGTGAAGGCGATCGTCTACGAGCCCGTCAGCGCGGAAGCCGTGATGCAAAGCCCCGCCGCGCAGAACGTGCCGCGTATCGCGCTGGACGATGCGCCGGGACGCACCGCATCGATCGATGTGCTGCTCGCAGTGCAACCCGCGTATGAAAGCCTTGAACCGGCCGCGACGCACGCCACCGCCGACGACTACTCGCTGATCCTCTACACGTCAGGCACGACAGGCAAGGCCAAAGGCGTGCCGCGCCGGCACCGGCACGAACGCGCTGCAGCGCTCGCGCATGTGGCGCAGAACCTCTATCGACACGGCGAGCGCACACTCGGCGTGATGCCGCTCTATCACACGATGGGCGTGCGTTCGCTGCTTTCCATGGCGCTCGTCGATGGTCTGTTCGTCTGTGTGCGCCGCTGGAATGCGCGCCTCGCGCTCGATTCGATTGCGCAATACAAGCTCTCGTGTCTCTATCTCGTGCCGACGCTCTATCACGATCTGCTCGCGGATCGCGCGTTCGGCGATATCGACACGTCATCCGTCACGAAGCTCGGCTTTGCGGGCGCGCCGATGAGCGATGGCTTGCTCAAACGTCTTTCGGCTGCCTTCGAGCCGGAACTGTTCGTCAACCACTACGGTTCGTCCGAGGTCTACACGGTCAGCATCGATCAGCACGCCACGCTCAAGCCCGGCAGCGCCGGACGGGCGGGCATCAACACCCGCTTGCGCATCGTGAAGCTCGACGCGCAGTCGCCCGACGACGTCGCCGCCGTGCGCGAAGAAGGCCAGATCATCGCGGACCTGCTCGGCGACGAAGCTTTCGAAGGTTACTGGAACCGACCCGATGCGAACGCGAAGTCGCTGCGCAACGGCTGGTATTTCACGGGCGACACGGGCTTCTTCGACGAAGACGGCGACCTCTACGTCTCCGGCCGCGTCGACGACATGATCATCAGCGGCGGCGAGAACATCTCGCCCGTCGATATCGAATCGGTGCTGTCGCTGCATCCGTGCGTCGACGAAGTGGCCGTGGCGGGCGTGAAAGACGAACGCTGGGGACAGCGCGTGGTCGCCTTCGTCAAGCGCCGCGATTACGTGGACGGCGACACGCTCGACGCATGGTGCCGCGCGTCCGATCTCGTCAACTTCAAGCGCCCGCGCGACTACGTGTTCGTCGACGACATACCGAAGTCTCCCGTCGGCAAGATACTGCGCCGCAAGCTCCAGGCCGGCGAATACCTGCGCGACGAGCGCGGCCCGGCCGCATCAGTCGACGTTTTGCATCAACACATTGAAATCACGAAGGAGTGACACTCATGACCGACCTGACCCATCGCGGCCAGACGCTGCTTCAGGACCTCGACGGCTTCGACGTCCAGATCGACGCCCAACGCGAACGCGCCGACATCATCCTGGACCGTCCGCCGTTCAACGTGATTTCGATGCATGCGCGCGACCAGTTGCGCGCCACCTTCGAAGCCCTCGACGAAGACGACCGCGTGCGTGTCATCGTCGTGCGCGCGAAAGGTGAGCACTTCTCCAGCGGCGGCGACATCAAGGGCTTTCTCGAAGCGTCGCCGGAAACTGTGTCGAAACTCGCATGGAACATCGCGGCGCCCACGCGCTGCTCGAAGCCCGTGATCGCGGCGAATCGCGGCTTCTGCTTCGGCGTGGGCTTCGAGCTGTCGCTCGCGTGTGACTTCCGCATCGCCACCGACACGACCTTCTATGCGCTGCCCGAACAGAAGCTCGGTCAGATCCCCGGTTCGGGCGGTTCCGCGCGCCTGCAGCAGATGGTCGGCATCGGCCGGACGAAAGACATCGTGATGCGCTCGCGCCGCATTCCCGGCAAGCAGGCGTATGACTGGGGCATTGCCGTCGAATGTGTCGCCGACGCCGAACTCGAAGCCGCCACGGATGCGCTCGTCGACGAGTTGCGCGCGTTCTCGCCGCTCGCGCAACGCACCGCGAAGAAGCTGCTCAACGATACGGAAGATGCGCCGCTGTCGATTGCGATCGAACTGGAAGGCCACTGCTATAGCCGCCTGCGTTCGTCCGACGATTTCCGCGAAGGCGTCGAGGCATTTCACGCAAAGCGCAAGCCCGTGTTCCACGGGAAATAAACGATCGAAGCGGACCAGGACACGCCGCCGGGCGCCGCGCCCGGCGAGATTCCCGACCGCTACCCGATGCCCGTCTTCCGCGGCGACGCGCAGGGCTTGCGCGTGGTCGAGCATCGACATGCAACGCGCGCGACGCGAGCCGCGCCACTCGTTTCAACGCCATAGCGAATTCAACCCACGGTTTCATTAACGCCAATCAGAGCACGCAATCGACAGGTGCCACTTTCACCGGACTGATACAGAGACAGGACGGTGACCATTCAAGGAGATGAATGATGTCCGTAGCAGCGCAAAACGGCGCCGCCGTGCCGGCTATCGACCAGCGGCAGGTCATGGGCGCGGTATTCGCCTCATGTCTGGGCTGGGCCCTCGATCTGTTCGACCTGTTCGTGCTCTTGTACGTGGCGCCCGTCGTCGGGCGTCTGTTCTTCCCTTCCGATCACGCGATGCTGTCGCTCGCAGGCGTCTACGCGTCGTTCGCCGTCACGCTGCTGATGCGCCCGCTCGGCTCCGCACTGTTCGGCTCGTACGCCGACCGTCACGGACGCAAGGGCGCGATGATCGTTGCCGTGGTTGGTGTGGGCATCTCGACGGCGGCTTTCGGCCTGCTGCCGACCGTGCATACCGTCGGCCTGGTCGCGCCCGTACTCTTTCTGATTCTGCGGCTCGTGCAGGGCGTATTCGTCGGCGGCGTGGTCGCGTCGACGCATACGATCGGCACCGAATCCGTCGCGCCGAAATATCGCGGCGCCGTGTCGGGGCTGATCGGCGGCGGTGGCGCGGGCATGGGCGCGCTGCTCGCTTCGCTGACCTTCCTCCTGATGTCGTCGCTCTTTCCGGGCGATCTGTTCGACGTGTGGGGCTGGCGCTGCATGTTCTTCACGGGGATCATCAGTTCGGTGCTCGGTCTCTTCGTGTTCAACAGCCTCGAAGAGTCGCCGCTGTGGCGCAAACTGGCCGCGGAAAAGGCCGCGAAAGCCGCGGCGCAGACGCGCGATGCCGCCGTCGAGATCGTGCGCTCACCGCTGAAAACGCTGTTCTCGCGCGACTATCGGTCGATCCTGTTCGTCAACCTGCTGTTGACCATCGGCGGCGGCAGCGGCTACTACCTGACCTCGGGTTATCTGCCGACGTTCCTGAAGGTCGTGAGCCACGCGCCCAACGGCGCCGCCGCCGCGATCCTGATGATCTGCAGCATCGCCGTCGTGATCGCGTCGGTGGCGGCGGGACACCTGAGCACGTTCATCGGCCGCAAGACGACGTTCATCTGGATCGGCCTGATCCGCCTCGTCGCGCTGCCGGGCATCTTTCTGCTGCTGCCCACGGCCACCGACATCGTGACCGTCGGCATCTATGCCGTCGTGCTGAGCGCGCTGGGCAGCGCCGGTTATGCGCCGATCCTGATCTTCCTCAACGAACGTTTCCCGACGGCGATCCGCGCGACGGGCACGGGTCTGTCATGGAACATCGGCTTTGCGATCGGCGGCATGATGCCGACCTTCGTCTCGCTGGTCGCGAAGGAAACGAGCCAATTGCCCGTCATGCTGGCGATCTTCCTCAGCGCGATCAGCGTGATCTTCCTGATTGGCGCGTTCATCGTGCCGGAGACACGGGGCCGGCTCGATCAGCCCGCTACGCGCAACGCGAGCTGAGCGGTCTCACTCGTCCGCCGCGCTCTTCGTGACGCGGCGGATTTCGTCCGCGATGATGTCGATGAGTGCTTGCGCGGCGGGCCCGATCGGCCGCTTCGGATGCGACACCTGAACGATGTGCCGCAGGATCGACGGCGTCGTGATGCGGTGCGCGCGCAGCGTGCCTTCGTCCACTTTGCGCTGCACGACCACACGCGGCAGGATCGTGGCGACGCTGCTTTGTTCGACGAACTGCACGATGGTGCTCAGCAGATCGATTTCGAACGTCGGCTTGATGACGATGTTGGCGGCCATCAACGCGGCGTCGAGCGCGCCGCGCAGGCCGTTGCGTCGGGTGGGCAGAACCAGCTCGACGGCGGGCGGCTGTGAAAGATCGATGGTGTCTGGCAATGCGGCAACGCACTTCATGCCCGTCACGTACACCATCTCTTCGACCAGCAGCGGCTGCATGTCGAGCGCGAGGCGGCCGCGCGGCTTGTTGATGATCGCGGCATCGAGGCGCCCTGCTTCGACGCCGTCGATCAACTGTGCGCTGAACCCATCGGCCACCGACACCTCGACCTGAGGAAACAGCGCATCGAACTTCGCCAGCGATTCGGCGAGCACGCTTTCCGTTTCCGAGGCGACCATACCGAGCGATACGCGTCCCGTGACGATCACATCCTGACGGCTCAACTGCACGCGCGCGTGCTCGATGTCGCGCATGATCGGCGTGTAGAGGCGATACATCTGCCGCGCGGCATCAGTGGGCGTCATGCCGTGCGGACCGCGTTCGAAGAGCGCCTGCCCCAGCTCCGCTTCGAGTTTCGCAATCTGCATGCTGAGCGCCGGCTGGACGATGTTCAGGCGCTTTGCCGCGCGCGTCACCGAGCCGTCTTCGAAGAGTGCGATGAAGTACTGGATTTGTTTGAGGTCCATGCGGCCATTCTACGTGGACTGCCTTCTCACCAGCGTCGGCAAAGGCGCAATCACAGCGGGCGGCGGCGCGTCGCCACGCGGCTCGTGAATCAACCGTATCAGCAGTTCAATCGACGCCTGCGCAATTGCTTCCGTGTTGATCGCCACCGTCGTCAACGAAGGCCGCACCTGATGCGCCAGCTGGATGTCCGTGATGCCGATCACGGACACATCGTCGGGCACTTTGCGGCCTAGCGTCGCCAGCGCCTGCAACGCGCCGATGGCGAGCAGATCATTGGTCGCAAACAGCGCGCTGAGATGCGGCTCGCGTTCCATCAGTTCCACGCAGGCGGCAAAGCCTGCGTCGATCGTATCGGAAATCTGCAGCACGGCGGCATCATCCGGTTCGAGACCGGCTTCGCGCATCACCTCGCGAAAGCCCGTCGCGCGCGCATCCTGCAAGCCGCCGCACCCGTCGCCGACCAGCATGCCGATATCGCGATGTCCCAGTTCCAGC
Organism: Paraburkholderia largidicola; assembly: GCF_013426895.1. Taxonomy (NCBI): domain Bacteria; kingdom Pseudomonadati; phylum Pseudomonadota; class Betaproteobacteria; order Burkholderiales; family Burkholderiaceae; genus Paraburkholderia; species Paraburkholderia largidicola. The sequence continues at coordinate 1,202,753 of NZ_AP023176.1, read as the reverse complement.
AGATGCCGCGCCGCGAGCGCGCCCGCATGCGCGAAATCGACGGCTACGCACGGCAGCGCGGGCAACTGCTCGGGGTGCTCCCACAGGCTCAGCACGATCGGCGCGCCGACGGCCGCGGATTCGCACAGTTCGTTAATCGCGATATCCGTGTTGAGCACCAGCACGCCTTCGGCCAGCGTGCCCGCAATCTGCGTGAGGTAGGCACGGCCGATTTCCGCGTCGTCGTCCGTATTGCAGACCATCAGGAAGTAACCGGCGCGGCGCGCCGCTCGTTCGGCCGCCAGCACGAACTCGGGATAGAACGGATTCGCGATGCTCGACAGCATCAGCGCCAGCGTAGGCGAACGCCCTTCCGCTAGTGCACGCGCGTTCAGGTTCGGCCGGTAGCCCAGTTCGCGGATAGCGCGCTTCACACGCTCGGCCGTTTCCGGGCGCACCTTGTCCGGGTTGCGCAGCACGTTCGAAACGGTTGCGGCCGTGACCTGCGCGCGTCGCGCGACGTCGGTTAATGTCGCCATACCAGAAAGATTAGGAAAGATCCCATATTTAGAGACTGCGAATCAGATGTTGCGCAGGTGCCGCAGGCTTTGATAACTTTGCTCGAAAGCACACACCAACCAGTTGCATGGGACCAGAGTAAGCGCTCGAGCGCTAACTCCGGTCGACAGGAGACAAACATGATCGCGCTTTCGAGTACCCCCGAATTTAAACGCTTAAATCCACGCCGCGCAAGCCTCTGCGCGATTTTTTTCAAGCCAGATTTAAGCGTTTAAATCCAGGGAAAACACCATGTCCGCAATCTCCCTGAGCAATATCCAGAAGACGTTCGGCGCCAACGCGCCCGTCATCCGCAATCTCAATCTCGACATCGGCGCGCACGAATTCTGTGTGTTCCTCGGACCTTCTGGTTGCGGCAAGTCCACGTTGCTGCGCATCGTCGCCGGCCTCGAAGACCAGACCGACGGCGACGTGACGATCGGCGGCCGGTCGATGAACGGCGTTCCCGCCGCCGAGCGCGGCGTCGCGATGGTGTTCCAGAGCTACGCCCTCTTCCCGCACATGTCGGTCTACGACAACATGGCGTTCGGTTTGAAGCTGGCAAAAACGCCGAAGGCCGAAGTCGACCGGAAGGTGCGCGAAGCGGCGCGCGTGCTGCAACTCGATACGCTGCTCGAACGCAAGCCGCGCGAACTGTCGGGCGGCCAGCGCCAGCGCGTCGCGATTGGCCGCGCGATCGTCCGCGAGCCCGGCGTGTTTCTGTTCGACGAGCCGCTGTCCAATCTCGACGCGGCGCTGCGTGGCCAGACGCGCATTGAAATCGCACGGCTGCATCAGCGATTCGCGCAGGCGAGCGTCGTCTACGTGACGCACGACCAGATCGAAGCGATGACACTCGCCGACAAGATCGTGCTGTTGCACGCGGGCGCGGATACGCAGCGCTTCGGCAGCATCGCGCAGATCGGCGCGCCGCTCGAGCTTTATCACCGGCCGCGCTCGCGGTTCGTCGCGGGTTTCATCGGCTCGCCGCGCATGAATTTCCTCGACGGCGAAGTCGACGCAGTTGCGCACGACGGCGTCCACGTCAGGCTCAAACGCAGCGACACGACACTGCGCGTGCAGGTCGACGGTGCGCGTCTCACGCGCGGTCAGACAGTCACAGTCGGGATTCGTCCCGAGCACATCCGGCTCGATGGCGACGCGCAAACGCTCGCCGTCAGATCGCTGATCACCGAACAGCTCGGCGAGCACAGCTACGTGCATGTGGAATGCGCGGACGGCACGCTGATCGCCAAGGCACCCGGCGATGTGTCGATCCGCAACGGCGAGCCTCTGGCGCTGCGCGTACCCGCCGACGCATGTCATCTGTTCGACGATGAAGGCATCGCGCTAACGCGCACCGTTGCAACCGAAGCGCAAGCTTTCGCACTGCAGATGTCGTAAGAGCGGCGCAAGAGCACGAAAGACGCGAACCGCGCCTGCCGGGTTCGCCGATCCGAGCAGCCGGCCACAGAGCCGGCGCGGTGGGCAAGAAGACCGCTGTCCGCGTCGAGCGGCCGGCCAACAACGCAGTTCAAGGAGACACCACGATGATCAACAAGCACCTGAGCCGCATCGCCGGGCTCGCCTCTTTCAACACGCGCTCCGTGACGGCTGCGCTCGCCGTGTCGGCAGCGCTGCTGTCGGGCTTCGTCGCGAATGCCGACGCCGGGCAACTGAACGTCAACGTGTCGGCGCGCGGCAACCAGCGCTCGACGTGGCAGGACGCGTTCGACAAGTTCAAGAAGGCCAATCCCGATGTCGATCTGAAGATCACCTACATCACTGAAGAAGCGTACAAGGTGCAGATGGGCGGCTGGCTCGCGACCGATCCGCCCGATGTCGTGTCGTGGCACGACGGCGAGCGCATGGCCTACTACGCGAAGCGCGGCCTGCTCGAAGACCTGTCCGGCGACTGGTCGAAGAACGGCTGGAGCCAGCAGTACGCATCGGTGAAGGAAGCCTCGACGTATAACGGCAAGCAGTATGCAGCGCCCCTCGGCTATGACGCGTACGGCTTCTTCTATCGCAAGGATCTGTTCGAGAAGGCAGGGATCAAGAGCGAGCCAAAGACTTGGGAAGAATTCCTCGACGCCTGCAAGAAACTCAAGGCAAGCGGTGTCGCCCCCATCGCCGTCGCCGCGCGCGATAGCTGGACGCTTGCCGCGTGGTTCGATTATCTCGACCTGCGTATCAACGGCAACGCGTTTCACCAGAAGCTGATGGCGGGCGAAGTGCCGTACACGGACCCGCGTGTGAAGAAGGTCTACACGACGTGGAAGACCTTGATGGACGACCACTACTACATCGACAACGCGCTGTCGTACGACCTCGATTCGATTGGCCCGTTCCTCGCGAACGGCAAGGCCGCGATGATGCTGATGGGCACGTTCTTCTCGGCGGGCATTCCGTCGAGCGTCAAAGGACAGATCGGCTTCATGCGTTTCCCGGTGATCGATCCGAAGGTGCCGATGGCAGAGGACGGTCCCGTCAACGTGCTGCTGGTTCCCGCCAAGGCGAAGAACAAGGCCGACGCGCGGCGTCTGCTCGCGTTCATGGAAACGCCTGAAATCAACGCGGATCTCGCGCGCGGCTGGGGCCAGTTGCCGTCGAACAGCAAGGCGACGGAGCCGGAAGATCCCATTTCGAAGGTCGGCTTCCAGACGCTCGCCAGCACGACGGGCGGCATTGCGCAGTTCTACGACCGCGACATGACGAAGGAAATGGCCGACGAAGGCATGAAGGCCATGCAGCAGTTCTATAACGATCCGTCGCAGATCGACTCGCTGCTCGCCCGTCTCGAAGCGACCCGCAAGCGCATCTATCACAAGTGATGTCCTGAAGGCGGCCGTACTGAACGCGGCCGCCTGCCGGGCGCATCGCAACAGATGCGACCACGAATCACCTGCCGCTCGCCGCACTGGGCTAGCCGCATCGAACGAGGTTTTCGTCATGTCCACGTCTATCGCTCGCCTGCCTTCGGCGCGCAGCCGCCGCACGTCCAGGTCCGGGCGCGCGCGCAATCGCGCGGCGTTCTTCTTTCTGCTGCCGGGATGTGCGCTGTTTGCGCTGTGCGTGATCTATCCGATCTTCAGCAGCATCGCGCTCAGTTTGTACAACTGGGATGGCATGACGGAAAAGACCTTCATCGGTCTTGCGAATTACGCCGAACTGTTCCAGGCGGAGACGTTCTACGTCGCGCTGAAGAACAACCTGATCTGGCTGGTGTTCTTCCTGCTCGCGCCGCCGCTGGGCCTGCTGTTCGCGCTGTACCTGAACCAGCAGGTGAAGGGCATGCGCGTCGTCAAGTCGCTGTTCTTTGCGCCGTTCGTGTTGTCCGGCGTGGTCGTCGGTCTCGTGTTCAGCTGGTTCTACGACCCGACCTTCGGTTTGCTGAAGCTGATCGTCGGTCACGGCATTCCCGTGCTCGGCGATGCGCATACGGTGACATTCGGCATCGTGTTCGCCGCGCTCTGGCCGCAAACGCCCTACTGCATGGTGCTGTATCTGACGGGCCTCACGGCGATCAACCCCGAAGTGGTGGAAGCCGCGCGCATGGAAGGCGCGAAGGGCTGGCGTCTGTTGTGGCACGTGATCCTGCCGCAACTGCGCCCGGCCACCTTCATGGCCGTCGTGCTGACGGTGATCGGCGCATTGCGCAGCTTCGACCTGATCGCGGTGATGAGCGGCGGCGGTCCGTTCGACAGCTCCACGGTGCTCGCCTATTACATGTACGACCAGGCCATCAAGTACTACCGCGAAGGCTATTCGGCGGCGATTGCCGTCGTGCTGTTCGCGATCATGCTCGTCTACATCGTGTTCCATCTGCGCCGGATGCTGCGCGAAGAACGCTGATTCACGTATCGCGCAAGGAGAACTCTCATGTATCCGCTTCCCGTCGAACGCTGGAAACCCTGGAATCGTGCGATCTACAAGGCGTCGCTGCCGCTCGCGCTGCTCGTGTGGCTGCTGCCGATGCTCGCTGTGCTCGTCACGTCGATTCGTTCTTCCGATGAACTGTCGCAAGGCGATTACTGGACCTTTCCCAAGCACTTCGCGTTGCTCGACAACTATGGCGCCGCGCTCACGCAAACGCCGATGCTGCATTACTTCGCCAATAGTGTGCTGATTACGGTGCCCTCGGTGCTCGGCGCGATCCTGCTGGCGTCGATGGCGGGCTTCGCGCTCGCGACGTATCGCTTTCGCGGCAACATCGTCGTGCTGTTCACGTTCGTCGCGGGCAACTTCGTGCCCGTACAGATCCTGATGATCCCCGTGCGTGACATGGCGTTGAAAGTCGGACTGTTCAACACCGTCTGGGCATTGATCATTTTTCATATCGCGTTTCAGACGGGCTTCTGCACGCTCTTTCTGCGCAACTTCATCAAGCAGTTGCCGTTCGAATTGATCGAAGCCGCGCGCGTCGAAGGCGCGAGCGAATGGACCATCTACGCGCGCATCGTGCTACCGCTGATCCGCCCTGCACTCGCGGCACTCGGCATTCTCGTCTTCACGTTCGTCTGGAACGACTATTTCTGGGCACTGTGCCTCACGCAAGGTGATGACGCCGCGCCCATCACGGTCGGCGTCGCCGCGCTCAAGGGGCAATGGACGACCGCATGGAATCTCGTCGCGGCCGGTTCGGTGCTGGCCGCGCTGCCTTCCGTGCTGATGTTCTTCCTGATGCAAAAGCACTTCGTGGCGGGACTGACATTCGGCGCAAGCAAAGGCTGACGCGCAAGCTGACCGCACACTACTGATCTCTGGAGAAATCGACAATGCAACTGGGTGTTTGCTACTACCCCGAACAATGGCCGGACACGATGTGGGCCGATGACGCGCGCCGGATGGTCGAACTCGGCATCACGCATGTGCGGATCGCCGAATTTGCGTGGAGCCGCATGGAGCCGCGCGCAGGCGTGTATGAATGGACGTGGCTGGACCGCGCCGTCGCCACGCTCGCCGACGCCGGCCTGAAAATCGTGCTCGGCACGCCCACTGCATCGCCGCCGAAGTGGCTCGTCGATTCGATGCCGGAGATGCTGCCCGTGCGTGCCGACGGCACGACGTGGAATTCCGGTTCGCGCCGACACTACGATATCTGCAGCGAGCCGTATCGACGCGAATGTCTGCGTATCGTCGAGGCGATGGCGCAGCGCTACGGTTCGCATCCCGCCGTCATTGCGTGGCAAACGGATAACGAACTCGGCTGTCACGAAACCGTGCCGAGCTATTCGAAGGCGGCACGCGCGCGCTTCCAGACGTGGCTCGCGCGCCGCTACGAAACCGTCGACAACCTGAACCAGCGCTGGGGCACGGTGTTCTGGAGCATGGAGTACGCGTCGTTCGATGCCATCGAGTTGCCGAACCTGACGCCGACCGACGCGAACCCGATTCATCTGCTCGACTTCCGCCGCTTCATGTCGGACGAAGTGGCGAGCTTCCATCGCGAGCAGGTCGATGTGTTGCGACGTCATGCGCCGGATGCGGACATGCTGCACAACTTCATGGGTTTTTTCACGACCTTCGATCACTATCGCTTCGCCGCGAACAAGAGCATCGACGTCGCAACGTGGGACAGCTATCCGATCGCGCGCACGGAAGTGATCGCGCTGAGCGAAGAGGACAAGGCACGCTATGCACGCACCGGCTACCCGGACGTGTCGGCGTTCGATCACGACCGCTACCGCGCGATTGGCCAGGGCCGCTTCTGGGTGATGGAACAGGAAGCGGGACCGGTGAACTGGGCGCCATGGAACCCTGTGCCTGCGCCCGGCATGGTGCGTCTGTGGGCTTACGAGGCCTTCGCGCATGGCGCGGAACTGGTGTCGTACTTCCGCTGGCGTCAGGCGCCGTTTGCGCAGGAGCAGATGCATTCGGGCTTGAATCTGCCCGACAACACGCTATCGCCGGGTGGCCGCGAAGTGGCGCGAGCCGCGCAGGAGATGGCGCAGTCCGTCGCGCTGACGAAACTTGCGCAAAGCGGCCCCGCGCCGCGCGCCGAAGTCGCGCTCGTGTTCGACTACGAGACGCAGTGGATGTTCGAAATCCAGCGGCATGCAAAGGGTTTCGATTATCAGACGCTCGCGTTCGAGTATTACCGGACGCTGCGTGAAATGGCGCTCGACGTCGATATCGTCTCGGCCCACGCCGATCTCTCGGGCTACAAGCTGATCGTCGTGCCGGGTCTCGCGGCGTTGCCGGCGGGCTTTGCGAAGACTGTCGAGCAGTCTCCTGCGCAATGGGTGATCGGCCCGCGCACGGGTTCGAAGACCGCGGACTTCGCGATCCCCGCGCAATTGCCGCCCGGCGCGCTGCAAGCGGTGCTGCCGTTCAAGGTGCTCGAAGTCGATTCGTTGCGCCCGACACTGCAGCCGACGACGACATTCGATGGCGTGACGGGTATCGCGTTGCACTGGCGCGAGCACATCGAAACACGCGAGGGTCTCGACGTGCTCGCGCGTTTCGATGACAACTGGCCTGCGATCGTCGCGCGCGGACATGTGCGTTATGCAAGCGCGTGGTTCGATGCGGCGCTGCATCGCGCGTTGCTCGAAGGCGCGGCACGCGATGCGGGTCTTGCTGTGACACATCTTGCGCAAGGGTTGCGCGTGCGCCGTCGCGGCGAGATCACGTTCGCGTTCAACTTCGGCGCGACGGCTGTCGATGCGCCCGCACCCGATAACGCGCGTTTCGTGCTGGGTCAACGCACGCTCGGCACCGCCGATGTCTGCGCGTGGCTCTCCGCATGAGGAATCGCCCGCGCGATATGCCCACGACGATGCTGACCGTCGATGCAAGCCGCCCTGCCAGTGCGCCGCTCGCGGATACGTTGCGGATGGGGACGAATACATCGCCGGATGGAAGGACGATCGGCATCAACAGCCGTTATCTGACGCGCGACGGCGAGCCGTGGTTACCCGTCATGGGCGAGTTGCATTACGCGCGCGTGCCCGAAGCGCGTTGGGACGACGCGCTTGCGAAGGTCAAGGCGGCTGGCGTCGATATCGTGTCGTCGTATGTGATCTGGCGGTATCACGAGCCACGTCCCGGGCAATTCGACTGGAGCGCGCGGTTCGATCTGCGCCGCTTCGTCGAAGCCTGCGCGACACGCGGGTTGTATGCGTTCGTTCGCATTGGACCTTGGGTGCATGCGGAAGTCCGTTATGGCGGCATCCCCGCCTGGGTCGTCGATCAGGTGCCGACGCGCAGTGACGATCCGCTGTATTTGCAGTACGTGCAGCGCTTTTTCACCGAGATCGCGGCGCAGCTAGAAGGTTTGTTGTGGAAGGATGGCGGTCCCGTGATCGGCATCCAGCTAGAGAACGAATACAACCTGACGGGTCCGCAGCAAGGCCCCGCGCACATCGCGACACTCAAGCGCCTCGCGCGCGAAGCGGGACTCGACGTGCCGTTGTACACGGTGACGGGCTGGGACAATGCCGTGTTTCCGCATCGAGAAGTAGCGCCCGTTTTTGGCGGGTACGCGGACTTGCCTTGGGGGACATCGACGAAGATGTCGCCGCCGAACGAGGTGTATGGGTTTCGCTTTACGAGCCGCGTCGGCGGCGATCTTGGCGCACAGACTCACAACAGCGAGCCTGGCGATGCCGATGCGGTAGCGGGTGAAACGCCTTTTCTAGGCGCGGAGTTCGGCGGTGGCGTGCCGACCATGTATCGTCGCCGTCCTGTTCTCGATCCCGACGACATCGCGGCGATGCTGCCGGTGCAGCTCGGTTCAGGCGTGAACCTGTACGGCTATTACATGCTGCACGGCGGCCGCAATCCGCCTGGCGATGTGGATGGGCAGGAGTCGACGGCGACGGGCGGCTATAACGACCTGCCCATCGTCAACTACGATTTTCAGGCGCTGTTCGGCGCGAATGGCGAAGGGCATCCCGTGCTTGGCAAGCTGCGGCCATTGCATTTATTTCTTCAGCAATGGGGCAGCGAACTGGCGACATGCGACGTGTATGCGCCGGAGCTTGTGTCGCGCGGTGCGGACGATCTTGAAACGCCGCGATTTTCCGTGCGTGCGGATGGGGATCGTGGTTTTCTGTTTTTCAACAATCATGTTCGGCAGTATCGGATGCCTGTACGGGAAGGCGTGCAGTTTTCCGTCAAGCTCGCGGGTCGTACGGTTTTGCTGCCTGCGGTGCCTGTCGATATCGCGTCGGGAATATCGTTCGTTTGGCCCGTTGGACTTGCGCTCGGTGGCGCTCGGTTGCGTTATGCGAGTGCGCAGCCCGTTACGCGGCTTTCCGCGCCTGACGGCGAAACGTATGTGTTCTCGGCAACGCATGGGATTGCGCCTGAGTTTGCGTTTGAACCTGGTTGTGTGACGCGGATCGCGCCCGTGGACTCGCGCTCTTCATTGACGACAGATGAAGCGGATGGTGTGCTGTTCGTGCGCCCTACGCCCGGCTCGGTATTCGTGGCGACATGCAGTGACGGCAAGCGCATCACGGTTATCACGCTCGCGCAAGAGGATATCGAACGGCTCAGCGTTCTGCCATTCGATGGGCAGCGTCGACTCATTCTCACCGATGCTTTGGCGTTCGAGCGCGACGGCGAACTTGTATTGCGCTCCAAAGAGGTCGCTTCTTTTGATGTCGATGTGTATCCGCCGTTGCAACGCCGCCCTGTTGCTACGCATGCGTTCGTGGAAACGCCGGGATCAAGTGTTTTTCAGCGCTTCGCGGTGTCGGTGTCGCCTGCCGCGTTCGATATCAGCGTCACGCCTGCGCGTGAGGCTCTGAGGGTGCCTTCGATCGTGTCGGGCGGTGCAGCACGTGCTGCTGTCGAACCTGCGCCGGAATGCTTCGGCAAAGCAGCCGCGTGGCGTATCGATGTGCCATCAGAGGCGTTGAACACGCCGGGTTTGAGCAACGCCTATCTGTCTATCCGATATTCGGGTGATGTCGGGCGGTTGTTCTCAGGTGCCAATCTGATCGATGATCATTTTTATAACGGGTTGCCGTGGGAGATCGGTGTGCGGAATGTGGCGATCGATCCGCAGCAATCACTCATGCTGACTGTGCTGCCCATGCGGGCAGATGCGCATGTTTATCTTGATGCGCGTTATGATCCCAGGCCTTTGATCTGCGATCAGGTTGCTGTGGTCCTTGGCGTTAGCTGGGTGCCGGAGTATGAAGTGGTCTTTTCTTGCGCGTGAGCGTGTGGTGCTGGTTCTTTTTTTTGCTGGCATCTGCGGTTTGCTTTTTTTCGCTGGCATCCGCGTGATGTTATTGGTTCGCAGGCGTTGCCCCTGTGCGGGGCGGCACCTACTTTTCTTTGCCGCCGCAAAGAAAAGTAGGCAAAAGAAAGCGGCTCACACCGCCAGTCCTTGTTCCTGCCTGAGGGCCCCCACAGGTTCTTACGCTTCACACGGCGACGCACCAGTCCGAGCTCGTTGCCAACGTTCTCTTTTTACGCCTCACCCACTTCATTTACCCACGTCGCGGCACGCCGTGCCAGATAGTCCGCCGCCGCCCAGGTGGCAAACTGTGTGTAGGCTTTTGCGCCCCACGCGCATCACTCCGGACTGACAAGCAAGGTTGGTGTCTCTTGTAAGAGCGCGGACCTGTTCGGCACTACAACCTGCACACAGTTTGCCACCTGGGCGGCACAAACCATTTGCTGCCGCTGGCCCGTGTGCGGGCGTATGAAGTGGGTGAGGCTTCCATTCAAAGCGAGGGCAACGCACGCGAACAGAAATGCTGCCGTGCGAAGCGTAGGACCGGTTGGGGTCCCTCAGGCAAACACACGTGCTAGCGGTGTTAGCCGCTTTCTTTTGCCTACTTTTCTTTGCGGCGGCAAAGAAAAGTAGGTGCCGCCCCGCACAGGGGCAACGCCTGCGAACCAATAGCATCACGCGGACGCCAGCGAAAAAGACTCACCACTCAACGTGCCCTCACCAATCTCACCCTCCATCATCATACGAACGAGATCAAGAAAAATCTGAACCACAGGATTCGGCTGCTGCAACTGCGGACACAACGTGAACCCGCGAAACATGATCTGAGGCACAAAAGGTCGAAACACAATCCGCTTCGGATTGGCATCAATCGCGGCAAGCGGATTCACAACGCCGACCCCAAGTCCGCGCGACACAAGCGCGCATATCGTCGCGCCATACGGCGTTTCTATCGCCGGCACCTGCCCGGCCCCGGCAGCCCGCAGCACCCGATCGAGCGGACTGCGCGTATCGTCCGCATACGACGGCAGGATCAGCCGCTCACCGCGCAAATCGCCCGCTTCAATGCGGTCCCGCGCAGTCAACGGATGCCGCGCAGGAAGCGCACACAACGCCGGCAAACGATACAACTCGGCACTCGTCACACCGAACGCGTCCGGTGTAGCCGTCGCAAAGCCGACATCACAGTACGCCGACGACACCCAACGCTGAATCGTCCCTTCGCTCCTCATCTCCAGCGACACGATCACGCGCGGATAAGCCGCCAGAAACTGCTCGATCACCGCAGGTAGAAACGAAAGCGCCAGCACCGGCGCGGCGACGATCCGCAGACGTCCACTGCCCAACTGGCGAATTTCGCGCGCCGAGTTCTCCAGCTTTTCCAGTCCGACGAAGCTGCGCTCCACTTCACGATAGAACGCACTCCCCGCGTCCGTGGCGTGGATGCGCCCGCCGTTGCGCACGAACAGCGTAAGCCCCGTCGCCGTTTCCAGTTCCGCTATCAGCCGGCTGATACTCGGCTGCGACGTGCCAAGCTCTTCGGCTGCCGCCGTCATCGAACCGCGCAGCATGACCAGCCGGAATGCCTCGATTTGCCTCTGATTCATCGCCTCTCCCGTCCGCTCAACGTGAACCAAGTCCTTAGCTTGCCATATCAGAAATGAATAGAAGCCCTTTTTGTCGCTATTTGACCGGATAAGCCGCACGAACCTAGACTGGCCTCACTACGCAGAACCCGTCACGCTCATGCGCCCTGATTCCCTGCTTTTCCATGAAGCCTTTCGATGCGACCCGTACTGGTGGGACGCGGCGCCGCCCGAAACCGCGCGCACGCCACTGCCCAATCAGGTCGAGATCGCGATCGTCGGTAGCGGGTATTGCGGGCTGTCGGCGGCGGCGGAAGCGGCGAACCACGGCGCGCGCGTGGCCGTCCTCGATGCGGGTGAGATCGGCGCGGGAGGCAGCACGCGCAGCGGCGGCATGGTGTCGAGCGGCCAGAAGCTCGCGCTGACGAATGCGATCGCGGGGGTCTCCGCCGAGCGGTTGCAACGCCTGATGCGCGAGTCGATGGCGAGCTTCGACTACCTGAAACGTCTCGTCGCGGACGAATCGCTCGATGCAGATCTGAAGATCACCGGCCGCTTTTTCGGCGCGTATACGCCCGGCCATTTCGATCAGCTGCGTCGCCAGGGCGAGTTGCTGCGCGACAAGACGGGCGTCACCGTGCACGTGATCGAGCGCGACGCGCAGCGCGCGATGATCGGCTCGGATTACTACTACGGCGGCATTCTCGTCGATGAATACGGCGGGCTGCATACGGCGAAGTATCATCGCGCGCTGCGCGAGCTTGCCAGGCGCCGCGGCGTCACGCTCCATTCGCACGCACAAGCGGAACGTATCGAGCGGATCGCGAGTCACGCGCCCGACGGCGCGCGCTTTCGCGTACACACGGCGCGAGGCTCGCTCGACGCGCGCCATGTACTGGTCGCCACCAACGGCTACACGGGCCCGTTGCTGCCGTTCTTCGCCCGCCGCGTGCTGCCCGTCGCGAGCTATCAGATCGCGACGGAACCCCTGCCCGACGGACTGATGCATGCGCTCAATCCCGGCGCCCGGATGATCAGCGATTCGAAACGCAATCTGTTCTACACGCGGCCGTCTCCCGACGGTACGCGGATGCTGTTCGGCTCGCGCCCGGCGATCCGCGAACTGAGCGAACGCGATGCGGCCCGCCATCTCTACGGAAAGATGCTGCAATTGTGGCCCGCGCTGCGCGACGTGCGTATCACGCACGCATGGAAAGGCTACGTCGCGATGACGCGCGACAAGCTCGCGCATATCGGCGTGCACGACGGCATTCATTACGCGCTCGGCTGCAACGGCAATGGCGTCGCGCTGATGAGCTACCTGGGCCACCGCGTCGCGCGGCATATGCTCGGCGTGGACCGGGACGCAGGCGCCTTCGGCGAAGGCGAATTTCCGTTGAGCGGCGCAGGCATCGCCAGTCAGATCGCGGTGCCGCTCGGCACTGCGCTCTATCAACTCGACGACCTGTGGCGCGGACGCGTGCGCGTCGCACTGTCCTGACCTTCAAACCGTCACCGGATACGAGGAGCCCCGATGATCCATCTGCACAACGTTTCGAAATGGTTTGGCGAGCACCGCGTGCTGTCGGGCTGCTCCGCGACGATCGGGCGCGGCGAAGTGGTCGTGATCTGCGGGCCGTCGGGCTCGGGCAAGTCGACGCTGATCAAGTCGGTCAACGGGCTCGAGCCGGTGCAGGATGGCCGCATCGTCGTCGACGGCGTGGACGTGACGGCGGCCAGGGCGAACCTTGCGCGCTTGCGCGCGAAGGTCGGTATGGTGTTCCAGCATTTCGAACTGTTTCCGCATCTGAGCGTGCAGCGCAACCTGATGCTGGCGCAGATGACGGTGCTCGGACGCAGCCGCGACGAAGCTGCCGACAAGGCGCGCTCGCTGTTGCGGCGCGTGGGCTTGCGCGATTACGAAGACAAGTACCCGACGCAGTTGTCGGGTGGCCAGCAGCAGCGTGTGGCGATTGCCCGCGCGCTGTCGATGGACCCGGTTGCCATGTTGTTCGACGAACCGACCTCCGCGCTCGATCCGGAGATGGTCAACGAAGTGCTCGACGTGATGAGCGCGCTCGCCCAGGACGGCATGACGATGCTGTGCGTGACCCATGAAATGGGCTTCGCCAGGCGCGTCGCGGACCGCATCCTGTTCATGGATCGCGGCGCCATCGTCGAGGACGACTCGAAAGAACAGTTTTTCGCGCGCCCTCGCTCCGAGCGTGCGCGCGAGTTTCTGTCGCGCATTCTGCATTGAGCGGCACACGCCGCGTTCGCCTTGCTGTTCCACTTCCGCCCACCGCCGTTCCTTTCGAGAGGAGCCTCATGATGCGTTTTCTTCAAATTGCACGCAGTCTCGCGCTGGCTGCTTCGCTATGCGTTGCAGCCGTATCGGCCGCTCATGCGGCAGACGTGGGCACGCTCACGCCGGGCAAGATCGTCGCCGGCGTCGACGCGAACAACAAGCCCTATTCGTACATCGACAACGGCAAGATGACGGGTTTCGATGTCGAGCTGATTCGCGCGATCGCCGCGAAGCTCGGCCTGTCCGCCGACTTCCGCGCGCAGGACTTCGCCGGCCTGTTGCCGAGCGTCGCGAACCAGCAGATCGATCTTGCCGCCGGCTCCATTTCGATCACGAAAGAACGGCTCAAGATGGTCGACTTTTCAGAAGGCTATCTGACGGGACTGTTGAGCGTCGCGACGCTGCCGGACAGCACGATTTCGAGCGACGTCGCGTCGGTGAAGGGCAAGCGGATCGGCGTCGTGCAAGGCACCATCGAAGACACGTACTCCGACAGCTATCTGCCCAGTGCGCAGATCGTGCGCTTTCCGAATCTGAACGCGGGGTTCCTTGCGCTGCGCAACAAGTACATCGACGGCTATTTCGTCGACAAGACCCTGGTGGAGGGGCTGCAAAGCAAGTACCCGCAAATGAACATCGCGGACAAGCTCGACATCTCCGCCATCAATCTGCCGGCCGGCTTTCCCGTTCACAAGGGCAACGTCAAGCTCGAAACCGCGCTCAACAAGACGCTCGGCGAACTGGTGGCCGACGGTACGTGGATGAAGCTCTATCTGCAGTTCCATCCCGGCTATCCGAAGCCTGCCAACCTGCCGCCGTATGAAATGAAGTCGGGCTCCTGAGCGCCGCGCCGGCCAACCGCACCTGATCGACCACGTCCCGTCTCCTGGAGAGCGCACATGGATGCCTTTTTGCAGAACTTTCTCGACTGGCCGCTTCTGCTCGACTCGTTGCCGGCGTTGCTGGGGACGGGCCTCGTGAACACGTTGATCCTGTCGTTGTTCTCGACGGTGCTCGGCATCGTCGCGGGCATGGTGCTCGCGCTGATGGCCGTGTCCAACACGCGCTGGCTGATGTTTCCCGCGCAGGTGTTCATCGACGTGTTTCGCGGCCTGCCCGCGGCGCTCGTGATTCTCGTGGTTGGCCAGGGGCTGGCGCCCATCGGGCTGTCGATCTTCGGACCGAACCCCTATCCCCTCGCGATCGTCGCGCTCGCGTTGATCTCGTCCGCGTATATCGCCGAGATTTTCCGCTCGGGCATCCAGAGCGTGGGGCGCGGCCAGATGTATGCGTGTCAGGCGCTCGGCATGACGTACTGGAGCGGCATGCGGCATGTCATCGTGCCGCAGGGCGTGCGGCGCATTCTGCCCGCGCTGGCCAACCAGTTCATTTCGATCGTCAAGGATTCGAGCCTCGTTTACTTTCTCGGGCTGCTCACGTCGCAACGCGATCTCTTCACGATCGGGCAGAACACGGCCGTCAATACGGCGAACCTGTCGCCGCTCGTCGCGGCAGGCGTCGTGTATCTGCTGATCACCGTGCCGCTCACGCACGCGATCAATCACATCGACCGCTGGACCAACCGCTTCTCGAACCCCGGCGCGCGCGGCGGCAAGCCGGCGCCGCGCAGCCTGCGCGCAGCGCGGCGCGAGGCAGCGATGCAATCCCAGGCCGCCGCGGCCGGCATCGCCGAACGCCGGCCTTGAACCCATCCAACTCAAGACAGATCATGGGACCGAAAGTCGACACCGTAGCCGACGATATCCAGTTGCCCGAACGCGCCGATGTCGTGGTGATCGGCGGCGGGATCATCGGCGTTTCCACTGCGCTGTATCTGAGCGACAAAGGCTTGCAGGTCGCGCTATGCGAGAAAGGACACATCGCCGGCGAGCAGTCGAGCCGCAACTGGGGCTGGGTCCGCGTCACGCGCCGCGACCCGCGCGAACTGCTGCTGAGCATCGAAAGCCTGAAACTGTGGCGCACGCTGGACCGCACGCTGGGCATCGACACGGGCTTCAATCAGTGCGGCATTCTGTATGTATCGAACGACGACGCGACCCTGGCAAGGCATCGCGACTGGCTCGCGCGCGCGAGGCAGATTGCCGGTGATGCGTTCGACACGCGCGAAGTCGACACGCAGACAATTGCCGGCCTGCTGCCCGGCTCGACCCGCAGTTTCAAGGGCGGCATCTACACGCCGGGCGACGCGCGCGCGGAACCGCAAAAGGCCGCGCCCGCCATCGCGAATGCGCTGCGCAAGCGAGGCGTCAAGATACTCACGCCCTGCGCCGTACGGGGCATCGAAACGAGCGGCGGACGCGTCAGCGCCGTCGTCACCGAACACGGCACGATTCGCTGCGATGCCGTCGTCGTCGCGGGTGGCGCATGGACGCGCTATTTCTGCGGCAATCTCGGCGTCGAACTGCCGCAACTGCTGACGCGAGCCTCCGTGCTGCGTACCGAGCCGCTCGAAGGCGGCCCGACGTGCAGCGCGAACAACGAGGAGTTCGCATTCCGCAAGCGCGCGGACGGCGGCTACACGGTCGCTTATGGACTGCGCACGCACGCGGACCTTACGCCCGATGCGTTCCGCCTGTTCTTCAAATACATCGAGGCGCTGAAGAGCCAGATGGGCGCGTTGCAGATCCGCGTCGGCAAGCGTTTTCTCGACGAATTGAAGCGGCCGCGCCGCTGGGCGCTCGACCGTCCTACCATCTTCGAAGCCATTCGCACGCTCGATCCCGATCCCGTCGTGCCCTATGTCGACAACGGGCTGCGCGAGTTCGTGAAGGCGTTCCCGCATCTCGCCAGCGCGAAGATCGCGCAGCGCTGGGCCGGCTATATCGACGTGACGCCCGATGCGATTCCTGTCATCTCCAGCGCTGCGCGCGTGCCGGGGCTCTTCATCGGCACGGGCTTCTCGGGGCACGGGTTCGGCATCGGACCGGCCGCAGGCAAGCTGATGGCAGACCTCGTCAACAACGACACGCCGCTCGTCGATCCGCACGCGTTTCGCCTCGAACGCTTCAGCGACGGCACGAAAATTACCATCGACGCGGGCTTCTGAGCGTCGCCCATCACATCGTCAGCGGGAACAGCACATGGATAAGGTAGCGATGGTGTCAGGCGCGAATCGCGGTATCGGCCGCGAGATCGCGCTGGAGTTGCATCGGCGCGGATATCGGCTGTCGCTGGGCATGCGCGATCCGTCATCGTTCGATAACGACCTCGACGCGTTTCTCTTCGCCTACGAAGCGCGCGACGGGCATGCCGCCCGGCAGTGGGTCAACGCGACCATCGATCGTTTCGGCCGGCTGGACGTGCTGGTGAGCAACGCCGGCATCTGCAAGATGATCGGCTTCGACGACGGCGCCAGCGAGTTGCTCGACGAAACACTCGACATCAACGTAAAGGCGCCCTTCCGGCTCGCGCAGGCCGCGTTGCCGCATCTGAAGCGCGCGGGCAACGGACGCTTCGTGCAGCTTGCGTCACTGTCGGGCAAGCGGGTGAAGAACCTGAACGTCGGCTATCAGATGTCGAAACACGCGGTGATCGCGTTGACCCATGCGGTGCGGCGCGCGGGCTGGGACGACGGCGTGCGGGCGACGGCCGTCTGCCCCGGCTTCGTCAACACCGACATGGCGGCCGGACTCGCCGATCTGCCGCCCGACGCAATGACGCAGCCGGGCGACATCGCAACGATCGTCGTCAATACGCTCGAATTGCCGAACACGGCGAGCATGGCCGAACTGCTCATCAATTGCCGTCACGAAGACATGCTGTGACGACGAACGTCATGCCGCAATCGGCCCATGATCCGCCTGCTGCGTCTCGCGTTTCGGCACCACCACGCGCCGTGTATCGCCATCCGCCAGCGCGGGCGTCGACTCGAACAACTCCGCGATCCAGTCCGCGAACACGCGCACCTTCGCGGACAGATGCCGGTTGTTCGGATACACGATCGACACCGGCTTGGGCTTCGGCTTGAAATCGGGCAGCACTTCGAGCAGCGATCCGTCGCGCAGTTTCGGCGCGACCATGAAGAGCATAGGCTGGATCAGGCCGAAACCTTCCAGTCCGCACTTGACGTACGCTTCCGAGTCGTTGACCGTGACGACACCGTTCATCCGCACTTCAGTTGGCTTGCCGTCGACGAGAACGATCCACGGCATCGGCCGCGTGTTGTGCGCGACACGGAAATTCACGGCCTGATGCATGGCCAGATCGTCGATGCTCTTCGGCGAACCGTAGCGCTGCAGATAATCGGGCGACGCGCACGTCACGCGCTTGAGCGTGCCGACGCGCCGTGCAACCATCGACGAATCTTCTAACGGCCCCGCGCGCACCATGCAGTCGATCCCCTCCTCGACGGGATCGACGGGCCGGTCGGAGAGACCCAGATCCAGCGAGATGTCCGGATAGCGCTCGTGAAAGCTGCGCAACGCCGGAATGACGAGATATCGCCCGAGCGAATTCGGCATATGCACGCGCAGCGCGCCGCTCGGCTTGCGATTGCCCGCCTGAAAATTCGCGTCCGTTTCCGCGATGTCCGTGATGATGCGGATGCAGTGCTCGTAATACGCCGCGCCTTCCGGCGTGAGCGACAGACGGCGTGTGGTCCGGTTCATCAGACGCACACCGAGCACGGCCTCGAGGTTCTGAATGGTCGTCGTCACCGTCGCGCGCGGCATGCCCATCTGCTCGGCGGCGCGCGTGAAGCTGTTCGCATCGACCACACGAGTGAATACTTCCATTGCCTGAATGCGGTCCACGCTATCCCCTTTCGGCTACCAAACGATAAGGATAAAACGCGCGACCCCGCAAAAACAAGCAAACACCGCGATTAGCACGATTTAGCGAACAGTTCGGCGCATGTGGCGTGAAATAGCGTGACGATAGCGCTTATCGTCAGGCAATTTTGACGCGAACCTGAGGCTCGACTCAGGTTCGGCAGACGCGGCGAGTCTTGACGGGCAACTCAACCGCCGCGATACATCGGATCGATGCTGTCGGGCTGCTCGCGCCGGCCGGACTGAGATTTCCCCGGGTCAACGCCGCCGACCCCGCTGTGATTGCCGGGCGTAGCCTTGTCCGGCGTTGCCATTTGAGCGCTGTGCGCGGCGTGCGACGCTTTCACGACGCCGCCTGTGCGAGGACTCGAAGCGGGCCCGTCATCGCCTGCGAAGGCTGGCAGGGAAAAGGATGTCACGCACGCCAGCAACAGCGCGCCGATAATTTTCGCGTTCATGTGGACTCCGTTGAGTTCGTTGAGCAGTCGAATGCGCGAGGGCCAGCCCGCGCGTCATGTCAGGCTCAAACGATCAACACAGTTTCGCGAACTCGATCCGCACGGCAGAGACCCACGCATCGCGCGACAACGATCGTCGTTGCGCCCGCAGCGACAACTGCATGGGCTATGCCAATCGTGCTTGCAGGTCCGTTGGCGAACCGCTGAAGGCCCGCCCATCAAGGGTTCGCGGTCAACCGTCAGGATCGACGCGTCGGGATCGAACGGCCGCAATGACGGATGGCAGCCAACATTCGCTCATCCGATACGCGAGGCAATCCAACAGATCGGCGGCCTGCACGGTCACGCGGCCTGCTCGTCCCCGCTCACACGGAATATCGCCACCGCGCCGTGCAGATGCTCGCTTTGCGCCTCCAGCGAAGCCGCCGTGGTCGACGCCGACTCGACCAGCGATGCGTTGCTCTGCGTCATCGCTTCCATCTGCACGACGGTCGCGTTGACCAGTTCGATCCCCGCCGTCTGCTCGCGCGACGCCAGACTGATATCCGCCATGATCGCGTTCACGCTCTGCACGGCTTTCAGGATGTCGTCCATCGTCGAGCCCGCGCGCAATACCAGTTCGCTGCCCGCGCGCACACTCTGCGTCGAATTGCCGATCAGTTCCTTGATTTCCTTCGCGGCGGTGTCGCTGCGCTGCGCCAGATGTCGCACCTCGCTGGCCACTACCGCGAAGCCGCGCCCCTGATCGCCCGCGCGCGCCGCTTCGACGGCGGCGTTCAGCGCAAGAATATTGGTCTGGAACGCGATGCTCTCGATCACACCCACAATACCGACGATGCGCGCCGAGCTATCCGAAATCGCATCCATCGTGTCGACGACCTGACGTACCACCTCGCCGCCGCGTGTCGCAATCTCGGACGCGCGAGTGGCGAGCGCGCTCGCGTCGTGCGCATTGTCGGCGTTCTGCCGCACCGTCGCCGTCAGTTCTTCCATGCTCGCGGCCGCCTGCTGGAGCGAGGCGGCCTGATCGCCCGCGCGCATCGACAGATCGCGGTTGCCGCTGGCAATGGCTTGCGCATCGTGCATGATCGCGTCCGTCCCCGCCCTGACCTTGCGCACGACGGCGACGAGACCTTGCTGCATGTCGTTCAGCGCGTCGAGCAGATAACCCATTTCGTTGCGGCGTTCTGTCTTGACGACGGCCGTGAGGTCGCCCGCTGCGATCTTCGCAAAGTAGTCGACGGCGGCATTGACGGGCGTGACGATCGCCCGCGTCAGCGCCCGATGCGCAAGCACGCCGACGATCAACGCGATCAATCCAGCCAAGCCGAAGCCCCACAGCGTCATGTGAAAGCGCTCGTTCGCGTGATCGAAGCGCGTGCGCTGGCGCTGCACCTGAAAATCCTCCAGCGCGATGAGCGCCTTCTGGTATTCGTCGAACAGCGCGACGGGTATCTCGCGCTGCGTGCTCAGGAAGTCGACCAGATTCTCTTCGTCTAGCTGCTTGAGTGCCTTCGAAAAAGCCTGCGCCAGCAGACGGTCGCGTTTGCCCGTCATCGCTTCGAGCAGCGTCGTTTCCTGCGCGTCAGGCGCGTGCAGCGCACGGTACGCATCGAGTTCGCGGTTGCTCTCGCCGAGCAGCACATGCAGCTGCTTGATTTCAGCAGCAGCGGGCTTGCCCGCACTGATCAATTGCTCGACGTCGGCGAGCCCAGCGCGAAACACCAGCAGCCGCTCGGAGCTGGTCTTCAGATGCACGACGGAAGCGGTGTCGTCCCGATACATCGCATCGAGCGCGGCGTTGCTCTTGAAGAGCGCAAACACGGCCGCCGCGATGACCAGCATCAACAGCAGCGTGCAACCCGAGATGGTGGCGGCGAGCCCGCCGCGAATCGTGGTGTTTCTGAACATGAGCGCAAAGCAGCGTGCGCGCCGCGAGAACGGCGCGCGCAGCGTTTCTCCAGTAGTCAGAACGAAAACGGGCCGGCCATGCGATCGCAGGCCGTCTACCGGACTAACGGCGGCGCCCCGATGCGTCTGCAATGCCGGCGCGACATCGATGCGACGAATTGCGACATCGTCACACGGCCCATGTCCCCAGCGCGGTGCATCGTGCGCCGCGTGCGACCTCGGCCGGCAGAAAACTCCCCGCGCCGGTGCATCGGGCGCACGTTCTTTCAAGCCTGGCCGTGCCGTGCCGCATGGCACGCCTCATGCTTATTGAACCTCATTCAAGTTACTTGAATTGAATTCTTTTAACTTTCATAACCGGCCACGGGCCTCTCACAAGGAAGCGTCATGAACAAGCCTCTCCGCAGTCTGGTCTTCTCGTTGCTCGGTGCGCTCGCACTCGTCACGGCGACGCCGGGCTGGTCGCAAACCGACGACCTGCTGGCGCGCATCAAGACGAACAAGGAAATCACCATCGCGACGGAGGCCCGTTACGCACCGTTCGAATACGTCGATAACGGCAAGATCGTCGGCTATGACGCCGATCTGATGGCTTACGTGCTGAAGTCGATACCCGATGTGAAGGTCAAGCAGCTCGACCTGCCGTTTCAAGGCCTCCTGCCCGGACTCGACGCGAAGCGTTTCGACATCGTCGTGACGGCCGTGACCGTCAACAAGGACCGCGTCAGCCACTTCGCGTTCACCGTGCCCGTCGCCGACGCGACCACGGGCGTGCTGCTGCGCAACGGCGACACGAGCATCAAGTCTCCCGACGACCTGAACGGCAAGATCGTCGGCTCGCAAACGGGCTCGGCGCAGCTGCAGGCATTGCAGGCGCTCGACAAGAAACTGAAAGACGCAGGCGGCCCCGGCATCAAGCAGATCAAGCAGTACGTCGCGTTCGACGAAGCCTATGCCGACCTCGCCGTGGGACGGCTCGATGCCGTCGCGCAATCGGTCGCGAACCTTGGGCCGTTGATGAAATCGCGCCCAGGTGTGTTCACGCTGCTGCCGCAGACCATCGGACCGAAGAGCTACTTCGCGTGGGTCGCGCGCAAGGACAGCGACAGCGCCGCGCTCGTCAAGCTGTTCAGCGACGGCATCGCCCGCGCGAATCGCGATGGCACGATGAAGAAGCTCCAGGAGAAGTGGTTCGGCTCGACGATGGACGTCCCCGCCGACGCTGTCCCCGTGCCCTCCATCTGACTTGCCTCGATCCGATAGATGAACGCTCCCGATCTGCTCGCGCGCTGCGCCGGCTATCTGCCGCAACTGCTGGACGGCGCATTGACGACACTGTGGCTGTCGGCGGCTGCCGTGCTCTGCGGCTTCTTTGCCGGCATCTTCATCTACACGATGTCGGCAAGCGACAGCCGGCTGCTCGCGAGCGCCGCGCGGGTCTACGTCAGCGTGTTTCGCGGCACACCCGTGCTCGCGCAACTGCTCGTGATGTATTACCTGCCGTCGGCGCTCGGGCTCGCGGTGCCCGGCATCGTCGCAGCGGCCATCGGGCTGTCGATGAACACGGCCGCGTATCAGTCGCAGATTCTCGGCGCGGGCTTTCGCTCGATCGCCCGCGGGCAGATCGAAGCAGCCGTCACCTTCAATCTCACGCGCCGTCAGGTGCTGTGGCACATCGAAGTGCCGCAGGTGGTGCGCGTGACGCTGCCCGCGCTCGTGTCGGAGATGATCGATATCGTCAAGGCATCGGCTGTGGTGTCGGTGATATCCGTGACGGACCTGATGCGCGTCGGCCAGCAACTGTCGTCGTCGACGTACCGGCCGCTCGAGGTGTACACGTGCGCCGCGCTCTTCTATCTGGCCATCACGACGCTGCTGTCGTTCGCCGCGCATTGCTACGAGCGGCGCGCGGCGGCGCGCGCATGACCGGGGATCACTCGCATGGATAACCTGCTCGCTCTCGTTCCACGCTTCGCCGACGCAATGCTCGTCACGCTCGAAGTCAGCCTGATCGCGGCCGTGCTCGGCATGGCAGGCGGCTTCGCACTCAACGCGTTGCGCCTGCGTTACGCACGCGCGCTCGCGGCGCCCTACGGTCTGTTCGTCTGGCTGATTCGCGGCATGCCGTATCTGTCGCAATTGATGATCGTCTACTTCGGGCTGCCTGTTTTCGGTATCACGATGACGGCCGTGCAAGCAACGGTCGTGTCGCTCGCGATCTACGCGAGCGCGTATTTCGCGGAGATCTTTCGCGCTGCATGGGCCAGTGTCCCGCGCGGTCAGATGGAGGCCGCGCAGGCCTTCGGGGTGAGCCGCTGGGCCGCGTTCCGCGCGATCGAGTTGCCGCAGGCGCTTGCGTTCGCCGTGCCGCTGCTCGCGAACCAGGTCATTCTCGTCATCAAGGAAAGCGCCGTCGCATCCATCATCACGGTCCCCGAACTGACGATGACGGCCAGCGACATCGTCGCCTCCACTTACACCTACATCGGTCCGTATGCGCTGCTGATCGTGAGCTACTGGCTGCTCACCCAGGCCGTGTCGCTGCTCGCGCAGCGCGCGACGGCGATGATCCCTTTCCTGCAGAACGCCACGAATAAAGCCACATGAGCGCTCAACCCATCCTCAAGCTGCGCGCCGTCGGCAAGTCGTACGGCGCAACCCGCGTGCTCAAGGGCATCGACCTCGACGTGATGCGCGGCGAGATCGTCACGCTGATCGGCCCGTCCGGCTCGGGCAAGACGACCGCGCTGCGCTGCATGAACTTTCTCGAGCCCTATGACGAAGGCGAAGTCTGGATCAAGGGGCAACTGCTCGGCTATCGCTCCGCTGGCCGCACGGCGCGCGATCGCGACAGCGAGGCGAGCATCGCAGAGGTGCGGCGCCCCGTGTCGATGGTGTTCCAGCAGTTCAATCTGTGGCCGCACATGAGCGTGCTCGACAACGTCGCCGCGCCGCTCGTGCTGGCCAAGAAAATGCGCCGCGCGGATGCGCGCGACAAGGCGCGCGCGGCGCTCGCTCGCGTCGGCCTGCAGCACAAGGCGGACGTCTATCCCGCGCGGCTGAGCGGCGGACAGCAGCAGCGCGTCGGCATTGCGCGTGCGCTCGCCATCGAGCCGGAAGTGATGCTGCTCGACGAACCGACATCGGCGCTCGATCCCGAACTCGTCGAAGAGGTGCTGAACGTGATCCGTTCGCTCGCCCAGGACGGCATGACGATGGTCATGGTCACGCACGAAATGAGCTTTGCCGCGAAGATTTCCGACAAGGTCGTGTTCATGGAAGCGGGACAGATCGTCGAGTCGGGGCCGCCTGCACAACTCTTCGGCAACTCGCGCACGCCGCGTCTTCAGCAGTTTCTCAAGCCGTGGTTCGATCGCAGCCTGAGCGTGACCGCGCCCGCAGGAAGAACCGACAGCGTGGAGCAGACTTCGGGAGCGTCGTCGTGATGCGAACCGGTCAACCGGCACACGATGACGTTGCGCTGCGTGCCGCGCAAAGTATCGACGAGACACGCCTGCTCGCGTCGATCGACGCGCTCGCCGCATTCGGCGCGCGGTCCGACGGCGGCGTGAACCGCCCCGCTCTCAGTGCAACGGATCTCGATGCACGCCGCTATCTGGTCGAACGTGCGCACGCGTTGGGCTGCACCGTCTCCACCGACGCATGCGCGAACCTGTTCATCCGCCGGCCCGGCATCGACGCTGCACCGCCCGTGATGACGGGCAGCCACATCGACACGCAACCGTCGGGCGGCAAGCTCGACGGCTGCTACGGCGTGCTCGCCGGGCTCGAGTGCATCGCTGCCCTCAACGATGCGGGCATCCGCACGCGACGTCCACTCGACGTCGCGATCTGGACCAACGAAGAAGGCACACGTTTCGCGCCGGGCGCCATGGGATCGAGCGCGTTTGTCGAGCCCGCGCGCATGCCCACTTACCTCGACGCCGCCGACGCCGACGGCGTCACGCTGCGCGCCGCGCTGGAGAGTCATCGGCGCGCCTTGCCGGATCTGCCGTCACGCGGCGACGCCCTGCCTGCGCATGCGTTCGTCGAGTTGCATATCGAACAAGGTCCGCAACTGGAGAACGCCGACGTGCCGCTCGGCGTCGTCACGGGCATTCAGGGCGTGCGCTGGTACGAATTCCATTGCGAAGGCGTGGCAGCGCACGCGGGCACCACGCCGATGCCGATGCGTCGCGACGCGATGACGCTGGCCGTCACGCTGCGTGCGTCGCTCGAAGAAATCGCCATGTCACTGGGCGGCGAGCACACGCGCGTGACATTCGGGCGCTGGAGCGTGACGCCGAATTCGATCAACACGATTCCATCCGACGTGACCTTCTCCGTCGATTTCCGTCATCCCGACGCCCATGTGCTCGACACGTTCGACACGCTGGTATCCGCTTGCGCCAGACGACACGGCGCGCGCATCGCGCCGCTTTTCACTCACGCGCCAGTGCGTTTCGACGCGACGGTGCTCGCGCGGCTCGACGCCGCCTGCCACGCGCTCGACGCGCCCGCGCTGCGCCTCACGTCGGGCGCGTTTCACGACGCCATGTATCTCGCGCAGCACTGCCCCACGGCGATGCTGTTCGTGCCGAGCCGCAACGGCATCAGCCACAACCCGGCTGAAGCCACGGATGCCCGACACCTCGTGCTGGGCGCACGCGCGCTCGCGCACACCCTCACCACCCTTTGCAACGACTGACAAGGAACCCAGATGAGCACGACCCACACGCATACGCACGCGCATGCCCACGCGGGCGACGACAACGGCACGGAACTCGGCCAGAACGCCACGTTGCACGAACCCATTTCCGCCGACGGCACGCCCGAGCCCGGCAAGAGCTACACGGTGCCCGCGCGCTGCGGCCGCGCCGTGCGCGTCAAGGCGGGGCAAACCATCCGCATCTCGAACCCGCACGGCACGCAGGTCTGCGATACATGGATCTTCAATGCCACGCACCTGAATGAATTCCTCTCGTTCGAGCACACGCGCGCGTATATCGACAAGATCATTCCGCAGCCGGGCGACCCGCTCGTGACGAATCATCGCCGCCCGATCGCCGAACTGGTCGCCGATACGTCGCCGGGCGTGCACGACACGCTGATCGCTGCCTGCGATCTGTATCGCTACCAGAACCTGGGTGTGGAGAGCTATCACGACAACTGCTCGGACAATCTGCGGCTGGCGTTGAAGGCGATCGGGCTGCGCACGCGGGAAGTGCCGCAGCCGTTCAACCTGTGGATGAACATCCCCGTCAAACCGGATTACACGATCGAATGGCTGCCGCCCGTATCGAAAGCGGGCGACCATGTGGACATCAAGGCGGCGATGGATTGCATCGTGGTGATGTCGGCGTGTCCGCAGGATATCATTCCCATCAACGCACTCAACCCGGTCGAAGTCGAGTTCACGGTTCTCGCCTGATACTCGCCAGACCCTTCATTTACGCTGATCGACAGAACGCACACGGTGGCCACCAGAAAAACCCCCACGTCCGGTAACGGCGCTGCCCGCAGGCCGTCCTCACTCGAGCCGCGGCGCGCCGCCAAAGCGCCCCGCGCGGCAGCCTCTCACTCCGCACCAGGCGCGGCGGCCGAAGGGCTCGGCACACGGCTGCGGCACGCACGCATGGTGCAGCAGCTCACGCTCAAGGCGCTGGCGGAGCAGGCGGGCTGCTCGGAGAGTCTGCTGTCGAAAGTCGAAGGCGGTCACGCGACGCCGTCGCTGGCGACCTTGCACCGGATCGCGCTCGCGCTGGACACCAACATCGCTGCACTGGTGTCCGGTCCCGTTGCGACCGTCACGCCCATACAGCGCGCAAGCGAGCGGCCTTCCGTGCGCTTTCCGGGCGCGCTGCAGACGGCTGGCCGACATGGCCGCGCGGGCGGCTCGATCATGCTGGAACGGCT
Organism: Paraburkholderia largidicola; assembly: GCF_013426895.1. Taxonomy (NCBI): domain Bacteria; kingdom Pseudomonadati; phylum Pseudomonadota; class Betaproteobacteria; order Burkholderiales; family Burkholderiaceae; genus Paraburkholderia; species Paraburkholderia largidicola. The sequence goes on along the minus strand of NZ_AP023176.1, from coordinate 1,176,051 downwards.
CGTCGTGGCGGGCCCCGGGCAACTGCTGCAAGGCGACATTCACGTGCTCGAACCGCTTGCGCGCAGCGACGAGCAGATCAGCCATGCGGGGGAAGAACTGGGCTATGTGCTCGAAGGCGAACTCGAACTCACGCTCGGCAGCGAATGCTACCGGCTGCAGGCGGGCGATTCCTTCTACTTCCCGAGCACCGAGCCGCACAGTTATCGCAATCCCGGCGACGTCATCACCCGCGTGCTGTGGATCAATACGCCGCCGACGTTCTAAAGCGTGCAGTTGGCGCTAAACGAGAGTGAAACAGGAGTTCAATGTGACGGCAACCGATCTGACCCAGATGCAGCAGCCGCGCTTCGCGGGCATCCCGACCTTCATGCGTGTGCCGTTCAGCACGGACCTGAGCACCTTCGACATTGCGCTTGCCGGCGTGCCATTCGACGGCGGCGTCACGGCGCGCCCGGGTGCGCGCTTCGGTCCGCGCGAAATCCGCAACATGTCCACGATGATGCGCGGCATCCATCACGTGACGCGCTTCAATCCGTTCGACGCCTGCCGCGTCGCCGATATCGGCGATGTGCCGTTCACCGATCTCTATCATCTCGAACGCGCGCACGACGACATCCGCCGTTTCTTCGAACCCGTGTTCCGCGCCGGCAAGCTCGCGCTGACGGCGGGCGGCGATCACTCGATCACCTACCCGATCTTCCAGGCGCTGGCGCCGCGCGAACCCATCGCGCTGGTGCACATCGACGCACACACCGACACCTGGGATTCGTTCAAAGGCTCGAAATTCACGCACGGCGCGCCGTTTCGCCGCGCGGTCGAAGCCGGTCTGCTGGACCCGAAGCGAACTATTCAGATCGGCATTCGCGGCGCGCAGAATTCGGACGAAGGCTGGCGTTATTCGCTCGATCACGGCATGCGCGTGGTGTTCATCGAAGAGTTCGACGAACTCGGGCCGGCCGCTGTCGCCGCCGAAGCGCGGCGCATCGTCGGCGATGCGCCCGTTTATCTGTCGCTCGATGTCGACGGACTCGACCCGGTGTTCACGCCGGGCACGGGCACGCCGGAAGTGGGCGGTCTCACGACCCGCGAGACGCAGGCGCTGCTGCGCGGTCTCGACGGGCTCAACTGGGTCGGGGGCGACGTGGTCGAAGTCTCACCGCCGTACGATCCGAGCGGCAACACCGCGCTCGTCGCCGCGACGCTGATGTACGAAATCTTGTGCCTGCTCGCGAAGCGCGCGAACCAGGCAAGCCGCTAGCCCGCCGCCAGCGCGCTACTGCTTGCCCTTCCACGGTACGAGCTTGCGTTCCAGCGCGCGCATGCCGAGATCGAACAGCCAGGCAATCGCGCCGATCAGCACGATGCCCATCACGACGACATCCGTGCGCAGAAAGCTCGACGCGTTGAGCACCATCTGTCCCAGCCCCGCCGTCGCCGCGACCATCTCGGCGGCGACGAGCGTGGTCCAGCCGAAGCCGATCGCAATGCGCAGCCCGGTGAGAATCTCTGGCAACGCCGCGGGCAACACGACGTGCAGCACGACCTGCCTGAAGTTCGCGCCAAGCGACCACGCGGCATTGATCTGCTCGACGGTGGCGCTGCGCACGCCCGCGCGCGCGGCCATCGCAATTGGCGCGAAGCAGGCGAGCCAGATGACGATCAGCTTTGCCGTTTCATCGATGCCAAACCAGATCACCACCAGCGGCAGATACGCGAGCGGAGGCAGCGGCCGGTAGAACTCGATGGGCGGATCGAGCAGGCCGCGCGCAACCCGGCTCACGCCCATCAATACGCCGATCGGCACGGCCGTCACGCAGGCGAGCGCAAACGCGCCGAACACGCGGATCGCGCTCCACATCAGGTGTTCCGACAATGGCAGGCCGCCCTGAATGCGGCCGTTCCATGCGTCGGCGAATGCGCGCCAGACAGCGTCCGGCGACGGCAGAAACAGCGGCGGCACCCAGCCGAAATGCGACGAGGCCCACCACAGCAGCAGCAACGCTGTAACGCACAGCGTGCTGAGCGCGGCAGTCGGACCTTCGCCGGGTATGCCGCGATTGGCCTTGCGCTTACGTGGGCGGGCCGCGTAAGCGTTGTCGCTATGCGCGGCAGGCAAGCGTCCCGCTACGCTGGGGCGCGAAGAATCGATCGAGTTCATCAGGCGGCCTCCCGCACCGTCTCATGCAAGCGGCGCGTCAGACGCTCGCGCCACGCGATAAAAGCCGCCGACGACTTCACCGCACGCGCATCGCGCGACGCCAGGTATTCGCGTGCGAACGGCAGTTCATGCACTTCCGCGACGCGTCCCGGGCCAGGCGTCATCAGCACGAGACGCGTCGCGAGAAACAGCGCCTCTTCGACGCTGTGCGTGATGAAGAACACCGTCTTTTGCGTGCGCGACCACACGTCGAGCACGAGTTCCTGAACCGTTTCGCGCGTGAGCGCATCGAGCGCGCCCATCGGCTCGTCCATCAACAGCACTTGCGGATCGCTCGCCAGGGCGCGGGCGATGCCCACGCGCTGCTGCATGCCGCCCGACAGCGCGTAGACCTTCGCGTTCGCATGCCGCTCCAGCCCGACGAGCGCCAGCGTGCGCCGCGCGATCTCGTGCCGCTCGTCGCGCGCGACGCCGCGAAAGCGAAGTCCGAGCGCGACGTTGTCGAGCACGTTGAGCCACGGCATCAATGCATGCTTCTGGAACACGACGCCGCGCTCCGCGCCCGGCCCTTCGATGGGCGCATCGTTCAGGCGCACCTCGCCTTCCGTGGGATCGACGAAACCCGCGATGCAATTGAGCAGCGTGGTCTTGCCGCAGCCCGACGCGCCGAGTGCGACGACGAACTCGCCGCTGTCGATACGCAGATCGACGCCCGCGAGCGCGGGCCCATCCGCACCGTCATAGGTCACGCCGACGCCGCGGATTTCCAGCGTGCTCATCGCGCGGCCTGTTGCGCGAAGCGAGGATTCACGGCGCTCGAGTAATCAGGCAGCACGTTCTGGATCGTGCCCTGCGTCTTCAGGAACGCCGCCGTCGCCGCCAGCGATGCCGCCGCGCCCGACTGCTTGCCGCCGCCGAGCCACGTCGGCGACGCCTGCTCCGCGGCAGTCGGGAACGCGTACAGCGCGAGGCTGGCGGGCACGTCGGCGGGCGTTGCGCCCGACTCCTGCGCAACGGCCTGCACTTCCTTCGACGCGGGCGTCCATGCCGCCTTGTGCTCGCGATACTGCGCATCGGTGTCGGCCAGCACCTTGACGAGGCCCGTCATGAACGCGGCGTTGTCGCGCTCGAACTGGCGCGCGGCGACGAAACCGTCGAAGGTCGCCTTGCCCGATTCCTTCGCAACTTCACCCGACGTGATCAGCACCTTGCCGTTCTGCTTGACCTTCGCGAGCACGGGGTCCCAGATGTACGTCGCGTCGATGTTGCCGCGCTGCCAGGCGGCCGCGACCTCGGGCGGGCGCAGGTTGAGAATCTTCACCGTCGACGGATCGACACCTGCCTGCTGCAATGCCACGAGTGCATGGAAGTGCGACGTCGACACATACGGCAGGCCAATCGTCTTGCCCTTCAGATCGGTGAGCTTCGTCACGCCCGAGCCGTCGCGTGCAACGAGCGCTTCGGCATCGTTGATGTTGTCGAGAATCCAGAACAGCGACAGGTCCACGCCTTGCGACAGTCCCGCCGCGATCGGGCTGGAGCCTGCTTCGCCGAGCTGGATGGAGCCTGACGCGAGCGCGCGGATGACGTCCGCACCGCTGCCAAGCTTGCGGTACGTGACCTTGTAGCCGGTGGCTTTTTCGACGGCGCCCGTGACCTGCGCGTAGCGCCACGGCACGACCATGTCCTGATAGCCGATCACGACTTCGCGGGTTTCGGCGTGGACGGGCGAGACGATCGCGGCCGACGCCACGACGAACGCGGCGGCGTGCAACGCGCGGCGCAGGAGGGAGAAAGTGTGGTTCATCGAAAGGTTGCGTGCTGGTTATGGAGACTGCATGAGGCTTCCGACTATAGGCACTTCTCGCCGCCGTCGTTCGAATGTTTCGTGCGTAGCAAATCACGCCGTTGCAGCTTTGCTTTTCATGCCGAAACAGCGAATGCCGCCGATATCACCGCGCTTATCGGCCCACTTGTGCGTTTGGCATTTGGCCAGCCGGATTTGCGCGCTTGTCGTATCGTATTTCGCGCATGCTTCGCAACCTGCTTATCTTTTCGGCAAGGGCTTCCATCATGACCCGGTCCCGTCAGTTGCATCTCGGCGCTTTCATGCGCCCCGTCAGCCTGCATACGGGCGCGTGGCGCTTTCCCGGCGCGTACCCCGACGCAAACTTCAACATCGCGCATCTGAAACGCTTCGTGCAGACACTCGAACGCGCGTGCTTCGACGCGTTCTTCATGGCCGATCATCTGGCCGTGCTCAACATGCCGCCCGCCGCGCTCCGGCGCAGCCACACGGTGACATCGTTCGAGCCCCTGACGCTGCTCGCCGCGCTGTCGTCGGTGACGGAGCGCATCGGGCTGATCGCGACTTCGTCGACGACGTTCGACGAGCCGTATCACGTCGCGCGCCGCTTCGCTTCGCTCGATCATCTGAGCGGCGGGCGCGCCGGCTGGAATCTCGTGACCACATCGAATCCCGATGCGGCGCTGAACTTCGGACTCGAAGCCCATGTCGAGCACGGCGAGCGCTATCATCGCGCACGCGAGTTTTACGACGTCGTCACGGGCCTGTGGGATAGCTGGGCCGACGACGCGTTTGTTCGCGACGTCGAAAGCGGCGTGTTTGTCGACACCGGGCGGATGCATGTGCTCGGCCACAAGGGTGAGCATCTGTCGGTGCGCGGGCCGCTGAATATCGCGCGGCCTGTCCAGGGCTGGCCCGTGGTCGTGCAGGCGGGATCGTCGGAAGCGGGACGCCAGATCGCCGCCGAAACGGCCGACGCCGTGTTCACCGCACCGCCCTCGCTGGAAGAAGGCAAACGCTTCTACGCCGATGTGAAAAGCCGCGTCGAGCGCGCAGGCCGCGACCCGGATCATCTGAAGATTCTGCCGGGCGCGTTCGTCGTAGTCGGCGATACCGTCGATGAAGCACGCGAAAAGCGCGCGCTACTCGATACCTTCGTGCACTACGACAGCGGCATCGCGTCGCTGTCGATCGCGCTCGGCCATGACGTGTCGCAACTCGACCCGGATTCGCTGCTGCCCGAGATTCCCGAAAGCAACGCCAGCAAGAGTTCGCGGCAACGCGTCGTCGATTGGGCGCGCCGGGACCAGTTGACGATCCGCCAGCTTGCGCAGCGGATCGGCGGCTATTCGGGGCTGGAAATGGTCGGCACGCCCGCGACGATCGCCGATCAGATGGAACAATGGCTGACCGAGCGCGGCTCGGACGGATTCAATGTGATGTTTCCGTATCTGCCAGGCGGCCTCGACGATTTCGCCGATAAGGTCGTGCCAGAACTGCAACGGCGCGGCATTTTCCGGCGCGCATACGAAGGCACGACGTTGCGCGATCATCTTGGCTTGCCGCGACCGGAAAACCGTTTCTTCGCGCGGCGCAGCGGCGACTAGACCGACACCGCCTCGCGCAGGAAATCCACCAGCGCCGATTGCACTGCGTTCATCGCGCCGCCCGCGCCGATGAGCGCGAGTTCAGTGGGCGGCAGACGCGGCAGGTCGAAGCACACGCTATGCTCGGGCAGCACGGCCGTGGTCGGCAGCACGGTGATGCCGAGGCCGGAAGCGACAGCGGCCTGAATGCCCGTCAGGCTGTGGCTGCCGAACGCGACGCGCCAGCTTCGCTGCGTATGATCGAGACTGCGGATCGCGCGCTTGCGGTACACGCAGCCTTGCGGAAACAGCGCCAGCGGAATCGGCTCGCCATCTTCGGGTGGCACTTCGATCATGCGCCCGCGCACCCACACCAGCGATTCGGGCCACGACGCGAGACTCGGTCCGCTGCCCGGCTCGCGTTTGACGAGCGCAATCTCGATTTCCCCGCCCGACAGCTTGCGGTACAGATCGGCGCTCATGCCCGCGACCGTTTCGAGCCGCGCCTCGGGCCGCGCCTTGACGAAGCCCGACAGGATCGACGCCATGCGCCTGGCGTCGAAGTCTTCCGGCACGCCGATGCGGATCGGCGTGCGCCAGACGTCGCTCGCGAGCGCGTCCTGTGCCTCCTGCGACAGCGCGATCAGGCGGCGTGCATATTGCGTCAGCAGTTCGCCGTGCTCTGTCGCCGTCACCTGGTTGCCCGTGCGGTCGCGCATCAGCAGCGTACGGCCGACCAGTTCTTCGAGGCGCCGCACCTGCTGGCTGACCGTCGACTGCGTGCGGTGCACACGGTCGCCGGCCCGTGTGAAGCTGCCTTCGTCGACGACGCACACCAGCGTCTTCAGAAGTTCGAGATCGAGCATGGCGAAGGCCTCATATTTACGTTTCCACTGAGCATGCCATTTTAATTTAATTTCCCAATATGCGGCGCGAGGCATAGTCTGTGTTCCATATCGACGCCACCCGAAAGGAGCCTCACATGTCACTCGACAACACACCGCGCCCGTCGTGGCTGACCTTCGACTGCTACGGCACGCTGATTCAATGGGACGAAGGGCTGCTGGACGCCGTCACGGCGATCCTCGCCGGCAAGCACGCCGCCGCCATCGATCCGCGCGAGTTCATCGCGGTCTACGACGGGCACGAGCACGCGCTCGAACAGACGCCGCCGCACCGTTCGTTCCGTGAAGTCGCGGGCAAGGCGCTGCGCATCGCGCTGGAGGAATTCAATCTGCGCGCCGACGACAACGACATCCTCATGCTGACCAGCCGCATCTCCGCGATGCCGCCCTTCCCTGAAGTGACGGGCACGCTGCGCGCGCTGAAGGAAGCGGGCTACCGGCTGTGCATTGTGTCGAATACCGACGACGACGTGATCGCCGGCAATGTCGCGCAACTGGGCGGCTATATCGACCGCGTGATCACCGCGCAGCAGGCAGGCGCGTACAAACCCAACCGGCGGCTTTTCGACTATGCTCACGAACAGCTAGGCGTCACGCGCGACGAGGTCGTGCATATCTGCGCGAGCCCGCATCTGGATCACGCGGCGGCGCGCGATATCGGCTTTCGCTGCGTGTGGATCGACCGTGGCACGGGCCGCCAGCGGCTGCCCGACTACACGCCCGACGCCACGCTCGCGACGCTCGACCAGGTGCCGCCGCTGTTCGCGTCGCTTGGCTGGTAAAACGCGCAAAGGACCTGCAATGGCACATACGCTCAACGTCAATACCTCCGCTGTCTCGCGCCGCGCCGCGCTCGATTCCGACGCGGTGCACACGGCCCGCATCGAACTGGCCGCGTGTTTTCAGCTTGCCGCGCAGCATGGCCTTGAAGAAGGCGTGTGCAATCATTTCTCGGCCGTCGTGCCGGGACATGACGATCTGTTCTTCGTCAATCCGTATGGCTATGCGTTTTCGGAAGTCACTGCGTCGCGCCTGCTGATCTGCGATTTCGACGGCAACGTGATCGAGGGCGACGGCAGCCCGGAAGCGACCGCGTTCTACATTCACGCGCAGTTGCATCGGGCCATGCCGCGCGTGAAGGCCGCGTTTCACACGCATATGCCGAACGCGACCGCGCTGTGCCTCATCGAAGGACCGCCGCTGTTGTGGCTCGGGCAAACGGCGTTGAAGTTCTACGGACGCACGGCCGTCGACGAGCACTACAACGGCCTCGCGCTCGATACATCCGAAGGCGACCGCATCGCGGAAGCCATGGGCGACGCGGACATCCTGTTCCTGAAGAACCACGGCGTGATGGTGGCGGGCGCGAGCATCGCCGAAGCCTGGGACGATCTGTATTACCTGGAGCGCGCCGCCGAAGTGCAACTCAAGGCGATGCAGGCCAACCGGCCGCTCAAGCCCGTGCCGCACGACATTGCGCAGCGCGCGTACGAGCAGATGCGGCTGGGCGACAAGGAAAGCGCGCGAGCGCACCTCGACAGCGGCATGCGGCGTCTGCGCGACGCGGGCAATCGCTTCGAGAAATGATCCGGCAACGCGTCCGATCAAGAGCGGCCCGCACGGCGGCTCTCACGCCGCCACCAGCCCCTTGTCCTTGAGCCATTCCGGATTGAACAGGCGCGCGCGATACAGTTCACCGCGATCGCACAACGGCGTGACGATCGTATGGCCCGGCCCCATCTCCCGCGCGAGCGCGACGGCCGCGGCCACGTTGATGCCCGTCGATCCGCCCACGTACAGTCCCTCCTCGCGCAGCAGGCGATACACCATCGACACGCAGGTCTGATCGTCGATGCTGAAGGCGTCGTCGATCGCCGTGCCTTCGAGGTTGGCCGTCACCCGGCTGGAGCCGATGCCCTCGGTGATCGAGTTGCCTTCGACCTTGATCTCGCCCGTTTTGACGTAGCTGTACAGGCCGCTGCCATGCGGATCGGCGAGCGCGATCCGCACGTTCGGGTTCTTTTCCTTCAGGAAGCGGCTGACGCCCGCGAGGGTGCCGCCCGTGCCCGTCGCGCAGACGAACGCGTCGACCGTGCCCGCCGTGTCGCGCCAGATTTCAGGGCCGGTGGTCTCGTAGTGCGCCTGCCGGTTGACGACGTTGTCGAACTGATTGGCCCAGATTGCGTTGTCGAGCTCCTGCGCAAGACGGCCCGCGATCTTCTGGTAGTTGTTCGGGTCCTTGTATGGCGCGGCGGGCACGGGCCGCACCTCCGCGCCAAGCACGCGCAGCAGTTCCATTTTCGCCGGCGACTGCGTGTCGGGAATCACGATCACGCAGCGGTAACCGCGCGCCGCGCAGATATGCGCGAGTCCGATCCCCGTATTGCCCGCCGTGCCTTCGACCACCGTTCCGCCCGGCTTGAGTGCGCCGCGCCGTTCGGCGTCCTGGATGATATAGAGCGCGGCGCGGTCTTTCACCGAGCCGCCCGGATTCATGAACTCCGCTTTGCCGAGTATCTCGCAGCCGGTTTCGGCGCTGAGCGCCGCGAGCCGGATGAGCGGCGTGTCGCCGATACAGCCGATGAACCCCTTGCGTACGCGCATGTCCGCCCCCTCGTTTCAGATGACGGCAGCAAATGCGGCTGCCCTATGTCGAAGGATAGTGCGCCGCGCATGACAACGTGATCGAAACGCGCAGCGGGCTGCCGTTGCCGCTACACCTGGCGCGCGACGTGATCGGTGATCTGCCGCAGCCTGTGCAGCATCTGTTCGCCCGACGCGACGTAGAGCGCCCGGTCGCCCGTCAGCACGCTCGCGCGGAACGTCTGCAGCGCCTGCTTCAACGGCTCGTACCTGAGCACGGAAGCCGCGCCGTCGACGCGATGAATCCACTGCCGCAACACGGCCGGCTCGGCCTCGTCGAGCATGCCTTCGAGTTCGTCGGCATCGGTCGTCATGGTCTGGACGATGATTTCGATCAGCTTCTCGTCGCGCCCGGTGCTGCCGAAATTCTGATTGATCGCGTCCCAGTCGAGATCGGGCAGCGCGTGATCTTCCTTCGCGGCTGCGGAAACGGGCGCGTGCGGCGCGGCGCGCGCAGCGTCTACATGCTGCGCGGGCGCGTGTTGACCGTGCAAGCACTGCGGCCCGAACTGGCTGATGCACGCGAGCAGATCGCTGAGCTTGGCCGGCTTGTACAGGCATTCGTTCATGCCCGCGGCAAGACACTCGTCGCGCTCTTCCCGTCCCACGCTCGCCGTCAGTCCGATGATCGGCATGCGGCGTGCGTCGTCCGTCCGCTCGCGCACGCGAGTGGCCAGTGTGTAGCCGTCCATCTCGGGCATGTGACAGTCGGTGATCAGCAGCGCATAGTCCGCCGACGCCATCGCCTTCAACGCCTGCACGCCGTCTTCGACGGTGTCGCACGTGCAGCCGAGCAATTCCAGTTGCTGCCGCAGCAGATGCCGGTTGATCCCATTGTCTTCGGCGATCAGGATCAGCGCGTGATCGCGCAGGGCATCGGCGCGGCTGCGCGGCGCAACGGGTGTGAGCGCTGATGCCGCGGACTCCAGCCCCAGTTCGGCGTTGCCGTGCAGGGCGTCGTTGCACACGGCCGCCACGCCCCCGAACGTGACGGGATAAACGCACAGATAGCAGACGTCCCCGATGCAGTCATACCCGCTGGATTTCGTGGTCGCGGTCGTGGGAACGACGGGGACGCTTCCTACCTTCGCTCGAACGGCGGCCTTGGGCGCTTGCGCAGGTAACTCCGTCGTCGACGGACTCTGCGCGGTCAACTGGTCGTCGATGATCAGCCGGCACTCCGCAGGCAACACGTCCGGGGTAAGCGGCGTGTTGGGATCGACCATCGCCACCGTGCCGCCGAAGGTGCGCAACACTTGCGTCAGGCTGTGCAGCACCAAGGGGTCGCGGACCCGAACACCAACGGTGATGCCGGCCAGCGGATAGCTCTGAAACTCGCGCTGGTTCACGTCCAGCGGCACGCGGAACTCCACCTGCGTGCCGCGCCCGACTTCGCCTTGCATGTCGATGGTGCCGCCCAGCATCGCGACGAGGCGCCGCGAGATGGTCAATCCCAGCCCCGTGCCGCCAAACCGCCGCGTCGTCGAGGCTTCGGCCTGCACGAACGGCTGAAAGAGCCGCGCCCGCTGATCCGCGCTGATGCCGATTCCCGTGTCGCTCACGCGCCAGACAATGGTTTGCTTGCCGTCGCCTTCGTTGCCTTCGTCAGACTCGTCCGCGAGTTCGACGTCGAGCCGGATGCTGCCCTCCGAGGTGAACTTGATCGCGTTGCTGAGCAGGTTGAAGAGGATCTGCCGCAGCCGCACGCCGTCGCTCCACACCACGGGCGCGATCGCCGCGTCGATGCACAACGCCAGCTTCAGGCGCTTCTCCTGCGCGCGCCAGAAAAACAGCGCGAACGTGCTCGTGCACAGATCGCGGATATCGACGGGTGCCCGCTCCAGCGCGATCTTGCCGGCCTCGATCTTCGAGTAGTCCAGAATGTCGTTGAGGATCTGCAGCAGCGATTCGGCGGCCTGCGAGATCAGTTTCACCTTGACCGCCTGGTCGGGGCGCAGATTGCTGTGCGCGAGCAGTTCGATCAGGCCCAGCACCGCGCTCATCGGCGTGCGTATTTCATGGCTCATCGCCGCGAGAAACTCGCTCTTCGCGCGCGACGCCTGCTGCGCCGCATCGCGCGCCTCGGCAAGCGCCACGGCATGCTGATGCTGCTCTTCGGCGTCGCTCCAGTAGCCCGTCCAGACGAGATTGCCGTGCTCGTCCCGCTGCGGCACGGCGTGCAGCCAGGTCCACCTGAAGGCGCCGCGGCGCTGCACGCGGAGTTCGCGGCTCACGGGCGCCAGCGTCTGAACGGCGTTGTACGCCTCGGCCAGCAGCGAGGCGCGATCGTCGGGATGAACGGCGGCGATCACCGAGCCCGGGCTGGCCTGCAGCTCGGCGCTGGTCTTGCCGAACATCTCGACGGTATTGCCGCTCAGCCAGATCACCTGGGAGTCGCCGCCCCTGGCCTGTCGATACTGAAACGCTGTGGCGGGCAACTGACTGGTCACGTCGACCAGCCGCAACTCGGCTTCGCGGCGTTCCCGTGCCTCCTTGCGCAGCGCTCGCTGCGAGCGCCATAGCACCGCGATCACGGCCAGCAGCGCGAGCGCCACGGGTGCCAACCTCAGCGCGATGTCTTTCCACGACGGACCGAGCACGTAGTTCGCGCCGAAGTAGCGGTTCTGGATCGAAAGCCGCTCGGTGTCCGACAACGCCGCCAGCGCCCGGTCGATGAGCGGCATGAGCCTCACAGCCAGCTTCGGCGAAACGGCAAAGCCCGTCTGCAGAGAACGGCCTGCGGAGCCGATGATGCGCAGATTGTCGCCATCTATGCGCTGCAGCATGTAATGCACCGTGGCCAGATCGTCCACGTAGGCATCGGCCTTGCCTTCGACGACCGCGTTCATGCCCGCCCCGACATCCGGCACGACGACGATGCTTGCCTGCGGCGATGCACCCGTCACCAGCCAGCGCAGGCCGCCGCCGTCGGTGACGGCGACGCGCTTGCCGTTCAGATCGCGTAACTGGCCAAGCGCAGGGGCATCGTTACGGCCGACGGCAACCACCGGGAACGTCGCGTAGGGGCGCGACACCGGCGTGCCACGCAACGCGGGATCATGAAGAATCGCGACGGCGACCAGATCGAGCGTTCCCGCCTGCAGCGCATCCACGGTGGCGGCGAAGCCCGGCTCGGGCTGGCGTACGAAACTGATCCCCAGCCGGTTTGCCAGATAGCGCAGATAGTCCTGCGCCATGCCATGCGTCTGCCCGCTGTCGTCGACATAGCTGTACGGCGGCAGCCCGCTGTCCACGCCCACGCGCAACGGCGGCAGCGAGCGCAGCCATGCGCGCTCCTCGTCGCTCAGATGAAACGGCGCGGACGACTCCTGTTGAATCGGCCCGGTCGTCATCCAGTTGCTCAGGATGCGCTGCCGGGCATACTCGGGCAGCGTGTTCAGCCTTGCGTCGACACTGTCGCGCAATGCCTGTTGCGCGCGTGGAAAGCCGAAGCGGACGCCGCTTTCCGTTTCGCGATAGCGGTTCAGTTCCGCCAGCCCGGCGAACTCCGGCTGCGACAGCATGTAGTCGGCGACGGGCAGCAACGTGATGTAGACATCTGCCTCCTTGCGCAGCACCTCGCGCAAGCCCTCCTGTGGACCGTGTGCCCGCACGAATACCGAGTCGGGGTAGCGCTCGTGCGATACCTGCTCGATGTACGAGCCCGCCTCCGCAGCAATGCGCCTGCCGGCGAGGCGCGGCGGCTCGCCGTCGCGGGCGGCATCCGAGGCTCGCCCGATCACGACGAAATCGGCGTCGTAGTAGGGCTCGGACAGGATCAGGCAGCGCCTCGCCTCGATCGGCTTCTGCACGGCGAGCACGATGTCGACGGAGCCGGCGCAGGCTGCAGCGCTCAACGACGCGTAGTCGGGAAACACCCGGACCCGCAGTTGCGCGGAGGGGTCGAGCACCGATTTGAGGATATCGAACGCCGCGCCGGACAGTTGACCGTTGTCGACGATCAGAAGCGGCGGCCAGCCGCCTTCAGGAACGCCCACGGTGAGGCTTGCAGGTTTATGCAAACGGGATTGCGCCTGCGCGGCGGCATCGACCGATGCCAACGCAAGCATCGCGCATAACACCCAGCACAGCCTGAGGCAGCGATTGCGGATGGTGTTCATGGCTATCAGGAAAACGAAGACCCGCGCAGACGGCGGCGGCGTCATGTTGCTGAGTTCATGATAGTGCCCCGACAGTCTGTTCGGGACCTTGATCGAACGCGTCAGTCCGAACGGAACGGACCGCGAGACCGCGAAACCGGGCCTTTCAGGCCAGTTCGACGATCACTTCATCGAGTGCGCGAAACGGCGCGAGCAGCGCCTCGTCGGCGAGTGCCGAGGTGATGAGCCGCCAGTCGCGTTGCAGCGGCGTCCAGTGTTGCTGGCGCGCGCGGCCCAGCTTGTCGGCATCGGCGAGCACGATGATTTCGGCGGCGCGCGACACGATGCACTCCTTCAGATACGCCTGCTGCGCCGACGCTTCGCACAGGCCGAACCCGGCCACCACGCCGTCCGCGCCGAGAAACGCGCGGTCGACGGTCAGACGGCTGAGGATGAGTTCCGCGAGCGGCCCGAGCGTGCTCATGCTGGAGCCGCGCAGCTCGCCGCCGATCAGCGTGAGCCGCACGCCGGGCGCGTTGGCGAGCGCCGTGACCGCGAGCAGATTGTTGGTGACCACATGCAGGTCTTCGCGCGTCGACAGATGCCACGCGAGCTGCGCGCAGGTCGTGCCGCCGTCGAGCAACACCGTGTCGCCGTCGCGCACGTGCGAGGCGGCCGCCTGCGCGATGGCTTCCTTTTGCTCGCGCTGCGCCGACTTGCGTTCTTCGAGCGACGCTTCCGGCTCGTGCACGCCGACCAGCGCGGTCGCGCCGCCATAGGTGCGCACGAGGCGCTTCTGCTTGGCGAGCGCAGTCAGGTCGCGGCGGATCGTCGCTTCCGATACGCCCAGCGCGGCGCACAGCGCCTCGACATTGGCGTCGCGCGTGCGCACGAGATCGAGAATCGCCTGATGACGGTCGGTCGTTTTTTTCACGTCTGCGTGAGTCCGGGAATGGGGCTCGATCTTACACCAGCCCCCTGCGCCCATTCACCGCCGTTCGCGCTCAGCGGCGCGTCGCCAGTTCCGCGCCCTGACGCAGCGCTTCGAGCATGCTGCCTTCGTCGACCACGCCCTTGCCCGCGATATCGAACGCGGTGCCGTGATCGACCGACGTGCGGATCACTTCCAGGCCCACTGTCACGTTGACGCCCGCTTCGAGGCCGAGCACCTTGACCGGGCCGTGACCCTGATCGTGATACATCGCCACCACCAGATCGAAGTCGCCGCGGCCGGCGCGGAAGAACAGCGTGTCGGCGGGCAGCGGGCCCGTGACGTCGAGGCCGCGTTCCTGCAGCAGCTTCACGGCGGGAATGATCTTCTCTTCTTCTTCGCCGTAGCCGAACAGGCCGTTTTCGCCCGCGTGCGGATTGATCCCGCACACGCCGATGCGCGGATGCTCGATGCCTGCCTTGACGAGCGTCGCGTTGCCGCGTTCGATGGTCCGTTGCACGAGGCCCGGCTCGATCTTGCGGATCGCGTCGATGATGCCGATGTGCGTCGTCACGTGAATCACGCGCAGTTGCGGCGCGACGAGCATCATCGACACTTCGTCGACGCCCGTCAGATGCGCGAGCATTTCCGTGTGGCCCGGATACTTGTGGCCGCCCGCATGCAGCGCTTCCTTGTTCAGCGGCGCCGTGCAGATCGCATCGATCTTGCCCGCCTGCGCGAGTTCGACGGCGCGCTTGATGTACTGATACGCGGCATCGCCCGCCAGTGCCGACAACTCGCCGAACGGCAGGTCGTCGGGAATCAGGCCGAGGTCGATGCAGTCGATCGTGCCCTGCTCGTAACGCGCATCGGTTGCGTCCTCGATGCGGCGAATCTTCATCGTCCCGCCGACGATCTGGTTCGCGCGCTCGAGGCGCTTCGCGTCGCCGATCACGAGCGGACGGCATTGCGCGTAGACCGACGCATGCGCGAGGCTCTTGACGACGACTTCTGCGCCGACGCCTGCTGCATCGCCCATCGTGATGCCGATTACGGGAAGGTAGTTGCTCATGATGTGATCTCGTGGGTACTTGCTGTTCTGTTCATTCGCGGACGTCAGTGATGCACGACGTCGCGCTCGGTTTCATTGCGCAGGGTCAGCCATGCGGCGTACAGCGCGTGATCGGTGCCGAATGCGCCCGCCTTCGTCACGACGCCGGGGCAATGCGCGCGGGTGGCGTCGAGCGGCCTTGCGACCGCGACACCCGCTTCGACTTCGGCCAGCAATTGCAGATTGCCGATGCGCGCGGCTGCCAGCATCGCGCGCGCGGTCTCGCCGCCCGTCGCGATCAGGCCGCCCGTCTTCGTGAAGTGCGGCTCGACCAGCGCGGCGAGCGCCGCCGACAGTTGCGCGCCTTCGGCGGGATCGAACGCATCGTCGCGGCCGATGCGCAGCAACAGATCGACACCCGCCTTCAACGACACGCCAATCTGTTCCTGCAGCGCGCGCCAGTCGCGATGGCGCTCGCCTTCGCGCAGCACGACGGGCGGCACGATCAGTTCTTCGACGCCGCCGCGCTCGCGCAGCATCGCGCATTGACGCTCGCTGACGGCCGACAGGCTGCCGACCAGAATCAGGATCGGCCCGCCCGGATAGGTGTCACCGCGGGACTTGCGTGCTTCAGCGTCGCCGCGCGGATTCAGCGCCGCGATCTCGCGCGCGAGCCCGCCCGATCCGACCCAGAAGAACGCCGCGTCGCTTTGCAGCGTTGCGCGGGCCAGCGCGCGCAAGGCTTTCTCGCTTTGCGTATCGACGATCAGCGCCTGCACGCCGTTCGCCGCCATCGCGCCGATGCACACGGCCAGCGTTTCGGGTTCGTCGGCGAGCGTGTCGGCATCGAGCCGGTCCGTGGTCAGACCCGCTGCTTCGAGTTGCGCCGCGATGCCGGCGGGAAGACCCGCATGCTCCAGCTTCCAGGTCGCCGTCTGTTCGAGCGGCTCGCCATGCACGAACACACGGCCGCCGCGCACGGTGCGGCCTGTCGCCGGGAAGGCGGGCGCGACGATCGCCATGCCGGCGAGCGCCTGCAGGCCCGCCACTTCCGCTGCCCAGTTGCCGCGCAGCGTCGAATCGATTTTCTTGTACAGCCGCTGGTCGCGCGCGCTCATCTCCGCGTACGCCGCCGACGTGCGTGCCGCTGCGTCGTGAGGCGTGAGACGGCGCGTGTCGGTATCGACGGCGATCGTGTCCGCGCCGTCATGCGCGGCCGTACGCGTCGCTTCCAGCGTGACGACCGTGCGATGGCCCGCGCTCGCGAAGCCGATCGCGCAGTCCGCGGCGCCCGACAGGTCGTCCGCGAGAATCAGAATCTTCATCGTGCCAGTCCTTCGCGATTCTTCGTGCGCGCGCCTTCCTGGCGCTGCTGATAGCGCTTCGCTACCTGCGCGGTCAGGATCGGCGAGAGGATCGCCGTGACCACCACGCATGCGGCGACCAGCAGCGTCGCGCTCTGCGCCGCTTCGTTGTACACCGGGTTCGCCGCCGCCACGAGCGCGGGGACAGCCGCCGCGTTACCCGCCGTATTGGCTGCCGCCACGCCTGCCACGCCCGTGCCGCCCGTCAGGCGATCGGCGAAGTACAGCGGAATGCCCGTCACGATCACCACCGCGATGCCGAGGCCGATGCCGAGCAACCCGGCCTGCCAGACCTTGTGCAGATCGAGGCCCGCGCCGAGCGCCAGCGCGAAGAACGGAATCATCACGGGCACCGCCTTGGCGAGAAAGTCGCGCATTTCACGGTCCAGATTGCCGAGCAGCATGCCGAGCGCAAGCGGCAGGATGCTGCCGACCAGCGTCTGCCACGGAAACGCCGACAGACCCGCGACGCCGAGCGTCACCATGGTCAGGAACGGCCCTGATTCGAGCGACATCAGCGTGTACGCGCCGACGTCTTCCGAGCGGCCATACTGGCCCATCAGCGCCATGTAGAGACCGCCGTTGGTGTCGTTCATCGCCGCGACCACGGCGAGCGTGGAGATGCCCGCAAACAGACCCGACGACACGGGATGCTCACCGAGCACATGCCCGAGAATCACGCCGACGATCACCGCCGCGCCGACCTTCGTCACGAGCAGCGCGCCGCCCTTCTTCATCAGATACGGCGTGGCCTTCACGTCGATGCTCGCGCCCATGCAGACGTAGAACACGGCGAGGATGGGCAGCGCGCCCGTGAACAGCGCATTCGTGAACGAACCGAAGAACTTCGGCATGCCCGGCAGGAACGTCGCCACCAGCGAGCCGATGAGCAGCGGCACGATCATCATGCCGCCGGGGATGCGCTCGATCGAGCGTTTGATGGGAATCTGAACCATGCGAGTCTCCTGGCTTTATTGGGCGCCGCGTCTGTCCGCGTTTTTGATTGAAACAGTCATCACTCGATCAAATCGATCAGTTTGAAGTGTAGACCGTTTGATTGAATTGCGCAAACCGATCACACATTTGAGCAAAACGATCATTTTACGGATGACGTACCCAACGCCCGCGCCCTTCAATGGCGTGGCGCGCGCGCCGTGCCGCGCCGCGTGTCGCGGCTTTCGCTGTCGCTCACGCTGCGCACGATCGACGCAAACGCGCGCGCCGCGGGCGTGCGCGCCTCGTCCCTGCGCCACAGCAAGCCGGGCGAGCGCACGGGCGTCGGGCTTTCGAGCGGGATCATCTTCACGTCCTCACGCCGCAGCGCATGCGTCGACACGATCGTCGCGATGTCAGTCGCCCTGACCAGTTCGATCATCGGCGCAATGGCGTTCATTTCCGCGACGACGACGGGCGCCGCGTTCGCCATCCGGAACGATTCGTCGAGCAGCACCCGCGTGGAAAAGCTGCGCGGCAACAGCACCATGCGCTGCAGATGAAGCTCCGACATGCGCACGAAGCGCCGCTTCGCAAACGGATGCCGCAGCCCGACGGCAAGCATCATCTCTTCGGTATAGAGCGGCTCGAAGCGCAGCGGCAGCGCGTCGTTCGGCTTGTACGTCACGCCGATATCGAGGTCGCCGCGCAGCAGCGCCTGCGCGATGCCGTCGCCCGTCATTTCGAGCACGTCGACACGTACGGAAGGATGCCGGTCCAGGAACAGCGACACGCAGCGCGGAATGATGTGCAGGTTGAACGTGTGCGTCGCGCCGATGCGCACGACGCCGCTCATTTCCTCGGCGGCGAAGCGCACGGTCGACACGCCTTCGTCGACTTCTCGCAGCGCATTGCGCACGCGCTCCAGAAACAGTTCGCCCGCTTCCGTCATCGTCACGCGCCGGCCTTCGCGCTCGAACAGCCGGCAGCCGAGTTCTTCTTCGAGCTGGCGGATCTGATGCGACAGCGTCGATTGCGTGACGTGGACCTTTTGCGCGGCGACGGTGAAGCTCAGTTGCTCGGCAAGCGCCGCGAAGTAGCGCAGGTGTCGTAGTTCCATGGGGTTCCCGTGGGCATTTCGGATCGATGGCATCGATAGATAACCAGCGAAAAATACCATTTTTATCGATAGATCGTCTGCCTTACACTGGCCTCGCCATCAACGATCGCAGCGAGAGGAGACCTCGACGCGATGCTCAACGGACCCGCGAAGCACCCATGAAAATCGGCAAAGAGACCATTCCGCGCACGTCGATCTCGACGTCGAATACGCACACCATCGTCGTGCGAGGACGCGACCTCGCGAACGAACTGATCGGCAAGATCTCGTTCACCGACTATTTCTTCCTGCTCGTCACGGGACAGACGCCCAGCCCTGCCGCCAGCGCCGTGCTCGACGCGACGCTCGTCGCGATCGCGGAGCACGGACTCGTGCCGAGCGTGCAGGCAAGCCGCATGACGCTCGCCGCTGCGCCCGATGCGCTGCAAGGCGCCGTGGCCGCCGGGATTCTCGGTTGCGGCTCGGTGATACTCGGCGCGTCCGAAACCTGCGGCAAGCTGCTCGACGAAGTGCGGCAATGCGCGGCGCAAACGGGCGGCGATCTGTCCGAGGCGGCGTTCACGGTCATCACGCGTTATCGCGCCGAGAAGCGGGCCGTGCCGGGCTACGGTCACCCGCTGCATAAAGAACGCGACCCACGCGTCGACGCGCTGTTCGCCGTCGCCGAACGCAGCGGCGCGGACATGACCTACGTGCGCATCGCGGAAGCGATCGAATCCGTGTTGCCGGACGTGTTCGGCAAGGCGCTGATGCTCAACGTGTCGGCGGCGATTCCTGCCGTGCTGCTGGGCGTCGGTTTTCCGCTTGCCGCGCTCAAAGGCGTGCCGATTCTCGCGCGCACAGCCGGCCTGATCGGTCATCTGACGGAAGAACTGGCCCATTCGATCGGCTTTGCGCTGTCGTATCAGGCCACGCGCGAAGTGGTGTACGACGGTGAAGCGCCCGAAGGCTTCCAGCCCGGCATCTGATCGTCCCGCTCATCTCGTTTCGCAACGCATCTCTGGAGTTGTTGCATGACCAAAGTTCTCGAAGGCGTCCGGGTGCTCGAACAAGGCACCTTTATCACGGGGCCGGCGGCCGGCATGCTGCTCGGCGATCTGGGCGCGGACGTCGTCAAGATCGAGCAGCCGGGCACGGGCGATCCGTTCCGCGCGTTCAAGGGCGGCCTCTATAGTCCGCACTATCAGACCTACAACCGCAACAAGCGCAGTGTCACGCTGAACACGAAAGACGCCGACGATCTCGCCCTGTTCGACGTGCTGATCCGCGACGCCGACGTATATATCCAGAACTTCCGGCCGGGCGCGGCGGATCGCATGAACGCGGGCTACGAGCGTTTGCGCGAGATCAATCCGCGTCTGATCTACTGCGCAATCAGCGGCTTCGGCCAGACCGGACCGGCTGCGACACGGCCCGCGTACGATACCGTCGCGCAGGCGGCGAGCGGCTTTCTCGGCCTGCTGACCAATCCCGAGAATCCGCGCGTGGTCGGCCCCGCTATCGCCGATTCGCTGACGGGATTCTACGCGGCGTATGGCATTCTCGGCGCGCTGCACGAACGCCACCGGACGGGCGTCGGACGCAAGGTCGAAGTGTCGATGCTCGAAGCGATGAGCCATTTCAATCTCGACGCGTTCACCCACTACTATTCGGCCGATGAACTGATGGGTCCATACAGCCGTCCGAGCGTGTCGCAGTCGTATGTGATGAAGTGCGCGGACGGCAAATGGCTCGCGCTGCATATGTCGTCGCCGGAAAAATTCTGGCTGGGCCTCGCGGACGCCATCGAACAGCCGGGCTTGCTGCAAGACCCGCGTTTTGCCGATCGCGCAGGACGCATCGCGAATCAGGAAGCGTTGATCGATCTGCTCGGCGCCGCATTCGCGCAGCGCAATCGCGCCGACTGGTGCGCGCGGCTCGAAGCGAACGATGTGCCGCACGCGCCGATGTACGACGCCAGCGAAGCGCTCGACGATCCGCAGGCCAAGCACCTCGAATTGCTGGTCGAGACATCGCATCCGCAGATGGGGCGTTTTCGCACGGTGCGGCCGCCCGTTTCGTTCGACGGCGAGCGCACGACCGACGTCGTCGCGCCGCCGACGCTCGGCGAGCACAACGCCGAATTGCTGGGACCGTTGCGTACGGCATTGAAGCAGAGCGAAGCGGCGTAGGCAGCAAGGCCGACATATCAAATGACGACTATATTGGAGACCTCGTAATGGAAACGACCAACGGTGCGCTGACACGCAGCGGCCTCGACGGCCCGCCGTCCGAATCGATGAAGAGCGACAGCGTGCAGGTGGATACGGAGAAGCTGTTCGGGCGCATCGCGCGACGGCTGATTCCGTTTCTGTTTCTCTGCTATGTGCTCAACTACATCGACCGCGTCAATATCAGCTTTGCGCATCTGCAATTCCGCGCGGACCTCGGCTTGACGGAAGCGTCGTATGGGCTGGGCGTCGGTGTGTTCTACATCGGCTACGTGCTGTTCGAGGTGCCGAGCAATCTGCTGTTGCGCCGCATCGGCCCGCGTCGGACGATCGCGCGCATCATGGTGCTGTGGGGTCTCGTGTCGGTGTCGATGATGTTCGTGCGCAATCCGACGCAGTTCTATATCGCGCGGATTGCGCTCGGCATCGCCGAAGCGGGCTTCTTTCCCGGCATCGTGTACTACCTCACGTCGTGGTTTCCGGATCGTCATCGCGCGAAGGTGCTGTCCGCGTTCGTGCTTGGCATCGCCGTCGCGGGCATCACGG
This sequence comes from Paraburkholderia largidicola, assembly GCF_013426895.1. Lineage (NCBI taxonomy): Bacteria > Pseudomonadati > Pseudomonadota > Betaproteobacteria > Burkholderiales > Burkholderiaceae > Paraburkholderia > Paraburkholderia largidicola. Next base: position 1,154,696 of record NZ_AP023176.1, on the reverse strand, counting down.
GTGGCCCGGTGTCGGGGTGGATTCTCAGCAACGCCGATGGCTGGCACGCGCTGCACGCATGGCAATGGCTGTTTCTGCTCGAAGGGATTCCGCCCGTGCTGGTCGGTCTGGTCGCGCTCTGGTATCTGCCCGATTCCGCCGCCACGGCGAAGTGGCTTACGCCGGAAGAAAAGGCGCTGGTCGCCCGCGAACTGCAAGGCGGCGGCCATGGGAACGAGCATCGCATCGATCACTTCGGCGCGGCATTGAAGAACTGGCGTGTGTATGTGTGCGCGTTCGGCTACTTCACGATCACGTGGGCGGGCAGCGTGCTGAACTTCTGGGCGCCGTCGGTGATCCGGCAGGCGGGCGTCGCGAACCCGTGGCATATCGGGCTGGTGTCGGCGATTCCGTATCTGATTGGCGCGATCGGCATGGTGCTCGCGAGCCGCCACTCGGATGCGAGCAAAGAGCGGCGGCTGCATTTCGCGGGCTGCGCGCTGGTGTCGGCTGCGGGCGCGGTTCTGCTCGGTACGGCCCACGCATCGTTTGCGCCGGCGATTGCCGGGCTGGCGCTCGTCGCGATCGGTTATCTGTCGTGCACAGCCATCTTCTGGACGATACCCGCGACGTTTTTGTCGGGTACGGCATCGGCGGGTTCGATTGCGCTGATTTCGAGCATCGGGCAACTCGGCAGTCTGAGCGCGCCCACGGCCATCGGCGCGTTGACGGCGGCCACGCACGATATCAGCGCGGGTTCGTATCTGGCTGCTGCTGTATTGGTGAGCGGCGCGGTCGTGATTGCGGTAGCGATGCGCAACATGAAGCGTTGAGTGGTCACGGCAGCGGTCGATCTGTAGTCTGATCGGCCGCTGCAGCCTGGCGTCACTCCGCCAGCGCGGTTTCACTCACGTTCAGATTGCGCCGCATCCACTGCCCGACATTCTCGACGGCAATACCGCGCTGCGCGTTGAAGGTCTGCTGCGCATCCCACGCCACGCCCTTGCCTTCCGCGAACACCACGCGATACTTCTTCAGGCCGTTGTCTGGATCGAGCGTCAGTTCCTGCTTTAAATTCGGCACGGTCCATTCCACACGCTCGAACTTGCGCCCCGTGAACGCGTCCAGCTTGTCGGCGAGTTCGCGATAGCCGATCGTCTCGCCCGCAACATGCACGACGCGACGACTGATGCGCGGCTCAGCCAGAAGAATCTCCGTCGTCAACACGCCGATATCTTCCGCCGTCGTCACCGTGACGGCATTGTCCCAGCTACCCAGCGCGCGCACGATGCCGCGCTCGACATCCACCACGCCAAACGACGGCTCGAACAGGAAGCTCGTGAACATGCCCGTCGACACGATGACCCAATCCGTGCGCGTTTGCGCTCGCAACAGGTCGCGCACATCGAGTTGTTCGTCGAACAGATCCTGCGCGCTGCCCCGGCCGATCACGTCATAGTCGACGCCGAACTGCCACGGAAAGAAGCGCGGCACGCCCGCATCCAACGCGGCGCGCGCGATCTTCAGTTGCACGCCCTTGCCGCCGACGAACCCCGTGCACGACACGACAGTATCGAACCGCTGGAAAAGCGCGGCAAGCGTGTCGACGGAATCCGCCGCGAGATCGCCGGGAACGGGCTCGATGCCGAGCGTGCGCAACTCGTCGATGTCGCGTTGTTTAAAGGGTTCGGTGGATTGGATCGTAGACGGGCGAAGCAGCACGCTGATGCTCAGTGCCGAAGACCCTGCCCGTCGGGCGAGATTGCGCAGCACGGACATGCCCAGTTCGCCCGCGCCCAGAATGAGAATACGTTGTTGCGTCATCACACGTTACCCTTTTCATGGCATCGAAAACGATGCGGTGAATGGCCTTCGGTCGTCGAAGGAATCGGGATCGAAGTCTAGGGTGGGACGCGCGCGTCATTGTTCGCCACGCCTGAATTTACAACGCGTGCGCGCCGAACGCGCGGCACTCGAGTCGCGTCCGATGCCGCGAAGTCTCACGCGATGTATGCTCGCGTTCGAACGCCGGGTGCGGCGTTACCGCTACTTCGCACGCTCGCCACTTTTCATGGACAAACTTCAAGCGATCAGCACTTTCGTGCGCGTCGTCGACGCACGCAGCTTCAGCAAGGCGGCCGAGACGCTGTCGATGCCGCGCTCGTCCGTCACCACGACGATCAAGAATCTGGAGCAGCACCTGGGCACGGTGCTGTTGCGCCGAAGCACGCGCAACCTGAGTCTCACGGAAGCGGGCGAGCGCTATTACGCGTCGTGCCGGACCATCCTGGCCGACATCGAGCGTGCGGAAAGCGGGCTTCGGGACGACACGGTCGCGCCGCGCGGCAAGGTGCGCGCCGATATGCCGGGCGTGATCGGCCGGGCAGTCGTGCTGCCGAATCTGCGTGACTTCGCCCTGCGCTATCCCGACATCGAACTCGTGCTGGGACTGAGCGACCGGCCCGCCGATCTGATTTTCGACGGCATCGACTGCGCGATCCGCACGGGCGAACTCGCGGACTCGACGCTGATCGCGCGGCAACTCGGCACGCTGACATGGCTCACCTGCGCGTCGCCGCGCTATCTGCGCGAGCGCGGTGAGCCTGCCTCCGTCGACGACCTCGCGGCGCACGATGCGATCAACTACATCTCGAACGCGACGGGCCGTCCTCTCGACTGGCGCTTCGACGTGAACGGCGAACCCGTCACGCTGACCATGCAAAGCCGCTTCGCCGTCAACGAAACGGAAGCGTATCTGCAATGCGGGATCGAAGGGCTCGGGATCATCCAGCTATCGGAGTTCGTCGCGAAGCCTTATCTGGAATCGGGGCGGCTGAAGGAAGTGTTGCGGGAATCGAGAAGCGCGCCCGTGCCCGTCGCGATCCTGTATCCGAACCGCACGCATGCGAGCGCGGCCGTGAAAGCCTTCGTCGACTGGATCGCGGAGATTTTTCCGCGCTGACGCTGATACATCCCGTCGTGATTCGCGACGAAGGACTACGGAAGCTTCGCAGACGCCCATGAACGCGGGTATCGGTCAAATGACCGATTTCGCGCGAGACCTCGCGCGGTATAGTGGGGCTCGCTCAAAGACTCGCGCCGCACCTTTATGCAGACCTCGTCAGGCTCATCCGGCGGACCCGTTGTTCGCGTCTTCGATGCCGTGAAGGCGCTCGCCTTCATCGGCGATCTGAGCATGGGCCAGCCAACCGATCACTCGATCCGCACCGCATGGCTCGCCGTGCGGCTCGCGCAGGCCGCGGAACTCGGTGAGGCGGCCGTCGTCGCCGCGTGCGAGGCGTCGCTGCTGCGCTGGTCCGGCTGCACGGCGAACGCGTCGGGTTTCGCGGAAGCGCTCGGCGACGACGTCGCGAGCCGTGGAGCGATGCTCGAACTCAAGCCGGACTGGGCGCGCGCGATGGAATTGCAAGGCGATGTGGGCGCGATCATGACGCCGCTCGCGCGCATTCACTGCGAAGTGTCGGGCGAAGCGGCACGCATGCTCGGTCTCGGCCAGGACACGCAAGCCACGCTGCGGCATGTGTTCGAATCGTGGGACGGCACGGGCTCGCCGGACCGGCTGGCCGGCAACGCGGTGCCCGCCACCGTATTCGTGGTCGCGCTGGCGGGCGAACTGGAGATTTTTTCGCGCACATATGGGTTCGAACGCGCGAGCGCGCTGATCGGCCAGCGCGCCGATTCGCGCTATCCGGACAAGCTCGCGCGGCTTGCCGTGCGGCTCGCGCCTCAATGGCTCGACGAACTGGCACAGGCCGACGCGGCCGCTATCGACGCCGTCCTGTTGACGCAACAGATGAACGACGTCACGCCCGTCGAACTGGTCGCGGACATCATCGACCTCAAACTGCCGTGGATGACGGGTTATTCGCGCAGCGTCGCAGCGACGGCCGCGGCATGCGCGGCGCGCTTCGCGCTCGATACGGACGCGCAAAACCAGCTTTATTGCGCAGGCCTGGTTCACGGCATGGGCCGCGCGGCCGTGCCGAATCCCATCTGGGACGCGCCCGCCAGGCTGTCGCCGGCCGCCTGGGAGAAGGCGCGCCTCGTGCCCTACTGGACCTCGCGCGCGGGCAGGCAGACGGGCTCGCTCGCCGAGGCAGCCGAACTCGGTTCATACGCGTACGAACGGCTCGACGGCTCGGGTTATTTTCGCGGCGCGTCGGGCGCTGCGCTGTCGCCGCAAGCGCGCATGCTCGCGGCCAGCGCGGCGTGGGTCGCGTTGCGAGCGGCGCGTCCGTGGCGCGCGGCGCTCGCGCACGACGAAGCGGCGAAGCTGTTGCACGAAGAGGCCGCGCGCGGCCGTTTCGACGCCGATGTCGTCACTGCCTTGATCGACGAGCGCGTGGCGCAGCGGCGCGTGGTGAATCCGCGCGCGCAGACGGCGCGACTTTCGGCGCGTGAAGTCGACGTGCTGCGCGGTATTTCACGCGGTGCAAGCAACAAGGAAGTGGCCCGCGATCTGTCGTTGAGTCCGAGCACGGTGCGCACGCACGTCGAAAGCGTCTTCCGCAAGCTGGACTGCTCGACGCGTGCAGCCGCCACGCTCAAGGCCCTGGCGCTAGGCGTGCTGTGACGCGCTCAGGCGGCTGCGACGACGTCGATACGCAGCGCTTCGCCGCCCGCTGCAATTTCCAGCAGCCGGTCGACATTCGGATGCGCGCCCGGACGGTTGCGCGCATCGGCCGTATGTTCGGCGAACACGGCGAGGCCATGTTCGGCGGCCTTCGCGTCGAGCGTGCCGAATGCGTTGCGCAAATAGTGGTACACGGCAACCGAGCCCTGCTTGCCCGGCTTGTTCTCGATGCTCGCGACCACGCTGCCCTTGCCGTCGACGAGATCGATCCGCTCGATGCCGTCGATGCCCGGCAGTTGCGCGAGGTTGTCCTTGAATACGTTGCCCGGTTGAATCACTGAAAACACTCCATGGTTCGAAAATGACTGGCGGGCCGTATCTTATCCGATCGCCTCGCCGGTTGACCGTCTCGCGCTGGAGTTTGCATGCCATGACCACTTTTCACTCGCCTTTCCGCGTCGAACCCGAACGGATACGCGGTACGCCGAAAACGCTCGTCAGCAACATTGCTGGATCGACGTTAAAATTATCGGCTTGAACTCCGTCCGTATCTTCAAGTGCGCCAACGTTTGCCGCACCGGCCTCATGCCTTCGTCGAGGGCAGACCAACGAGTCAGTAGCAAGGAACGACTTCAATGACAGGCGCAGACTTGTCCGGCATGCTGCCCGAGATGCTTCCAAGGTTATGGGCTTTCGCATTGCGCATTTCCGGCGACCAGCACGACGCTGAAGACCTGGTTCAGCGTGCCTGTGTGCGCGGGCTGGAACGCGCGCATCAGTTGCAGGCGGACACCGCGCCGCTCAGCTGGATGTTCTCGATCGTCCACTCCACGTGGATCAATGAGTTGCGCGCCCGTTCGGTGCGCAGCCGCTCCAGCATGGAATGGGACGACGACTTCCTCGAAACGGTCGAGGACCCGAAGGCGCGCACGCCGGAACAGATCACGATGAACGCGCAGATCATCGAGGCCGTGCAGCGTCTGCCCGAAGCACAGCGCGCCGTGATGCTGCTGGTCGCCGTCGAAGGCCTCAGCTACAGCGAAACGGCTGAAACGCTGAACGTTCCCATCGGCACCGTGATGAGCCGGCTGTCGCGCGCGCGCCAGGCAATCGGCGCGCTGTTCGCCAGCAAGTCGGGCCAGCCGATGAAAATGGCCACGTTCGGCAAGGACTCAGCGTCATGAAAGTCGACGACATCACGCTGATGGCCTATGTCGACGGCGAACTCGACATCGAGGAGCGCCGCGAGATCGAACGCGAGCTGGACGACTCGCCGGAGCTGGCCGAGCGCATCGAACTGTTCCGCGCGTCGAGCCTGCCGTATCACGAGGCGTTCGCGCAGCAGAAGCTGCCGCCCGTGCCCGAGTCGTTGACGCGCAAGATCGCCGAACTGTCGCGCACGCATGCGAGCGCGACCTCGCCCGTGCCGCCCGGCCCTGCCGCCGATCCCGCCGCGAACGACGCCATCGCGCCGCCCGCCGCCGGCTTGCCGCCCTCCGCGCCCGTGCGCTCGCTGATGCGCTTTTCCGCGCCGTGGCTTGCCGCCGCGTTCGCGGCGGGCGTGTTCTCCTGCGTGGTCGGCTTGCGGCTCCTGCCTGGTCTGACGGGCGTGTCGGGCGGCGCTGCGACGGTCGCGTCCGCGCAAGGCGCTTCGCCCTGGGTGATGGCGGCCGCCGGCTATCAGGCGCTCTATTCACGCGACACGGTGGCCGTCGCAACGGACACGGCCGTGTCGGCAAAAACGGTCGCCGATATCCATCAGATCGACGGATTGCCCGTGCGCGTGCCCGATCTCAGCGCGCAGGGCCTTGAGTTCAAGCGCATCCAGCGGCTGCGCTTTCACGACAAGCCGCTCGTGCAGATCGTCTATCTGCCGAAAACGGGCGGCCCGGTCGCGTTGTGCGTCGTGAAAGATGCGAAGCCGGACCAGTCGATTGCGCAGCAGAAGATCGACGACATGGACGTCGTCACGTGGCGGCAGTCGGAATTGAGCTACGCGCTGATCGGCACGGCGGGCCAGGTCGATCTCGACAAGCTCGGCAAACTGATCGCGAAGCGCGATGTCGATGCGATGTTCAGCCAGGCGCCCGTGTCCGCGCGGCCCGTGGAAAGTTGACGGCGCATGCAAGGTTCTTCGCGCAAGAGGACGTCAAATCGGAGCATTGCCCCTCTGCGCGGACAGGACGACGTTATACTTGAGAGTCAAATAGCTGTGACAGCGCTGTGACATGAATGATTTCGAGTGTTGCGGCACTCCCGACCAAGGCCCGAGCGTATGAAAGTCGACGATACCGTGCTGATGGCGTATGTCGACGACGAACTATCGCCACAGGAACGTCAGCAGATCGAAGACGAACTTCGCGTCCACGCGGAGCTCGCGGATAAGGTCGCCCTTTTCCAGGCGTCGCGCCTGCCGTATCGGCAAGCGTTCGCCGAGCAGAAACTGCCGCCCGTGCCGGAGAGCCTGGTCAAACGCGTCGACGATCTGATCCGCGCGCACACGGAAGCCGCGAAGCTGAGCGCCGCTGCGCAAGCCCAACAGGCGGTCGTCCTTCCCGCTGCGCAAGGCGACGACGCACGAGGCGCGAACGACTCCGCCATCGAACACGACGCGCACATGCCGCCTTCCGCGCCCGTGCGCTCGCGCCTGCGTATCGCGCCGGCGTGGCTTGCCGTCGCGTTCGTCGGCGGCGCGTTCTGCTGCGGGGTCGTACTGCGGCTCGCGCCCGGCGTCGGCTTCAACGGGGCGGGCAAGCCGTCCGTTACCGCTACCGTCGCCTCGTCGACGATGGCCTCGCTGCCGTGGGTGCAGGTCGCGGCGAGCTATCAGCAACTCTATTCGCGCGATACCGTCGCGCATCTGTGGCCCGACTCGTCGGACGCGCAAAGCACCGTCAACGAGATTCGCAACGAGGACGGCATCGCGCTGAGCGTGCCCGATCTCAGCAAGGCGGGCTTGCGCTTCATCCGCGTGCAGCGCCTGAAATTCCATGGGCGTCCGCTCGTGCAGATCATCTATCTGCCGCAGAAGGGCGACCCCGTCGCGCTATGCGTGATCAAGGAAAACAAGGCGAATCAGTCCGTCGCGTCGCAACGCGTCGACACGATGAACGTCGTCACGTGGCGCGAGTCCAATCTCGGCTATGCGCTGATCGGCGCAACCAGCAACGGCGATCTCGCGCCGCTTGGCAAAGAGATCGCTGAACGCCGTTTCGATCCGCTCTTTGGTTCTGTTTGATGCCGCGCGCGCAGTAGCGCGCGTGGCACGCGTTGTCGATTCATGTCCAGACTTTCCTTTCGCATCATCGCGGGCGGCGCGCTAGCCGTCGTCACGCTTGGCTCCATCGCGGGCGCTTATGCGTTCTCGTATGGCCTCGGCAGCCTGCTCGGCACGCAGCCTTCGGCGGACAAGATCGTCGACGGCTTCGAAGCCGTGTCCGGCAAGCACCCTGGCTTTCGGCGCAATCACGCTAAAGGCGTCTGCGTCACCGGCTATTTCGACAGTAACGGCAACGCCGCGCCGCTCTCGCGCGCAGGCGTGTTCGCAGCGGGCAAGTCGCAGGTGGTGGGACGCCTGTCGATCGGCGGCGGCAATCCCGCGCAGGCCGATGGGGCGTCGAACGTGCGCAGCCTCGCGCTGCGCATCGTGACGCCGGGCGGCGGCGAATGGCGCACGGCGATGAACTCGGCCCCGATCTTTCCCGTGCGCAGTCCCGAAGCGCTGGTCGAGATGCTCGCGGCCTCGCGGCGCGCGCACGACGCGACCACGTACGGCGACAACCCCGGCATGGATGCGTTCATGAAGATGCATCCCGAAGCCGCGCGCTTCGATCAATGGCTGCGCGATCATCCCCCTTCATCGGGCTTCGACAATGCCGCGTACTACAGCGTGTCGGCGTTCCGGCTGATCGATCGCGACGGGCATGCACAGGATGTGCGCTGGCGCGTCGAACCCGACGACGCCTATACGCCGCTCGCCGATGCGCAAACCCACGACACGGACTTTCTGGAGCGCGGTCTCGCCGAGCGCCTGCGGCAAGGTCCCGTGCGCTGGCACATGGTCATCACGCTCGCACAGCCAGGCGACGTCACCAACGACTCGACACGCCAATGGCCCGCGAACCGCACGCAGATCGACGTCGGCACGCTCGTCGTACAGCGTGCAGAACCGCAGATCGACGGCCCCTGCCGCGACATCAGCTTCGATCCGCTGAAGCTGCCCGACGGCATCGCGCCATCCGACGATCCGTTGCTCAAGGCGCGTTCCGCCGCCTACGCGGAATCGCACGCACGCCGCGTGCATGAAGAACAGCGCTACGCGGCACGCAAGTAAGCACGCGGCTCACCCAGATAGTGGGTCAAGCACGATGACGCTTCGTTTTATCGAACGGTGCTTCGCTGCGTCAACGCACAAAAAAATTTTTGCGCTGTGTCTTTCGATGCAACGCATGACGTGTCGCAAGCCTTTGTCCCACAAGCAGTTTCGCGTGTTCATTCGCATTCGCAGCCGATTAGGAAACGGATGGAATAGCCCCTTGCTATCAGGTGTTCTGTATGACGAGAGCGCTGCAAAAACATAGACAGCGCCTCAGACCAGAATGACGGGGGATATCGGCGCGCATCGGTCGCGCCGCGATGGCTATGGAGTGCACATGCGAATTGCCCTTTTTACCTTCAGCGACGTGCTGTACAAACAGATCAGTCAAGCATTCGAACAGAACGGCACATCCTGCACGCGTTTCACCGACGAGCTTTCGCTGATCCGTTTCCTGCAACGCAATTCGGCAGCGCTCGTCATCTTCGATGCAACGCAGAGTCAGATTCCCGCGCTCGCGACGCTCAAGTGGCGCACCTGCCATTTCCGCACCGATCTGCCCGTGATGATGATCGGCCGTGCGTGGGACAGCGAGGCCGTGATCGAGGCGCTCGATGCGGGCGTCGATGAAGTCGTGATCGGCACCGCGAACGTCGACGAAATCATGGCGCGCGCACGGCGTTCGATTGCGCGCTGCCGCGGCTCGCGCGTCGTCGACCGGCTGACGGTGGCGGGCTATACGATCGACCGCACGGCGCGCACGGTGAGCTTCGGCGAACGCCATGTGTCGCTGACCGCGCGTGAACTGAGTCTCGCATGGCTGCTGTTCATGAACGCGGGCTCGCTGATGAGCCGCGAGCAGCTCGCGAACGCCGTGTGGGGCAAGGATGCCGACCTCGCGGGCCGCTCGCTCGAACAGCATATCTACAAGCTGCGCTCGAAGCTCGCGCTCGATGGCCGCGACGGCTCGCAACTGAAAACGGTCTATTCGCTCGGTTATGTATTCGTCGCGCAGCACGAGGAAGCGGCCGACAGTCGACAGCCGATGGCCGCGTGAGCGGGCTTGCGAGCAGCACAGCATGGCTTGAGAAGAAACAAAAGCACTGGACGAATGCGGCCCGCGCGGCACACGATGCACGCGCCCGACGATGCGGCCAACCGCCCGCAACCGATGCCCATTCGCCATGCGCTGTGTCACGCGGATTGCACCGCGCCCGTTCACGCATGCGAGCCACCCTTCGCGCATGCGTCAACGGCGTGCGAACGCCGACGTCAGACGGCTCGTGGTCGCCTTTTGCGCGGCATCGTCCTTCGCGAAGTCGGCATTGCCGCCGAACGCGGCCAGGTCCGGGTCTTTCGCCAGCTTCGATTCGATCGACATCTCGACCATGCGCTGCATCGTGTAGATCGACTCGCTGCGTCCCATGCCCGTATCGCGCAGCAACTGATACGCGTTCTTCATGCCGGGATCGGCGTCGATCATCGTGGCGAACTGACGCGCGCGCGTCTGCCGCGTGCCGCCGCTTTGCATGATCGTGTTCCACTGGTTCGCGAGCGTCTTTTGTCTGGCGGGGTCGCCAAGTCCCATCTGATACTCGACGACGGCATGCGCATGCTTGCCGACCAGATCGCGCGTTTCCTTCTTCGCGGCGGTGGACTTGCGCTCATTGATCATCGTGCCCGGAAAGATCTTGCCGTAGCGCTCCTGCCCCGCCTGCGTATGCGCCTGCTGGTGGAACGCGAGGTGCGTGTCCTTGATGAGCTTGTCGCGCGCATCGCCGAGATCGTCGAAGGCCTGCTTCATCTGCGGGTCCGCATTTTCACCGGCGACGGAATCGGCAAACGCGTGGCGCTTGTGCAACTCGTAGCTGCCCGCCACTTCCGCCTTTTCGTCGCGCATGCGCTGCTTGAGTCCGCGAATGCCCTTGCCGACGTCGAGCGCGCCCGCGCCCGCGAGCGCGCTGCCCGCGATGCGTTCGCTCGCCGCCGTGGCCGCCGCATGCGAGCCCGCCGCTGCGACCGACGCGCCATGCGTGCCCACGGCCGTCGCCGTCGCTGCGCCGATTGCGACCGTGTTGCGGATGAATTCGTAGGCCGCGCGGTTGCCCTGTTTGGCGGCGACGTCGTCCTTGAGGAAGACGGTGAGCAACACGTTCTTTGCGTGCGCGGCTTCGTTCTTTAGCTCGGGATCGTCGGAGGCGGCGAGTTTGCGCACCGCGTCCATGTCGTAATCGAGTTCGGCGCTGGGGTTCGTTTTCGTTCGTGCGTTGGTGCGCGGATTCTCCGGCGCGTTGCTTGCTGGCTTCGTGACAAGGTCGCTGGTTTTCTGAATGCCGTTCTTGCGCTTGAGGATCATCGTCTCGGGCCGGATCGGCACACCGTTGTCGATGTCGCTTTGGAATTTCTTCAGATCGTGCTGCAGCAGGCTGTCGAGTTGTTCGCCGTAGCGCTGCTTGCGCTCTCGCGCGGCGAAGAACGCGTGGCCATTGACCAGCGCGCTGACGGCTTCGTGCGCGGCAGTCAGGCTGCCGCCGACCACGGCGCCCGTCGCTGCGCCCGCTGTCGAGTGCGTGCCGATGCCGATTGCACCCGCCACCGACGCATCAGGACGCAGCTTGTTGGTCTCCAGCAGCGAGAAGCCGGGCTTGTCGCGATAGACGGGCTGGCCTAAGCGCTGCGAGCGTGCGGGCAATTTGAAGCCGGGATCTTGCGGGGCATCGTTCGGTGGGGTGTCGGTGGCTTCCGCGATGGATGGCGCGCGCGACGGCGGCTGCGAAGGCGCGCTGATCCTCGATGCAGCCGATGACGACGCCGCGCGCGACACCCCCGCTTCATCCGATGACGGTGGCAACGCGGGCAACGGCTTGTCGGGTGCGGTTACGGCAACGCGTGGCCGCTGCCCATCCTGCGCGCCGGACGTGCTGGCTGAGAACGTCGCGCCGTTGCGCGCCATGCGCCCGTCACCGTTTGCCGATGATGACGAAGCGGCATGCGACCTCAGATGCGCGAGCGGCGCGGACATCGCACGCGGACCCGCTGGCGGCGGAGGCGCATTCGCGGATCGCTGCCGGGGACGCGTGCTATCGCCGGTCTCGATCGTGGTGCGGGTCGTGACATGCGGGGAGAGATTCGTCGTTTTCAGCATGGCAAGGCTCGTCGGCAATGGAGTCAAACGCGAACGCGCGGCGCGAAGCCTTACGCAAGAATCTGGTTCAGATACCCGAGACGCGATGCCATCTGCGGATCGGACGGCTGCTCGAAGGCGTTGCAGAACGCCTGCGTCGCGGCCTGCGCGCTATTCGTGCCCTTGACGGCGGCAATCGCGCCCGCCTGCGAGGTCTGCAATTCCTGTTTCAGATAGCCGTAGTTCGCGGCCTCGCTCGACGGATCGAGGTTGTACTGGCGCGCGTAGTCGAGCAGGCCTTGCTTGCGCGTGCCGCCCCATTGCGCGATGCCGTAGCCATTCGCGTTGTCGTCGGCCATGTTCGAACCCGGCGCGCCGATCCTGCCGCCCTGGTTGATGCCGGAGTTCATGCCGCCGCTCTCGTGCCACAGGTTCGCGACGATGCCCGCCGCCTGATCCTTCGTGAGCCCGAAGTCCTTTTGCAGATTGCTGACGTAGGCATCGGCGGTTTGCTTGCTTTGCGCAGGCGACAAGGCTTGTGTTTGCGGCGCGGTGCTGAGTCCTTCGGGTGCTGCACCGGACGATGCGCTCGCCGTCGAAGGCGGTGCGGATGCGGAAGCGGGCGTGCCGGTCGCTGTATTGCCTGCACTGCTATTGCCGATGCCCGCCGCTCCGCTTCCGCCTCCACCGCCTGCCCCATAGCCGCCGACAGGCGTCCCGCTGCCGGGCATCGCTGCAAAATTAGCGTAGCCGCCAGACGGCGCGCCTGCGGGTGCCCCACCCGCGCCGCTTTGCGCACCCGTGCCGTCAGGATCGCGCAGCATGGCGGCGAGATCGGCGAAGAACTGCGACAGGCCGCTATTGCTGCCCGCCGATGTGCCCGCAGTCCCCGCGCCTTGCCCCGTGCCTTGCCCCTCCCCACCGCCGTCGATCAGCTTCGCGATATCGCTCAGCAGGTTCGCAATCGACGCGTCCTGAGACGAGCCATTGCCCTGCACGCCCGCGACGGGCGACAGTCCCGATACGCCACCCGTGCCGTTGAAAAGAGAAAGAGAGTTCATCCGAGTCCTCTGAGGAGAAGGCCGACGATGCGCCGTATCGGTGGCGTCGACCTGGTGCCGTCACGATAAAAGCCCTTCCCCCGTCGGAGCGCGCGGCGCACGAAGCCAGATGCGCAAACACGAAAGCGCGGCGGACTTCGTTTGGCCGTATCGATGCTTCGCGTCGCAGGGGCGTTGCATGCGGCGCGGCTCGTATCCTCGTTCGCATCGCATCCCGCCCGCTCATTCCGCCTGCTCATTCCGCCTGCTCATTTCGCCTGATAAAGGAGCCAGTCAATGCGCCTCACTCGACGCGCCGCTGTTGCGTTATCCATGTCGCTGTCCATCGCGTTATGCGCTCACGCTTCTGCGCAGAGCGCCGTCCGCGACGGGCTGCTGCGCGTGAACGCCGACGACGACAGGATCGAAGCGCGACGCCTCGATGAAGCACGCGCGGAGCAAAGGCGCCTCGACGCCCATCGCGAGGAAGCGCATCGCGAAGACGCGCGCCTCGAACAGGAACGGCTCGCCGAAGCACGCCGCGAAGCGCGCATCGATGCGTACAACGCGTGGCTCGCGCGCTGGCACGAAACGCGTTCGCGCGACGGGATGACGCCATGAAGCCTCACCACATGAACCGCCGCGCATTGCGCATCGCGGGCACGCTGCTGGGCGCGTCGATGTCGCTCGCGACGTCCGCTGCCCACGCCGACTGCTTCGACGATGCCGCCGCATGGCAACGTCTGAATCCGCTGATCCTGCGGGCGATCGCGTGGCAGGAATCGCACAACAATGCCGACGCGACGCATGCGAATGCCAACGGCTCGACCGACTACGGCGTGATGCAGATCAACTCGATCCATCTGCCGGAACTCGAGCGATACGGCATCCGGCGCGACGCGCTGCTGGTGCCGTGCAAGAACGTCTATATCGCGGCGTGGCATCTGCGCAAACAGGTGGTCCGCTACGGCAACACGTGGGAGGCCGTGGGCGCCTATCATTCGTCGACGCCCGCGCTGCGCGACGATTACGCGCACCGCATTGCCGCGATCATCGAACGCTGGCGGCGCGACCCCGCACATGCGATACCCGTGACGGCTGCGTCGCTGGCCGCGCGTTGAGCATCGTGCTGCGAAATCGTTAGCAAGATAGCGGCGCGTCCGACGAATCTCGCGCGCCGCATCCCAACCTCGATCAGACGTCGTTCTTCTGATTCAGATCGCCCGACGACACCGACACCTGCGACGAATCGAACACCTTGTTGCCGCCATCGCCCGTGTCCGGCTTCGTCAATCCACCGCCGCCGAACACCTGCGCGATGTTCATCTTGCCGTTGGAATGACCCGTTTCGAGAATCGCGGCTTCCTTCGTCGCCCCCGAGTTCAACGTGACCGAGCCGTCCGCGCCCATATGGCCGACGTTGTTGCCGCTCGCGTTGTACAGGTTGCCCTGCGAGTCTTCCTGCAGATGCAGCGCGTCGCCGCCCGCCTTGCTGTTGATCTTGATGTTGTGCATGCCCTGGCCGGCCGTGCCCAGGCCGTTACTGGCCGACGCGCCAGTGGGCGTGCCCGTGCCCGAACCGGCGGGCGTGCCCGTGGCCGAGCCCATCGGCGGCATCGAGCCGGGCTGGCCGCCCATCGGCGAAGCGGGATTCTGCGCACCCGGTGCACCTTGCGCGCCTTGCTGGCCGCCGAGCACACCCGCCAGATCCTTCAGGAACTGGCTGACGTTGTTCCCGCCGCCCGCATTGTTCTGCTGGCCGTCGATCAGTTGCGACAGATCCTGCAACAGCTTGCCGACGTCGCCGCCCTGACCCGGCACGGCTTGTGACGCGCCGCCCGTCATGCCGCCGACAGGCGTGTAGTTCACGGGGTTGAGAAAGGATTGGGTAATGGAGTTCATCGAATTCTCTCTGGTTGAAAAGAAGACGAACCGGCGATCTTTGCCCGATCCCGATTCAACCCAGACGATAGATTCATGCAGGCGATCGAGACCCATGCGGCGCGAAGCCACGTGACGCGTCGCGAATGACGCATGCCGCTGGCGAGATGCGGTGTAGTGAGCGTTGTGCTCTCTTCACACCCGTCGACGATGCGCTTCGGCACGCGGCACGACGCTTCGCGCACGCGAAAAATCAAAAGCGAAGGCACATGGAGAATGCCGTGTCGGGCGTGTTGCCCGCTTTCGATCGTCAACCGTTCATGCGAGGCCGCCATGTCGAATCTTCAATGCAGTCCATCCGTGCTCAACGCGATGATGTCGGTGTTTTCGGGCGGCATGCGCATCGGTGCCATGCCCGAGCTGCATGACGTGCTCGGCGCGTTGCGCGCGTGGCAGCCCGATAGCCCGCTCGCCGACGTGTGCGAGGCGCGTCTGCTGATCAACCAGACGGAATGGCGCGAAGCGGCGAACCTGCTGCGCCACGTGACGAGCCGTCACGCGAATCTGCCCGTCGTATCGGCGCTGTATGCGCTGTGTCTGTTCATGCAGCACGACGACGAGTGGCGCCGCGCCGCGACGGACGCCGTCGACACGGGCAACGATACGGCTATCGCGATCGTTGCGCGGTTTTTGAATGTGCCGAATGACGAAGCTGCGAGCGTTCACGGGCCGGAACTGTCGACGCGTGTGCTCGCCGCGATCGAGACGACGCATGCGCTGGAGCATGGTTGATGGCGGCAGCCGGTCGTTCCGAATGGTTGTGTCATGGCGGTGGTGACCAGAGTGAGGTTGGCTCGATAGCTCAGTGCGTGTGGGGCCGGACAATGGCGTCGTTCCGATGCGTCAGGCCCGTCCTTGTGTGGTCGACGGATTCGAGGGCTTCGAGGCTCGTGTCGGAACGATCGAGTATCGCGCGGGCTTTGTTCATGTCGAGCGCGTCCTCCCAGCGGGCAACCACGATCGTCGCCACGCCATTGCCGATCAGGTTCGTCACCGCACGCGCCTCGTTGAGGAAACGGTCGACACCGAGCAGCAGCACCAACCCGGACACAGGAATCTTGTGCATCGTGGCGAGCGTGGCCGCCAATGCCACGAACCCCGCGCCTGCCACACCCGCCGAGCCTTTGGACGTCAGCAACAGCACGCCCAGCAACAACAACTGATCCCAGATCGTCAGGTGGATGTTCATTGCCTGCGCGACGAACATCGAGGCCATCGTCAGATAGATTGCCGTGCCATCGGCATTGAACGTATAGCCCGTAGGCAACACCATTCCGACGACGGGACGCGAGCACCCCAGCTTCTCCATCTTGATGAGCATTTGCGGGAGAACGGCTTCCGTCGAGGCCGTGCCGAGCGTGATGAAAATCTCGTCCTTGATATAGCGAAGGTACTTCCACAATGACAGACCACTCAGGCGCATCACGAGACCGAGCACGGCGACCACGAAGAAAATCGACGTCAGGTACAGACACAGCATCAGCTGGCCAAACGAAGCCAGCGTGCCGATCCCGTACTTCGCGATGGTGAATGCCATGCCGCCAAACGCACCGACAGGCGCGACGTACATCACGATCCGCACGACCCCGAACATGCCCTGCAGGAACATGTCGAGCATGTCGACGAACGGTGCAGTGCGCGGGCCGAGTTTCGCGAGCGCGATGGCGAGCAGCAGCGAGAAAAAGATGATGGGCAGCATCTCTCCATTCGCAAACGCTCCAACAATGCTGTTGGGAACGATGCTCATGAAGAAATCGAGCATTCCGTGCTGTTGTGCCGCGTGGGTGTAGGTGGCAATGGCGGAGCTGTCGATATGCGCCGGGTCGATGTTCATGCCGCTGCCCGGCTTGATGACGTTCACGATCACGAGGCCGATCGCAAGCGCGATCGTCGATGCAATTTCGAAGTAGACGACCGCCTTGACGCCGACCCGGCCCGCTTCATGAAGGTCATTCATGCGGGCAATACCCACTACGACGGATGCAAAGATGATCGGCGCGAGCAGCATCCGGATCAGTTTGATGAACAGATCACCAAGTGGTTTGAGTTGAGAACCGATGTCAGGGTAGAAGTGTCCGACGAGGACACCGGCAACGATGCCAATCAGAACCTGGACGTAGAGTCTGGAAAGCGATTTTCCGATCTTTGAAACCCGCATGACTGTCTCCTATGCGTGGCATCTTTTAATGAAAGTCAGGTCGAGCACCGCAGCGGCATGATGCGCTGCGGCGTGCACGGCCTCATTTCGCCTGCATTCCGTTTATCTGTTTTTATGAACGCCGCGCCGACGCGCTTTTAGGCACGCTTTTAGGCACGCTTGTCGGCACGTTTGCCGCAGTGTTGTCGATTTGCGGTTTATGCAGAGAGCTTTTGCATCTCGGCGAAGAGATCGGCTTTCCCTTCGAAGCCGATGCCGGGCAGATCGGGCATGGTGATATAGCCGCCATCCACCTTCACACCGTCGGGGAAGCCGCCGTACGGCTGGAACAGGTCCGGATAGGATTCGTTGCCACCCAGACCGAGGCCCGCCGCGATGTTCAGCGACATCTGGTGTCCGCCGTGCGGAATGCAACGGCTCGGCGACCAGCCATGCTGATGCAGCATGTCCAGCGTGCGAAGATATTCGACGAGGCCGTAGCTCAACGCGCAGTCGAATTGCAGCCAGTCGCGGTCGGGACGCATGCCGCCATAACGGATCAGGTTGCGCGCGTCCTGCATCGAGAACAGGTCTTCGCCCGTCGCCATCGGCTTGTCGTAGTAATTGCGCAGCGTGGCTTGCAGTTCGAAGTCGAGCGGATCACCGGGTTCTTCGTACCAGAACAGGTCGTATTGCGATAACGCCTTCGCGTATTGAATCGCGGTGTCGAGATCGAAACGGCCATTGGCATCGACGGCGAGTTTCTGGCCGTCTTGCAGCACGCTCAGGATCGAGTCGATACGGCGCAGATCTTCATCGAGCGAAGCGCCGCCAATCTTCTTCTTCACGACCGTATAGCCCCGGTCGATGTAGCTGCGCATTTCGTCTTTCAGCTTTTCGTGGTCCTGGCCCGGGTAGTAGTAGCCGCCTGCGGCATACACGAAGATCTTGCGATTGGGCTGGCCATTGCCGTAACGGTCCGCCAGCAACTGGAACAGCGGCTTGCCTTCGATCTTGGCCACCGCATCCCAGATCGCCATGTCGATCGTGCCGATGGCGACCGAGCGCTCGCCGTGGCCGCCCGGCTTTTCGTTGGTGAACATCGTCGCCCAGATCTTGTGCGGATCGAGGTTGTCGCCGGCCTCGTTGACGAGCGAGGCGGGATCGGCTTCGAGGATGCGCGGAATGAAACGCTCGCGCATCAACTTGCCCTGACCGTAGCGGCCATTAGAATTGAAACCGTAACCCACGACCGGCTTTCCGTCCCGGATGACATCCGTCACCACGGCGACGAGACTCAGCGTCATCTTGCTGAAGTCAATGTAGGCATTCCGGATCGGCGAACTGATCGGAACGGTCTTTTCGCGGATTTCAACGATTCTCATGATGGCGTCTCCTGAGTTTTGAGCACGTTTTGCATGCGTCTGGCTGCAATGGAAACTAGCTTAGCCGCGGAACGAGGCGTTAGAATTCACTTGGATTCATTTCATTTTTTACTTTTGGTGAACAAACCGAAGTGACAACCGACTCGGCATCCGATTTCGAATTTTTCATCCTCATCGCCAGGCTGAAAAGTCTGTCGGGCGCGGCGCGCGCGCTCGATCTCACCCCGCCGGCGGCGACCAAGCGGCTGGGGCTGATCGAACAGAGACTGGGGGCGCGTCTCGTCAACCGGACCACACGAAGCGTCAGCCTCACGCCGGAGGGCGAGACCTACCTGCGCTACGCGACGCAGATCGTCGGGCAAGTCCGGCAGATGGAAGACGAGATATCCGGGTCCAGGTCCGACCCGCATGGGCTATTACGGATCAACGCGACGCTCGGCTTCGGGCGCACGACCATCGCGCCGCTCGTGTCCGACTTCGCGAAGCGGTTTCCCAAAGTCGAAATCCAGTTCGAAGTAACCGACCGGCCCATCGATCTGGTCGAAGAAGCCTTCGACATGGCGATCCGCTTTGGCGAGCTTCCCGACAGCCGGTTGAGCGCACGGCGCATCATGAGCAATCGACGGTTTCTCTGCGCCTCACCCAGATATCTCGAGCGCTTCGGCACGCCGCAGCGCGTCGAGGATCTGGTGAAGCATCGTTGCATCATTCATCGTCAGAACGATGATGCTTATGGTGTCTGGCAGTACATGCAGGGCGACCACACCGAAGCGCTGAAAGTCAAAGGCGCGCTGTCAAGCAATGACGGCGATATCGTGCTGCGGTGGGCGCTAGACGGACATGGGATATTGATCCGTTCCGAATGGGATCTGGCGAAGTACGTTCAGAGCGGCCGGTTGAAACTGGTCTTGCCGGATACGGTATTGCCGTCGGCGGATCTGTTTGTCTACTATCCCAGTCAGCGGAATCAGACTGCGCGCGCACGGGCATTTATCGATTTTCTGATCGATCATTTTCAGGCGCCGTTTATTCCAGTCGAAACGGGGGCTGCGATTTATGCCCAGAAGAAGCGCGGGGGACGGAAGGGGTGAGGCGTGGGTTGTAGTCGGGGGATGGTTCGCGAGGTCAGGACCATGCGGAAATTGCGATGAACGCCGTAATTGCCTGCCCACCGAATGGCGTTCAACCTCACGTGCTGGACCTACCCCCACTCACAATTCGGGCAGGCAAAGACACCGTTCCCCACCTGGCGCAATGTAGCCACGGTCGGTCATTTGACCGATACCGCCAAGGCAGTCCCAGTGCGATCCTTACCATCGGCACGTTCACTAGAATCCGATAGGGAGTTGCAATGGTTGATCGCCACGAAGATATCACGCGAGTTCACGAAGAACGCTGGCTCACGCGCTACTACCTTATCCGGACTGCTTTTTCCGCTATCTGGGTCGTACTGGCTTTCTCCGTCGGCCAGCACTTCCCGGCCGGCGCAGTTGCCCTGCTAGTCGTGTATCCCGCATGGGATGCTCTGGCCAATTACATCGACGCGTCGCAAAACGGCGGCGTGGCCAGGAACCCTACTCAAGCCATCAACGTCGTCATCAGTGCCATTACAACGCTTGCTGTGATCGTCGGATTACGATTTAACTGGGTGCTGGGCGTATTTGGCGCCTGGGCCATCCTATCCGGATTGCTTCAGCTTGCCACCGCCGTGCGCCGTTGGAAACGCCTGGGCGCGCAATGGGCAATGATCCTGAGCGGCGGACAGTCAGCATTGGCGGGAGCATTCTTTCTGGTGCAAGGCGGCGCGTCCTTGCATCCCGCGATTGCCAAAGTAGCCGGCTACGCAGCGGTCGGTGCAGTCTACTTTCTCGTTTCTTCGTTGTGGCTGTCGGTCGGTCAGTTGCGCCGCAAGGCCGTTCAAACGCCTTGAAGAATCGGCGCAACTGATTGCGGCGCGGTCTCGTGATCAATGCCCAGTGCACACCTGGAACCGCGGGCGCATCTCACGCTGCGCTCGCCGCCCGCGTCGTCAGCACGATCTTGCCGATATGCACGCCCGAATCCATCAGCGCATGTGCGCCGCGCGCATCGTCGAGATCGAAGGTTCGATAGATCACGGGCTTCACCGCGCCGCGTCGGATCTGAGGCCACACCGTTTGTTCGAGTTCCTCGATCAACGACGCTTTCTCCTCATGCGTGCGTGAGCGCAGCGTCGAGCCGATGTGTGTGAGCCGTTTCGCCAGCATCGGGAACAGATCGAGTGATGGCGCAGGTCCCTTGATGATGCCGATCTGCACGATGCGGCCGTTCATCGCGGCTGCCGCGTAATTCCTCGCGACGTAATTGCCCGCAATGATATCGACGACCACGTCCACGCCGCGCCCACCCGTTTCGCGCATGACTGCCTCGACGAAATCCTCGTTCCGGTAATTGACCGCGACATCGGCGCCGAGCGCCATGCTCGCGTCACGTTGCGTATCCGAGCTGACCGTCGTGATGATCTTCGATGCGCCGAATGCCTTCGCGAGCATCGTCGCAGTGGTGCCGATTCCCGATGCGCCGCCGTGGATCAGCACGCTTTCTCCCGCCGCGAATTTGCCGCGCTGGAACAGGTTCAGCCATACCGTCAGAAAGGTCTCGGGCATCGCGGCCGCTTCGATCACCGAGAGACCTTGCGGAATCGCCAGGGTGTTGCTCTCGTGCGCGACCGCATACTCCGCATAGCCGCCGCCCGGCACCAGCGCGCAGACCAGATCGCCGACCGCGAACCGTTTCACGCTGCGCCCGACGGACACGACCTCTCCCGCCACTTCGAGCCCGGGAATGTCCGGGGCGCCCGGCGGCGGATCGTACAAGCCCTTGCGTTGCATCACGTCAGGACCGTTTACACCGGCGGCATGAATGCGGATCAGCACCTCGTCGTCAGCGGGTGCGGGAACGGGCCGCTCGACGGGCACGAGCACTTCCGGGCCGCCTGGCTGCGTAATCTCGATTGCGGTCATCGCCGCGGGAATAGTGTTGGTTTCGTGTGACACGACTTCATCCTTTTCAAAATGCCGGATGCGTCACGACTTCGGGCAGTTCGCCGGATCGCTGCATCGGATGAAAAAAGTGTAGCGGCGCAGCCTGGATTTGACCCGCAGCGATTTGCCGATCGTATGATGCAAATTTGCATCACGCCGGAGGCGATATGAACTGGGACGACGCGCGCATCTTCGTGGCGCTCCACAGGGAAAGGACCTTGCGCGCCGCCGCCCGCGCGCTCGACATCGATCAGGCGACGGTCGGCCGCAGGCTTGCCGCGCTCGAGCACACGCTTGGCGCGACGCTGTTCCTGCGCACGTCGAACGGTTATGAGCTCACGCCCGTCGGCAAGATCGCGGTCCGCGCCGCCGAGGCGATGGAACAGTCCGCCCACGATCTGGTCCGCCACACGCAAGGCGTCGACAAGCGTCTTGCCGGCGAGGTGAAACTCTCGACGACGGATGCGCTGGCCCATGAGTTCGTCATGCCGGCGATCGAGCGCCTGCATATGAAGCATCCGGATGTATCGGTGATGCTCGACACGACGAGCCAGATTCTCAATCTCGCGAAGCGCGAAGCCGACATCGCGATCCGGACGGTCAAGCCGCGCAATCCGGACCTGCTTGCCCGCCGCCTTGCGCGCTGGGAAGTGGGGCTGTACGCGTCGCCGGACTACATGCGGCGTCATGGCGAACCGGCGCCGGGCGAGCGGTTCGCGGGACACGATCTCGTGGTCTACCAGCCGTATTTCGTCAAGGCGCGGGTGCCGGATTTTCTCGGCGAACCGCTGACGGGCGGCCGCATCGTCGCGCGCCTGAATACGAACCTGACGCTGCGCGCGGCGCTCAGGGCCGGACTCGGCATCAGCGTGCTACCCGTGCCGATGGGCGAACGCGACGGCCTCGTGCGGATCTGGCCAGACCGCGCGAACGACTCGCCCTATGAAATCTGGCTCGTCACGCATCAGGATTTGCGACACACCGCGCGCATCCGCGTGACGATCGACGAGATCGTCCATGCGTTCGATCGGTAGCCGCGGTTGCCTCAGCTTGCCGACCCCGACGTCCATTCGCTGAAGCTGGGCCCGCCGTGAATGGTTTTATGCCTTGCCCATTCCACCTCGGCGGCAGTGGCATACGTCACGCCGGGTTCCCACCAGAGCGCGGGTTCCTGCTGGAACGAGGGGCGTCTTTCCATTCGGGCGACCAACGATGCGAGCCTGGGTCGGCCCGCCGCACGCCAGGACAGTCGCAACGGGCGCGTTTCAATGAACTGACAGATGCAGGCGAGCAGGATGTCCTGCGCCGACATCACGCCGGGCACGAAAGCGGCGTCGGCGCCGACAAGCTGGGTCTCGAACCAGTCGAGAAGGTACTGGTTGCGCATGGCGCATCGCGCCGCATGAACATTTTCTTCATGCCTGACCCCGGACCATTGCAGTTGCGACACCATCGTCGTCGATACGCCGAACGTCTGTAGCGTCGCGAGAACAAGCTTGTCGTGCCAGCGGTGCGTCGCGCGCACATAGTCGGTTGCCAGAGGATCCATGCCCTCCGGTGGAGGCACGCCCGGATAGCTGGACATCAGGTAGTCGATGATCACCGCGGAATCCCAGAGCGTCACGTCACCGTCGATCAGAGTCGGCACCTGCAGGGTCGGCGCGACCTTCGCGCGCGCTTCCACGCTGGGTGTCGTAAAGGTCTCCTCGCGCTCGAAATCGAGTCCCTTCTCAACAAGCACGATACGGACGGCACGAGCGAACGGCGATCCTGTCGTGAAGAACAGCTTGCGCATCCTGGCCCCCTCGATTGCGGTCGACGAACGGAGATGAGCGGCTCGAACCGCATCCAAATCCGCACGTCCACGAAGCGGACTACACTTCAATTCAACCATAGTTGAAAAATGAGCAGGCAATAGCGGATGTGAAGCAGGTTTTTCGGACGCTCCCCTTTCTTTGCGAGCAGACAGACGGCACTGACGTGCGCAAATGCCCGTCCTCTATGGAGACGATCATGAAAAAGGAGAGAAAGACCGCCCGGCAAATTTTGTCCGGGAACTCACGGAAGGTGATTTCGGTGAACCCTACGGACGCGGTGCTAACGGCGCTGCGTCTGATGGCCGACGAGGATGTCACCACCGTGCTGGTGTTGCAGGACAGCAATCCTGTCGGCATCCTGTCGCAGCGCGATTACGCCCGCAAGGTCGAACTGGCCGGTCTCACCGCCGCCTCGACGACCGTTGGCGAGATCATGACGACCCAGGTGTTTTACGTCACGCCGGAGCACACCTGTGACCAGTGCCTGGCGTTGATGCACACCAGGCGGATCCGGCATCTGCCCGTGATCGATTCCGGAAAGATTATCGGCGTGCTATCCAGCGGTGACGTCCTCGAGGAACTGATTCAGGAAGACGAACGTTTCATCAGCATCCTCGAACATGACATGCTGAGCCTGACCATCGATACGGGCGGCGCCTATTGAGCCTTTGCGCGCGACAGTCTCCCCTCAAGTCACACGATACGGCGCTTCCTCACCCGCAGGCGGCGTGACGACACGCTTGACCTTGATTCTGCGCGCCAGCGCGCGGTGCAACGGCTTGTCGATATAGCGATAGACGAGGCAACCCACCGCCGAAGACACCACGATCGCGAGGATCACCCCCATTGGCGAGCGAACATCGAAACCATGCACGACCTTGGGAACGAGCTTGCGTAACCCCTCGACGACGAACGGGTGGCTGAGATAGGTCGCATAGCTTGCATCGCCGAGATACAGCAATCCGCGCGTGAGCGCGCTGTCCACCACGAGGCCTTCGAGACTCAGCGTGCTCAGCAGCAGCAGCATGGTCGGCACGCCATTGGCGACAACCGGCGAAACGTCCGGCCATGCCCGCTCGATACAGGTCATCAGCACATACATCGCGACGGCGCCGAGTGCCGCCATCGCAACGGGAATACGCACGCCTTTGCGCCATGCGAACCATACAGCGATACCTAACGGGAATTCGAGCAACCGGCCGTAGGCGAGGAATTCGACGATCACCCGGTTCGAATGCACAACGCTCGAAATCAGGAACAGCGTGAAGAGTATCGACGTGATCGCCGCGAAAATGTACGAAACATGCCGCCGGAACCGCCACAGTGCAAGCGCCGACACCACGTAAAAGAGCATCTCGTAGTTCAGCGTCCAGCCGACGAACAGCATCGGGAACATGTGGCCGCTCTCTTTTCTGTACGGAATGAAAAAGAGCGACTTCAGCAACTCGGGCACATTGGCGGTCGTCGAGTTGAAGAGATCCGGCCTGAGCAGCGCGCCGAAGAATACCAGCAACGTCGCGAGCCAATAGAGCGGCACGATCCGCACCAGGCGGCTGGCGACGAAGTCGCGCACGCTCGTCGTGCCGGCTTCGAGCGCGAGCGCGATCACGAAGCCACTCAGCACGAAGAATACGTCGACGCGGAATTCGCCGAACACCCTGCCGTCCCGTGTCAAGACGTGGTGCACGACGACAGTCGTCGCGGTCACTGCGCGAAGGATCCTTATTGAATTCAGCCTGCGCATCGCTCACTCACCGATGAGTAACCATACCTGGCTGTGCTCCAGGTATCAGGAGGCACGCGATACAGTCGCAGCAGTCACAAGATCGCCGGCGGCATGGTGCCTGTGCTGGCGCTCTTTACGAAGTGTTGCATCGTCAAATCGTGCATTGCCGCCTGAGCGTGGCTCCGTCGAGAGAAACATTCGCGCGCAAGAAGCGCTCGTGCGATCCGGATGCACGACCGTTTCATCGTTTGAACTGGAGTTTTAGCTGCAGACGGCGGTAATTCACCCGAAGCGTCGAATGCTGTCTTGCGATCGCGTACTCACGAGTCCGACTATGGAGCGTATCGAAGTCGAAGTCAGCGCGACGTCCAACATATGAAGCTGCAAGCAGACCGTAAAAAATAGTGCACGAACGTCCACCCTCACGGATGGTAATGTTTGCTTGACGGCACAACTGTTAGGCGCCGCACAGAAGCTCGACGGGAAACGCCAGAATTACCGGACGCCCGCTATCCGCCTGGCGACGCAAGCAACGCCGCAACCGTCCAGAAGAAAATCCCAGCACCCATCGCCCGCGCCAACTACACTCGAATCCGCGCCACCGCACAAAGGCTCATCCCATCCGAGGAGCACACCCTGCATGGACACGCACACGAAGCGCATCGTAGTAATCGGCGCCGGCTTTGCCGGGTTGTGGAGCGCGCTCGGCGCGGCGCGCAAGCTCGACGAACAGCGCGTGCCGACGGATCAGGTCGAAGTGGTCGTGATCAACGGCACGCCGTATCACAGCATTCGCGTGCGCAACTACGAGCAGCCGCTCGACGGCACGCTCGTGCCGCTTGCCGACGTGCTCGATCCGGCCGGCGTGCGGCGCATTCAAGGCGTGGTCCGATCGATCGATCTGCCAAACCGTCGCGTCGGCTTCGAATCCGCCGATTCATCTACACAATGGCTCGACTACGACCGCCTGATCCTCGCAGCGGGAAGCGAACTGGCGCGCCCCGCCATTCCCGGGCTCCACGAATTCACTTTCGACGTCGATACATTCGACGGCGCCGCGAAGCTCCACGCACATCTGCTCGCCTTGCCGGAACGGCCCGAAGCACCGGGACGCTACACGGTGATCGTAGTGGGTGCGGGCCTGACGGGCGTCGAACTCGCCGCGGAATTGCCTGCGCGACTGCGCGGCATTTTTGGCGACAGCGCACGCGACGCGGTGCGCGTGATTCTCGCCGACCGCTCCGCAAAGATCGGTCAGGCGATGGGCGGCGCCCAGCCGGTGATCGACGAAGCGCTCCGCGCGCAAGGCGTCGAGCTGCGGCCGGGCGTATCGCTCGAAGCCGTCACGCGCGACGGCGTACAACTGACGGGCGGCGAGCACATCGACGCCGCCACCGTCGTCTGGTGCGGCGGCATGCGCGCCAGTCCGCTGACCGCGCAATTCCCCGTGCCGCTCGACGCATTCGGACGCGTTCCCGTCGATTCTTTCCTGCGCGTCGACAATGTGCCCGGCGTGTTCGCAGCGGGCGATTGCGCGCGCATCCTGATCGACGGCGAACGGCCCTCCGTGATGTCCTGCCAGCACAGCCGCCCGATGGGTCGCCACGCGGGCCACAATGCCGTCTGCGACCTGCTGGGCCTCGCGCTGCTGCCGCTTTGCATCGACTGGTACACGACCATTCTCGATCTCGGCCCGTGGGGCGCCGTCTACACGGAAGGCTGGGAGCGCCGCCTCGCGTCGCAAGGCGAGGCGGCCAAACAGACCAAGCGCACGATCAACTGCGAACGCATCTATCCGCCCAGCACGAAGCAGCGCGAAGATCTTTTTCACGCCGCGGCGCCCGTCGTGCAGGCGCCGCCTTACACCATCCGCGACGCGGACTAGAGCGGATTAAAGCGAACCCAGGCCACGCTCAGAACTCGATCACGCGCGGCGTCAGCAACACGAGCCGTTCCATATGGCTGCTCTGATGCGTGCGCGAACGGAACAGCGCGCCGAGCACGGGAATCTTCGACAGCACGGGCACCCCCGTATTCAGATTCGAGTCGTTGTCGATCCGGTAACCGGCGATCAGCAGACTCTGCCCTTCCGCGACGACGGCCTCGGTATCGATTTCACTGGTGCGGATTTCGGGAATGTCCTTCACGCTGGCGCCCGTCGGCTGGCCGTCTTCGACGTGCACCTGCAGCTTGATCTGCTGCGCGCCATTTGAATCGACCACCATGGGCAGCACGCGCAGCGTATTGCCCACCTGCACGCTGAACAGATTGCTCGACGTGAAGCCCGATACGGGAATGAAGAACTGCGTCTTGTTGTTCATCACGGCTTCGACGTTATCGAGCGTCGCGACCTTCGGGCTGGCATCGATGCGCGCGAGGTTGTTCTGCTCCAGCGCGTCGATGCGCGTCAGCAGATAGCGGCTCGCATCGCCGATCACGGCCGTGAGCGATCCGCCCGTCGGCGTCGCCGTGGCCACCAGATTGCCCGCCGTATCGAGCGACGAGAACGTCGGGCTCAGATTGCCGTTGAAGTTGTTCGCGTTGGCACTGCCGCTGCCCGTCTGGAAATCGACATGACTCGAATGCGCGTGCCAGTCGACGCCCAGTTGCTTCAACGCGCCGTCGTCGATCTCGATGATGTGCGCTTCGATCTCGACCATCCTGCGCTTCACGTCGAGCCGGTCGATCAGTTGCTGATACTGGCCGACGCGATCGGGCAGATCGCGGATCAGCACCGAGTTGGTCCGCGCGTCGGCCTGGATGACGGGCAGCGAGCCCGCGCCGTCCGGCACGGCCGCCGTCGCCGCGCGTCCCGCGCTCTGCGGGCCGCTGCCCGATCCGCCGCCCGCCGTACCGCCTGCACCGCCCGCGCCCGGCATGCCGACCGGACCGCCGCCTGCCGCCGCCACGCCTGCGAACACGTCGGGCAGCGGCGGATTCACGCCGCTGTTGTTGTACGGCGAGCCGCCATTCGTGCCGCCTTGCACGTCCGCGTACGGGCTCACCTGCTGCAGGTTCGCCGTACCGTCAGCGGATGCGCGCGATGTGCCCTGCTGATCGCTGTCCCGGTCCGGGTGATAGAGACTCGCGAGCACGTGCGCAACGCCGGGCACGACTTGCGTCTTGCCGTTCACGGTGATCGTATGGTCCGCCGCCCAGCCGTAGCGCAGCGGAAACGCGCGCACTTCGCTGCCCGTGCGGCGGTTCGCGTTCTGATCGAGCCGCGCGGCCACCTCGTCGACCAGTTGAATGAGCCGGTGCGGCCCGGTGATCAGCGCGACGCCCTGCTCCGGGTCGTAGACGATCGGGAAGCGGTCGGTATCGAGCCCGATCTGCTTGAGCGTCGAACGCAAGCTCTGCGTGCCCGCGAAGTCGAGCTTGATGACCTTGGTGGTCACGTCGTCGGCGGTGCTGATGGACAGCACGCTGCCGTCGTAAAACCACACGAAGCCGAAAGTCGCCGCCATCGTGTCGATGAACTTGCGCGGCGGCAGATCGAAGCGCCCCGACACGGTGCCCTGCACGTTCGGCGCAATCGTCGCGATGATGCCCTGGCTCGCCGCGAAGTCGCGCAGCACGTCTTTCAGGTCGCGGCTTTCCACCGAAATATGCACCTGGCCGGGACGCCACGAGATCGGTGCGGCATGGCCCGCGTTCAGGCCCATCAGCAACAGGGCGGCCGCGATCGCGCGGTGACGGAATGTGAGTTTCATGATCGACGCTCGGTACAGTGTGTGGTTATGGTGGTCTCAGCGGTTCAGCGTGTCCGAGGGCGATTCGTTGAATTCGCGGCGGTAGCTGTTGACGAGCGTCGAGCGGTTGCTGACGCCCCACTTGACGGCTGTCGCGAGAATGCCTTGCTCGTGCGCGCTGTCGTCGGCTTCGAGTTCGGCGCGGATGCGCTCCATGCGCAGGCGGCGGATGATCTCGGTTGGTGTGGAGCCGAGGCTCGTCTTGAACGCGCTTTGCAGCGCGCGATCCGTCACGCCGACCTGCGCGGCAATTTCGCGGATCGACAGATCCTTGCGATCGAGGTTGTCGAGCAGATAGCGATACGCGCGCCGGTAACGCGCAGGCAGCCGCGTGCCGATATCGTCGAGCTGTTCCGGCGCACGCGCGATGCGCTGGCCGTAGCGCGCGAGCGCGCCCGCTTCGTCGCGGATGCAGTTGACGGCGGCCAGCGCATAGCGCGTGTACACCTCCAGCGATTCGCCGCTGCGCCCCTGCAGATGACGCAGCTTCGCGAGGCAATACAGATACTCGAGCTGCCGATGGCTCTGCGGCATCCGCACTTCCGCCGTCAGCAGCGTCAGCACCGACTCGGCCAGCGACGACACGCCGCCGGCAAGACTCGCCAGCACGATCTCGATGCGCACCGCGCTCTGATAGTTCTGGATGCCCTGCTTGCCCGCCCACTCCGCATGCGCGACGATCTGCTGCTGCGCGTCACGCTCGCCGCCCGCCAGTCGCGCAAGCCCATCGAGGAACTCGACGCGCCCGCGCAGCAACGGGTCTTCAATCGCGCCCGTCAGCAGGCGCAGCGCAGCGGGCCGTTGCGGCGCGACGCGTGGCGCGGCGTCGCCCGTCAGGCCCACTTGCCAGTAGATATGATCGGACAGCGTGGCGCGCGAGCGCAGCGTGCTCTGCGCTTCGACATCGAAGCGCACGGTGCTCAACAGACGCTGCCAGCCGTCGGCATGATGGAACGCACTGTTCGATGCCGCTTCGTCGAGCAGATCTTCGAGCGTGTCGAGCACGGCATCCGCATCGCGCAGGCGGCCCACGCTGAACAGCACGCCGAACGCGCCGAACAGCGCATCGAGCCGCAGCGCCGCGCTCGCCTGCGGGTGATCGGCGATCTGCATGAAGCACGACATCGCGGTGCCGTAGCGGTAACGGAACAGCGCCTGCCAGCCCGCGTTGCGGCACGACGCGAAGCGCATGCCGTCCTTGTCGTCGCGCATGCGCTTTTGCGCTTCGCGGTACGAGTCGTCGGCATCGACCTCCATGCCGAGCGACAGTTGCAGATCGCCCTGCAGTTGCAGCAGCGCGGCGGGCGGCGCGTCGTCGTGGCTATCGACGAGCCGTTGCACGTTCGCCGCCGCGGCGTGCACATGGCCGTTGCGGATCAGGTCGACGACGCTGGAAGGCACCGACGCTGCATTGAGCATCGACACATACGGGAAGTAGTAGGTAACGAGCATGGCTGATTCCGTCGTAAAGCTCGCGCAGCCGTCGGGGCGATGCTGCGTGAGCGCGTTGAAACGATGGCGAGGTCGTTGTTGCCGACGTCGCGTTGACGGAATGCACTGTAGCCAGGCAGAAATGCGAAAAGCTCAATAATCAGAGGAAACCGTTGAGGCTTGAGTAAAGTTGAGAATTGGCGCGCGCCGCAGACAAGAACGCTCAACAAAGCTCATTTCTTTTTTTGCGCATGTGCGCTGACATCACGGTGACACATCGTTGCGATGCGCCTGCGCGCCCGGCTTCAGATCGGTGTCGCGATCGCTCATCTGCGCGATGGCGCGGACCTGCTCCTTGAAGAGCCGCAAGTCCAACTGATCCTGCACCTGATGCACGAAAAGCCCTGCGAAAACGGCCAGCATCAGCACCGTCACCGCGCCCTTGATGGGTTGACTCAGCGCGCTCAGATCGAGTTTCTGCGCGGCTTTCGACGCGAGATTCGCACCCAGGTCGATCAGCAGCAGCACGAGCAGCATCGGCGCGGCGAGCTTCGCGATGGTCTGCATCAGCGTGTCCGTCTGATGCATCGCGAACACGGCGAGAAAATCCATCGACATCGGCTTCGTCGATGCAACCGGCCACCATCGATACGACTCGTACAGCGCCTCCAGCAAAAACTGCATGCCGCCGAGCGACCAGAACGCGACGGTCGCGATCTGGCCGAGCAGCGTCGCGGACGGCGTCGACTGTTGCGACAGCATCGGGTTGCTCAACTGCGCGTTGTTGTAGCCCGTCAGATTGTCCAGGTAGATGCCCGCGCCTTCCGCGACCCAGAACACCGTCGCCGCCGCGAAGCCCATCACGACGCCGATCAGCGTTTCGCGCAAGCTCGTGATCACCAGCGCGAAGCCCGTCAGCGACTCCGCGAACGACTCCGGTTGCGCCAGCGCGACGAACAGCGAGAAGCTCAGCGCGACGCCGTTGCGCAAGCGGCCTTGCAGCACGCCGTCGGCGGTGGGCGGAAACAGCGTCATGATTGCGTAGAGCCGCAGCGAGCAGACGCCGAGCACGGCAAGATGCCTGAGCAACCAGGGGCCGTAAAACTGCAACAGGTCGTTCATCCGCGTGCAAGGCGCGCGAGCGCCGTCTCCTCGATGTCTTCGTCTTCCGCGTCGGCGGCGATGCCGTCGAGCACGCGCTGCAAGGCGCCGATACGCTTTTCGCACAGATCGATGCGCCCACGGTTCTTCGCGATCTCGCGGCGCGCGCCTGCGATCACGGCATCGTGCGCGGCGAGCGCCTGCTGTGCCGCCGATACGGCATCACACGCCGCCGCGTACTGTCGGTCGACCTCGTCTGCGTAGAGGCGGATCGCCGTCAACGTATCGATCGAAAACGGCTCCGCGCCTGCCATCATCGCGCTGATGCGCTGGCGGTACGAGCGTGCCTGGGCTTCGCGTTCGGCCGCATGATGGCGCGCCTGCGCTTCGCTATGGACCAATGGCGAGCGCGCCGCGACGAGTTGCGCGAGCCGCGCGCGCAAGTCCTGTTCGAAGCGCTGACGGCGCGACACGGCACGCGACAACGCGGCTATCTGCCGTCTCTGCGCACTCATTGCGCGTCGCCCTGCGCCAGTTCGTGCAATGCGGCTTCGGTTTCGGCCGGGTCCGCATAGGCGTCTGTGGGCTGCGACAGGAATGCCTTGAGCGCATCGATCTTCGCGATCGCTTCGTCAGCGAGCGCATTCGTGCCAGGCTGGTACTCGCCGATCTGCAGCAGCATGTCCACTTCGCGATGCTTCGCAAGCAGCTTGCGCAGCCGCGCGGACGACGTCATGAACTCGCGCGGCATCACCTGCGACATCACGCGCGACAGGCTGCCGAGCACGTCGATGGCGGGATAGCGGTTCTGCGCGGCAATCTCGCGCGACAGGATCAGGTGACCGTCGAGCACGCCGCGCACTTCTTCCGCAATCGGATCGCTGCCCGACTCGTCTTCGGCGAGCACCGTGTAGAGCGCCGTGATCGAGCCGCGCTCGCCCATCCCCGCGCGCTCCAGCAGACGCGGCAACTCCGCGAACACGGAAGGTGGAAAGCCGCGCCGCGCGGGCGGCTCGCCCGCTGCGAGACCAATCTCGCGGCCCGCGCGCGCGAAGCGCGTCAGCGAATCCATCATCAGCAGCACGCGTTTGCCTTCGTCGCGGAAGTACTCGGCAATCGCCGTCGCGACGTAGGCCGCCTTGGCGCGCTCGCTCGACGAACGGTCCGACGTCGCGCACACGACCACGGACCGCGCCATGCCCTGCTCGCCGAGAATCAGCTCGACGAATTCGCGCACTTCGCGGCCACGCTCGCCGATCAGCGCGATCACGTTGATGTCGCATTGCGCGCCGCGCGCCAGCATGCCGAGCAAGGTGCTCTTGCCGACGCCTGCCGGCGCGAAGATGCCCATGCGCTGCCCTTCGGCGAGCGTCGTCATCGCGTCGATCACGCGCACGCCCGTCACCATCGGATGCTCGATCATGCGGCGCGTCATCGGGTTCGGCGGATCGGCGAAGATGGGCCGGCTGTCTGCCGCTTCGATCGGGCCGCGGCCGTCCATCGGCTGGCCGAGCGCATCGATCACGCGGCCGAGCAGCGCATCGCCGACAGGCACCGACAAGGGCCGCTGCAAGCCGATCACATGCGTCGCGCGCGACACTTCGGTCAATTGCGCGAACGGCGACACGACGGCATGCTCGCGCGTGAAGCCGATTACTTCGCCATGCTGCAACAGCTTGCCTTGCGGCGTGCGCAGCTCGCACAATTCGCCGAGCTTCAGGTCGATGCCCGCGACCTTGATCAGCGTGCCGACCACTTCGGCGATCTTGCCCGTCTGACGCACGGGCAACAGCGCGCGGATCTCGCGCTCGATTGCGCCGCCTAGCTCACGCAACCCGTCTTCGTGCAGGCCGAGAGCGTCGGCGAACGCCGGGTCGTGCGGTTGATGCTTCAAGGCCGTGGTGCTCATCAGTGAGTCTCTGCTTGCGCGTTGTGCGTTTTCATCGAAGTGTTGAGCGCGCGCACGATTGCCGCGCGCATCGAATCGAGTTGTGTCGACAGGCTGGCGTCGACGATGCCGAGATCCGATTCGCACACGCACGCGCCGGGCTCCAGGCGAGGATCTGCCGTCACCGCAAGCGGCACGGGCCGCCCCAGCATGCGCAGACGCTCTTCGAATTCGCCGAATGCGGTGCGCGCCGCGTCGAGATCGGCGGGATGCACGCTCACACGCAAATTCGCCGAACCTTCGACGATGCGGTCGATCGTGTCCGTCGCGCGCGCGAACAAAGCCTGCGCGCTTTCGGCACGC
Organism: Paraburkholderia largidicola; assembly: GCF_013426895.1. Lineage (NCBI taxonomy): Bacteria > Pseudomonadati > Pseudomonadota > Betaproteobacteria > Burkholderiales > Burkholderiaceae > Paraburkholderia > Paraburkholderia largidicola. The sequence goes on along the minus strand of NZ_AP023176.1, from coordinate 1,121,080 downwards.
ACCAGTTGTTCGACGGCGAGCATCACGAGTTCGGCCATCCGGTTGCGCAGGCCTTTTTGCAGGCGCTGTGCGTCCGCGCTCAACGCGGCAACGCGCTCGATCCACTGCGCCTCGCCGCGCGCGACGCCTTCCGCGTAGCCTCGTTCGGATGCCGCCTCACGCTCGCGCGCAGCCGACGCGACGAGGGCCTTTGCTTCATCCCGCGCCGCTTGAAGCATCTGCTCGCGCTCGATCTGCGCGGCGGCGAGAATCGCCTGACGCTCGGCTTCGACGCGTCCGTAGACATCGTCGATCGTCGCGAGCATGCCGAAGGTTTCGCGCGGCACGATATCGCCGACCAGGCCGACGCGCGGTTCGTCCTTGTTCTTTCGCGTGTTGCCGGTCGCGTGCGCTTCGCGCGGACGGCTCAGCCAGATAACCATGCGGCCTCCGGCATCAGCGGTCGGATGCGCTCGCGCAGCAAGGCGAACGTGCCTTCACATTCTTCTTCCGAAGGCTGCGCATTCACCGCACTTTGCGCGTCGTCTTCACGCGGCAACGCGAATCGCAGCATCATTCGGTGCATGTCCGTCACCGGCAGCAGCGCGAGCCCTTCGAGCGCGAGCGCATCCGCATCGAGCGAGCCGAGCGCGCGCGTTCCGGCACCCTCGCGCTTCGCATCGGTTAGCGACGGCGCTTCAGGCACTGCCTTGCCGAGCAGATCGTCGAGCGGACAGCCGATCCATTCCGCGAGTCGCTTGCGCGTGGTTCGATCGACGAGACGCCGCACTTCCGCGCGACGCGCCAGCAACGCCTGCATCCTCAGCACGCGCAGGCCGGTCTCGACAGGCAGCGCATCGAGCCGCGTGGCGGGCGCGATACTGAATGTGTCGAGATTCGGCGGCTTGGGCAACAGCACGCGCAGCACGGCGAGCGAGCACGCTTCGTCGCACCGCTCGCGCAACGCGGCCAGTGCTTCATCCATGCGCGTCACCCGTTCGATGCCCAATGCCAGCGCGAGCCAGTCCCGATGCAGCCACTGCAACGCGCTGCGCGCATTGCGTTGCCAGCCGAGCAGGATCTGCGCGGCGTCGGCGGGTGCAAGACGCGGCTCGGTCCTGGCTCGTTGCGCTGGCACCGCGGCGCGCATCGCACCGGATGCAGCCATCGCCGCCGTCATGCGGACTTCTGCCTGCGACGCGGCAGACGCTGCGCGAGCGACGCGACGCTCGCCCTCATCGGCGCGACGATGCCACCCAGCCGCGCGCGAAACACATAGCCCATGCCGACACCCGCCACCATCAACGCAAACAGCCCGCTCAGCACGATTGGCCAGATGGGCGTATGCGCGGGCACACGGCTATCGATATCGACCTGATCCGCCGGCACGCCCGTCACGCTCACCTGGTCGTACGACAGCCCTTCGACGCTGTGCACGACGAGGTTCTTGATCTGCGGCACGAGCGCATCGAGTTCGAGCCCTGGCCGGTACTTGATGAACACGGCGGCGGACGACGGCTTGATGGTCTGCGCAAGCGGGTCGTTGTTCGGAATCACGATCTGCACGCGCGCGACCAGCACGCCGTCGATATGCGACAGCGTGCCCGACAGTTCCTGCGAGAGCCCGTAGATGAAGCGCACGCGCTCTTCCGTCGGCGTCGAAACGAGACCGTCTTTCTTGAACAGACTGCCGAGATCGTCGAACTTGCTGTGCGGCAGGCCTTTTTCGCGCAGCACCTGCATCGCGCGCACCATGTCGCCGTCGTCGACCTGAAGCGTATAGGTCTTGCCGCCGTCCGGCGTGCTCTTGTCGGCGGAGACGCCGCGCTCCAGCAGCGCGACCGTCATCTCGTTGACGTCCTCTTCGGCAAGGCCCGTGTACAACTCCTTCTTGCAGCCCGCGAGCAGCGCGCATGCGATGAACACGCCGCCCATCAGCAGCCGCCTTGTCGGCGGAAACAGGGTTCGCATGTTCATCACTGGTTCTTCATCAGCGTTTCCGCCGACGACTTCGACGCCGAGACCACGGCCATCTTGGTCTGGAAATCGAACTGCGCGAGCGACAGGTTCAGCGACACCTGCGCAGCCGCCGCAATCTGCTGCGTCGGCGTGAGCGCCCCGGCGTTCGCGCTCAGCGTTTCGACCTGTTCGAGCGCGGCTTCCATCTGGCCATCCTGCTTGCGGATCGCGTCGATGACGTGATTGCCCGCGTGCTGCGTTGCGTCGTTGCCAGGCGTGGCGAGCGGCTGCTGCATCAGGTCTTCGAAGCGGCTGACGGACTCGGGCGCGGGCATCGGCGGCAATGCCTCGGGCTTGGCGGCATCGGCGGCGGCATGCACCGCCGTTTCGGCAATCGTGGAGATCGACATGAATGGTTCCTTGAATCAGGCGCGCAAGAACGCGTGCGACGCGAACGCGGGTGCCTCGCCGGACGGCTGGCGGGCGGTCTTCGTCTGCGCGTTCTCCTGCTCTTCGGCGAGATCGCGATACGACTCCGGCAGCACGAACTCGCCGCCGCGATGATTGGCGCGCGCGGCTTCGAGATCGGCACGTACGGTGAGCGCACGGATCAGCGCGTGCGTCTCCGGGCCCGCCTCGCCTTCGAGTGCCTGGTCGGCCCATTGACGCCAGCCGGCGTCCTTCTGCGCCGCGAGGCAGTACGCATACATCGCCTTCGCATAGGCAAACGAAGGCGCCGCGTCGATCACGTCGCGCAACGTGCGCGACGCCTCTTCCCAGCGGCCGTTGACGATGTGCAGCACGCCCGCCAGCGTGTCGATTTCGGCCACCTTCGGACGGAACGCGCGCAACGCGTCGAGCACCAGTTCGATGTCGGTCGTGTCGGCGCTGGCTTGCGGGAAATGCCGGAACAGGCCCGCCGATGCGATCTCGATCAGCGCGTTCAAGGTTGCATCGCCGCATTGCAGATAGTTCGGCGCGGCGTGGGCGAAGGCGGGTTGTGACGCAGGTTGTGATGATTTCGCGAGCATGGCGTGGACCCTCTTGAGGAAAACAGGACGCGGGGCGTCATCGCTTCGAAAGGTATCAAGCCGGCGTCGCGCGGCCCGTGCCGCAGCCGAAGCGAGTCGCGCGAAAGCGAACCTGGCGACGCATCGCGCGTGCCGCCTTTCCCTGCTTCGCGTTCGTGTGTGGGGCTTCGCCTCGTCTGGTCGGGTGCCATGACGGGCGCCCTACACTGCGCCAGCACATAAAGCGGCATAGGAGCCAGGGAGCGCCCGATGAGCGACGACAAAACCGAACAGCCAACCGAGAAACGCCTGCGTAAGGCGCGCGAGGACGGCGAGGTCGCGAAGAGCACGGACCTCGTCGACGGCGCGGTGCTGGCCGTGGGCGTCGGCATGCTGATGGCGACGGGCGACAGGATGGTCGATGGCTTGCGCTCGTGCATTTCGATCGCGCTGAAGTTCGTCGCCGGACCGCACGACATGACGACGCTGCTGCTCGCGGTGAGCCAGATCGGCTCGCGCATGGCCGGCGCGCTGCTGCCGATGATCGGCGCCGCGATTCTCGCCTCCGTTGCGGCGCTCGCCGGACAGACGGGCATCATGATTTCGATGAAGGCCGTCGGCCTGAAGTTCGAGAACGTCAGCCCGATGGCGGGCATCAAGCGCATCTTCTCGCTCAAGTCGCTGCTCGAACTCGCGAAGATGGCGATCAAGGGCATCGTGCTCGGCATCGTGATGTGGAAGACGATCACGGGCCTGCTGCCGCTCGTCACGGGCTCGCTGTTCCAGTCTCTGCCCGAGTTGTCGAAGCTCGCGAGCTTCGTCGTGATCCGGCTGCTCGCCGTTGCAGCCGCGCTGTATGTCGTGTTCGGCGGCGTCGACTTCAAGCTGCAGAAATTCCTCTTCATTCGCGGCAAGAAGATGAGCAAGGACGAGATCAAGCGCGAATTCAAGCAGGACGAAGGCGATCCCCTCATCAAGGGCGAGCGGCGGCGGCTCGCGCGCGAGCTGGCAACTTCGGCGCCGCGCAAGATCGCGACCGCGAGCATGGTGGTGGTCAACCCGACGCACTACGCGGTGGCCGTGCGTTACGCGCCCGACGAATATCCGCTGCCCGTGGTGATCGCGAAGGGCATGGATGAAGCGGCGCTGCAGATGCGCCGCGACGCGCAGTTCGCGGGCGTGCCGATCGTCGGCCATCCGCCCGTCGCGCGCGCGCTCTACAAGGTCGAGCTCGACGAGCCGATCCCCGACGAACTGTTCGAAGCCGTCGCCGCGATCCTGCGCTGGGTCGATTCGCTGGCACTGCCGCGCGAAGCCGATACGGCGCCGTCGCTGTCCGGTTGAATGCGCGCCCTACTACACACACCACACGCTCATGCTCAAGACACTCAAACTACCCGCCGGCGGCGAGATCGGCATCCTCGTGATGATCGTCGCGATCGTCTCGCTGATGATCCTGCCGCTGCCGTTCTTCATGATCGACATACTGGTCGGTCTGAACATCGCCACGGCCGTCACGCTGCTGATGATCACGCTCTATGTGCCGAGCGTCGTGTCGCTGTCCGCCTTCCCGTCGATATTGCTGTTCACCACGCTCTACCGTCTGTCGCTGAGCATCGCGTCGACCAAGTCGATCCTGCTGCATGCGGAAGCGGGCGACATCATCGACAGCTTCGGCAAGCTGGTGGTGGGCGGCAATCTGGTGGTCGGCATGGTGGTGTTCATCATCATCACGCTGGTGCAGTTCATCGTGATCGCGAAAGGCTCGGAGCGCGTCGCCGAAGTCGGCGCGCGCTTCACGCTCGACGCGATGCCCGGCAAGCAGATGAGCATCGACGCCGACCTGCGCGCCAATCTGCTGACGGCCGACGAAGCGCGCCACAAGCGCGCGACGCTCGCGCTCGAAAGCGCGCTGCACGGCGGCATGGACGGCGCGATGAAGTTCGTCAAGGGCGATGCCGTCGCGGGCCTCATCATCACGATGATCAACATCGTTGCGGGTCTCGCCGTCGGTGTGCTGTATCACGGCATGACGGCGGGCGAAGCGGCGAACCGCTTCTCGATTCTGTCGGTCGGCGACGCGATGGTCGCGCAATTGCCCGCGTTGCTCTTGTCCGTCGCGGCAGGCGTGATGATCACGCGCGTCGCCGACGATCGCGACGAGAAGCCGCGCTCACTCGGCGCGGAGATCGGCAAGCAACTGATGGGCAGCGCGCCCGCGCTCGGCTTCGCCGCGCTGCTGCTGGTCGCGTTCGCCGCCGTGCCGGGCTTTCCGTGGCCGCTCTTTCTGGTGCTGAGCGGCATTCTCGGCTTCACCGCGTGGAAGCTGAAAAAACGCGGCCCATCGCGTGCCTTCGAAGACCTCGAAGCCGTGCGCTCGATGCAGCGTGCCGGCGCGAAAAGCGAAACGCCCGCTATTGCCAGCGTGCCGCCCGCATTCTCCTGCGCGCTCGGCGTGCGTCTTGCGCCCGACTTGCGGGGACGACTCGCCGTCGACCGGCTCAATCACGCGTTCGAAGCCGAGCGCACGTCGTTGCAGGAAGAACTTGGCCTGCCGTTTCCGGGCATTCACATGTGGATCAGCGACAGGCTCGCGCCGTCCACCTGCGAGTTCCTGATGCACGACGTGCCGTCGTTCACGCTCGAACTGCCGCAAGGCAAGGTCCTGCTCGCCGGTCTGCCGCAACGGCTGGCCGCACAGCCCGACGACACGCAGGCGCAAGCGCTCGCCGAACGCTGCGAACAGCGCGAACCGATCGACGGCACGACGCAGCCGAGCTACTGGCACGACGAGGCCACGCTCGCCGACAAGACTTCCGGCTGGCGCGCCGAACAGGTGATCGCACATGTGAGCGTGCAGTTGCTCAGACGCAATGCGTCGCTGTTTCTCGGCGTCAATGAAGTGCAGTGGATTCAGGAACAGCTTGGCATCGAGTATCCGGGACTGCTTGCCGAAGTGCAGAAAGTGCTGCCGCCGCAGCGCATCGCCGACGTGCTGCGGCGCCTGCTCGAAGAACAGATCCCGATCCGCAATATCCGCAACATCATGGAAAGCCTGATTGCGTGGGGACCGAAAGAAAAAGACGTGCTGATGCTGACCGAGTACGTGCGCGGCGATCTCGCGCGCTTTCTCGCGCATCGCGCCGCGCTCGGCGCACGCATCCTGCCCGCAATCCTGCTGGACGCGCCCGTCGAGCAGCATATCCGCCAGGCGATCAAGCAGACGCCGACGGGCAATTACCTCGCGCTGCCGCCGGATCAGATCAACTTTCTGGTCGACAGCATCGAGTCGTTCGCGGGGCTTGCGCCGCGTCCGGGCATTGCGCTCGTCACGTCGATGGATATCCGGCGCTACGTGCGACGCATGATCGAAGGAAGGCTCGGCTGGCTCTCCGTCTATTCGTATCAGGAACTCGGCGGCCATCTGGAACTGCAGCCGATCGGCCACGTCACGGCCTGAGGCAACGCATGTCGAGAACCACCTCGCGTCCCGTGCGCGTGATCGCGGCGCCTTCGCAGACGTCGCCCGCTTCGGCGGGCGCGCGCATGCGCCGCGCGCGGCATGCGGATTTCGCCGCGCTCCTGCGGCGCGACGACAAACCGACGCCCGACGATCTTCTCGCTGCGCCGTTCAACGACGACGCTCAGCACGAACATCACGCGGACGAAACGCTCGCGCAACGCATCGGCAGCGCGAGCCAGCGCGTCGTCGCGGCTGTGCTGCGCCGCGAACAACAGATGCTCGAACTCGCGCATCTGCTCGCGCGGCATGTCGCCGACTTCGCGTCGAACCCCGCGATCCGCCAGGCAGGCCACTGGGAAGTGGCCATGCGCATCGATCCGCAGCGGCTGCCCGGCACGCAGTTGCATCTGACGCTTTCGCCCGCGGTTCTCTTGCTTCGCTTCGACGTCGAGTCGGCCGACACGCGCGAACTACTCTTGCATCATGCCGGCCTGCTCGAACGCGAGCTGCGCCAGTTGCTCGCGTCGCAAGGCGAAGCGCGCACGCTCGAACTGACTATCCACTAGCTCACGCCTTTGTCCACTGTGCCCACCGAACCTTCGTATGCAGAGAAACTGCGCCGCGTCACACCCGATGCGGCGCGGGCCGCGCGCTTTCTGTGCGATGCGCGTCATGTCGACGCGTTGCGCCAGCTCGGGGCGGTCGATGCCATCGAAATCGCGCCCGCCGTCGCGGCGGATACGGCTTTCGACGAAGCGGGCCGCATCGTGCTCGCGCATCTGGAAGGCACGCTCGATATCGATCTCGATCTCGCGCGCTATCCCGCGTTGCAGATCGTCGCGGCCAGCGCCGGCGACAGCGCGCGGCACGCGCTGCGCAGCACCCTCGCGAACGCGCTGCTTGCGCCGCTCGTGCAGCGCTTTCAGGCGGCGGGGCTGGGACGCTGGCGTGTGGCGTCGGTGGAACGGACGCCCGCTGGCGTCGCGAGCGGCGAACGCTTCGACGTGGCGTTGCTGCATGAAGGCGTCGTGCATCGGCTTTCGATCGGCGCATCCGGCGCGACGCTCGATGTGCTGCATAAACGGCTCGCCGCGTTGCCGTCGCGTCATGCAACGGAAACATTCGCTTTGGCATCCCCGATCTGCGTCGCGGGATCGATCGCGCTCGGCGCGCGGCGCGTGCCGCTTGCCGCGTTGCAGTCGCTGCGTCCGGGCGACGTCGTGCTGCGCGCCTTTGCGCCTTCCGTCGCGCAAGCGCTGAGCGGCGGCACCGCGTTCACCGCGCGCGCCACATGGGGCGCGACTGCGACGGGCATGCGGCGCATTCATGCGCGTGTCGTCATCGACGGCACGCAGGTCACTGTAGAAGAGAAACCGATCATGAACGAAGAACCTTTACAGGCCGAATGGCCCGACACGCTACCAGGAGACGGCGAAGCGCTGCAAGAAACCGAAGCAGCCGCGCCCGATGAAACGTCCGAAATCGACGCGCACAGCAACTGGCAGCACGACACAGAAGACGCCCCGCTCGATATCGGCCTGCTCGATCTGCCCGTGCAATTCGAAATCGACAGCGTGGCGCTGCCGCTCGCACAGCTCGCCGCGCTCCGCCCCGGCTATGTGATCGAACTTGCCGCGCCCGTGCTCGATACGCCCGTGCGGCTCGTCACGCATGGGCAAACGGTCGGCTATGGCGAGATCGTCTGTGTCGGCGAACATCTGGGCGTACGTATCACGAGGATGGCTTATGCCGGCGATTCAGACAGGTGACATCACCGGGCTGCTGATCGTCGTGCTGGCGATCAGCGTGATCCCGTTCATCGCGATGGTGGTCACGTCGTACATGAAGATCGTCGTCGTGCTCGGGCTGCTGCGCAACGCGCTCGGCGTCCAGCAGGTGCCGCCGAACATGGTGCTCAACGGCATCGCGATCATCGTCTCCGTGTACATCATGGCGCCCGTCGCGTTCTCCGCGATGCAGGGCATGCAGGCCAACCAGGCGCCCGGCAACGTCACGCAGAACGTGACGGCGGGTATCGCGGCCGCGCGCGAGCCGTTCCGCACCTTCCTCGAAGCGCATGCGCAATCGCGCGAACGGCAGTTCTTCCTGCGCTCGGCGACGGCCTTGTGGCCCGCGCAGCAAGCCAGGGCGCTGAAGGACACGGATCTGATCGTGCTCGCGCCCGCGTTCACGCTGACGGAGTTGACGGACGCCTTCAAGATCGGCTTTCTGCTGTACATCGGCTTTATCGTCGTCGATCTCGTGATCGCGAACGTGCTGATGGCGATGGGCCTGAACCAGGTGCAGCCGACCAACGTCGCGATTCCGTTCAAGCTGCTGCTGTTCGTCGCGATGGACGGCTGGTCCACGCTGATGCATGGCCTGATTCTCGGCTACCGGTAGGCGTTTCTTTAACTATGGACAAGCCATGACTATCGATACGCTCGTCGGCCTCGCGACGCAAGGGCTGCTGCTATGCCTGTACGTATCGCTGCCCGTCGTCGTCGTCGCGGCCGGTGTCGGCCTGCTGGTGTCGTTCCTGCAGGCGATCACGTCGCTGCAGGATCAGACGCTGTCGTTCGGCATCAAGCTGATTGCCGTGGTGGTCGCGCTCATCGTCGTGGCGCCGCTCGGCGCGTCGGCCATCCTGCGCTTCGCGAACCAGTTGCTGCTGACGGCGGTGCAGCGATGAACCCGCTTCACTCGCGACCGGCCACAGGGGCCTCAGGCACGTCGGCCACGCAAGAGGCCGCGCAGACGCAACGGGGCGTGACCGAACCCGCGCGGCAACAGACGCGCGCACGCTTTGCCACGTCGTTGCGTAATAACGTGCGCTTCGCACATGCGCATCACGCGCATCGGCAGGGGCAGGCACGCTCGGCAAATGCGCGGCGTCTTGCGAAAGCGCTTTTGAAGAAGCGCCAGGGCAAGGCAGCCGCGACACGTTTTGCCGCGGCACGCCGGCCCACGACGGGCCGCTCCGCTACTGGCGCGAGAGCGGCTCAGAACACGAGAAACACCGACCGCCAGCGCAACGCCGCGCTGCGCGTGTCCCGCGACGGCGGCAACGGCGGCTCGCGCGGCGGCGGGCAGCAGCAGGACGAACAGCAACAGCAACGGCAGCAGCAGCGCCAACAAGGCAAGCACGACGACGATCTGATGCTGGATGGCGCGGACGGCGCGAACCGCGCAGCGCCCTTCGTGCCCGAGTTTGCCGCGCATGCGTCGACACTTGCAGGCACGGCGCGCCGCGAAGCATTAGCCAGCGCGTGGTGCGACGCGTTGCTGAAGCCAGGTCGCCCGCTGCACGACGCGCTCTCGCAATTGCGCGCGCTGCGGCGACATGAGGGCGCGTTGCCGCTCGCATCGCTCGCACAGGTCCGCCAGTCGTTGATGGACGCAACCGCGCGTGCCGCCGCGCGTCGGCAGCCGGATGAGACATTGGCAACGGCTGCAACGGCCACGGCCGTTAGCCCGGACACCTCGAAACAGGCTCGCAACGCTCTCGCACCGTTGCTCGCGCTCGTCGCAGGCGGTCCGACGCTGCCAGGCCGAGAAGGACGCGCGGCAAGCGCGAATGCGGCGCTCGACGGCATCGCACACGCGCGCGGCACCCGTCCTGTCGAATCCGCGCGTTGAACTCACTTCGCGTGAACACGAGTGCCTTCGCACACGACGCGTATCGCAGCCCACGCGTCCATTAATCTGCGACTCATCGAAGGAAGCGAAACAGCACGATCGCTGCCTCGCTTCTCCGCCTGACCGACCGAACTCATGAAACAACTGCGCATCCTGACGGGTATTCATGCTGGCGCGACCGCACCGCTCGGTCCCGGTCTTTTCCGGATCGACGCGGACGACGACGCCGACATTCGCATCACCGACTGGACGGGGCCGTCCGCGATCGTCGAAGTTGGCGACAGCGACGTCGTGACCGTGCGGCGACTCGCCGCGCAAACGACTGCCGTCGACGCGAACGATGAAACAGCGCACCGCGAAGCCGACACGCAAGACGCAGAGCACGAACCCGTGCAGGACACGGCGCCCGTTTTCATGCTCGACTTTCTGCCGATGCAGTTCGACCAGAGCGTGATCTGCATCGGACCCGACGATGTCGAATGGCCCAGCGATCTCGCGCTGCTGTCGACGCTTTTAAAGCCCGGCCAGGCCGACAACGACGTACGCGACCAGCAACGCTCACGGCGCCGCACCTTCGTCGCGCTCGGCGCGGCATGTGTCGCGTTGATTGCGATCGCGTGCGTCAGCGCCCTGTCGATGACGACACGCGCGAAGGCATCGATGTTGCCCAACGACGTCGCCGCGATGGAAAACGTGAACCGCGAATTTGCCGCTGCGCATCTGAACGAACTGCGCGCATCGCTCGATGGTCACGGCGGCGTGCTCGTGCGCGGCCTCGTCGCGAACGAGTCGGAGAACCTCGCCGCGCGGCGACTGCTGGCCGCGATCACGTCGCCGCGCGTGCAGGCGCAGTACGGCATCGCCGAGGTGATCCGGCGCAGCATCGGCGAGAGCCTGCCCGTCGCGGGGATCAGCGTGCATTACGACGGCGCGGGCGTGTTTGCGATCGAAGGCAAGGACGTCGATATGGACGCGTTGCAGCAAGGCGTGAAGCGCATCCGTCCCGACTTGCCCACCAACGTGAAAGACATCCGCATCGACGCAACGGGCGCCGAGCAGGCTGACGCACCAGCGGGCGCGAGCTATATCGCGATCGTGTCGTCGGATACGGTGCGCTACGCGCAAACGCCCGATGGCGTGAAGCACATCTTCATTCTCGACAACGACACGAACGCCAGCGCGCCCGCCGCAGCGAGTGCAGCCAGCGACGCCGCAGCGCCCGCAGCAGCCGACTCACAGCAACCGGCCAGCGATGCAACGCCGCCCGTTTCGAAAGCCGTCATCGAACCGCCCTCACCGCTTGCCAGGCAGCTCGCCGGGCCTGCCGCCGCGCGGCATGTGCTCGACCTAACCCAGACGTCCGTCGCGCAGACGGCCGACACGTTACGGAGATGAACCATGTACGAAGCCATTGAACGCCACGCACAACACTTCATGGCGTTGCAGAACGTCGTGACCGCCGCCGACGCCGACGCGCGCGTCGCTGAACTGCGCAAGGCGCTCGAAGACAGCGCCGAGCAGCTCAATCATGCCGCCGACGGCACGGCCGCCGACCGCGATGCGCGCGCCCGCATCTATCGCGGCCTCGTCGCCGCGAGCCGCATCGTCGGGCAGTTGCGCGAGGACGCGTTGCGCGGCTGACGCGTCGAACGTCATTTCATTCGCTTTTTTCAACACCGGTTGGACATTCCGTCTGCCGGAACTTTCCAGGAGAGCCACCATGCCCGGTATTGCAACGGCAGCAACATCCGCACTGGGCGCCGTGACGAACGGCGTCAACTCGAGCAGCGCAACGGCAAGCGCCGAAGCGACGATCAACAACAACGCCCAACAGCAGCTCGAAATCGCGCAAGCGCAGTCGAATGCGAGCCTGCTGCAGGCGCTCGGCGAAGCGATGAAGTCGGGTGCGTCGAGCATCCAGAAGGCCGCGCAGGCATCGTAGTGCAGGCTGGCTGGCCGTTCGCGCAGCGGCCAGCCGTTGATGCCTTGCAGGATTTCCCTTTGTTTGATCGGGCATTCGCATCGTGAGTGAAGACCGTTATGTAGAACTCGTTGCATCGCTGTGCGAGACAGTCGGCTTGCCCGACGTCGAGCACGTGTTGCAGACCCATTCGATCGAAGTGGGCGGCCTCGATGTGCGGCTCGACTGCTTCGACGAAGACCCCGATGCGATCTATCTGAGCTTCGACTTCGGCGCGGTGACGGCGGGCCGCATCACGACCGTCTACCGGCTCATGCTCGAAGCCAATCTGCTCGTGTATGCGCAGGACCAGGCGCAACTCGGGCTCGACTCCGACTACGGCAATGTCGTGCTGCTCGTGCGCGTACCGTTCGCCGATGCGCCGACGGGCGAAACGCTCGCCGATCTCCTCGCCCACTATTCGGAACATGGCGCGTACTGGAAGCAGAGCATTCTCGAAGCCAGCGACGAGCGTTTCGAAGCCATCGTCTCAGGCAACTTCTCGTGGATCCGGGCATGACACCTACGCGGAAAACAGCGTCACGCTAGAATGTCTTCCAACATCGCCTGGACCTGGAAAACCAATGGATTTACGCACCGACCTGAATTTCTTCAACCTGCTCGCAGGCAGCTATGCGCGTCTGCTGGGCACCGAACTCGTACCGAAGCATGAGCGCGCGGAAGATGCCGTCGCGTGGCTGTATCACGATGCGCCCTTCGGGCTGCTCGCGCACAATACGGCCGAAGACCCTGTGTTCGTCTACGGAAACCGCCGCGCCCAGACGCTGTTCGGCTACGACTGGGACGAAATCACCGCCCTTGCGTCGCGCCTTTCCGCAGAGGCGCCGGAACGCAGCGAACGTCAGGCGTTTCTCGATCAGGTCACGCGGGACGGTTATGTCACCGGCTATCGCGGCGTGCGCATTGCGAAGACGGGCCGCCGTTTCTGGATCGAACGCGCGACCGTGTGGCAACTCATCGACGAGCACGGCAAGCTGCATGGCCAGGCCGCGATGATTCCGCAGACCACGGCGCTGCCTGAATAGGCCCCGCGCAAGGCACAAGGCAGGCCCCAACTCCCTCATCTCTCCGACCGGGCAGTCCGCGTTCTGGCGCGCTGCCCGGTTTTTTCATCTGCTGCGGTCATTTTCGCGTCATCTGCGTCTTGTCGGCGGGTGCATGCGCCAGTAGATTCGAGCGAACATGCCGGTGGTATCGGCCGTCGTTCCGCGTCCCCAGGCGAAAGCTCGACATGCACGCTTTCGCCGCCCTCCAGGTTAGCCATGTATCAGTACAACGAGTTTGACAAAGCCTTTCTGCTCAATCGCGCCGCGCAGTTCCGCGACCAGATCGAACGCTGGCAGGACGGCCGATTGAGCGAAGACGCCTTTCGTCCCTTGCGCCTGCAAAACGGTTGGTACGTGCAGCGGCACGCACCGATGCTGCGCGTCGCGGTGCCGTATGGCGAGTTGTCGAGTGCGCAGCTTCGCGTGCTCGCGCGGGTGGCGCGCGAATACGATGCGCCCGAAGCCGACGTCTACCGGCAGGCACTCGACGCCCAACGCAAGCTCGGCACCGTCCGGCTGCCAACCCATCACGCGCACTTCACGACGCGCACCAACGTGCAGTTCAACTGGATTCCGCTCTCGAAGGCCGCCGACGTGATGGACCTGCTGGCGACCGTCAACATGCACGCCATCCAGACGAGCGGCAACTGCATCCGCAACATTTCCTGCGACGAGCGCGCGGGCGTGGCGCCCGACGAGATCGCGGACCCGCGTCCGTTCGCCGAAATCATGCGGCAGTGGACGACGCTGCATCCCGAGTTCGCGTTTCTGCCGCGCAAGTTCAAGATTGCGATCACAGGTGCAAGCGACGACCGCGCGGCGACCGACTGGCATGATGTCGGCCTGCGCTTGCGCTATGGCGAGAATGGCCAACTCGGGTTTCGCGTGACCGTCGGCGGCGGCATGGGGCGTACGCCCGTCATCGGCACGGTGCTGCGCGAGTTCCTCCCGTGGCAGCACATCATGAACTACATCGAGGCCGTGGTCCGCGTGTACAACCAGTACGGACGGCGCGACAACAAGTACAAGGCCCGCATCAAGATTCTCGTGAAGGCGGAAGGCCAGAAGTACATCGACGAAGTCGAGGAAGAGTTTCGCCAGATCGTCGAGCATGACGGCGGACCGCATACCATTCCGCGTGCCGAACTCGAGCGCGTCAGCGCGTATTTCGTGCAGCCTGCAACGGGCTCGGTCGACAAGCCGTCGGACGCCGACGCTCGCAAGGCGATACACGACGCGGCCGCCAGTACGCCGCAATTTGCGCGCTGGCTGGAGCGCAACGTCGCGCAGCACCGCAATCCGTCGCTGCGCATCGTCACCTTGTCGTTCAAGCGTCTGCTGCAGGCACCCGGCGATGCATCCGCCGATCAGCTCGATCAGGTCGCCGGTCTTGTCGACCGCTTCTCGGCCGGCGAAGCGCGTGTCACGCACACGCAGAACATCGTGCTGCCGTGGGTGCATGAAAACGATCTGCTCGCGTTGTGGGAAGCCGCGCGCAGCGTGGGACTCGCGAGCGCCAACGTGAATCTGCTGACGGATATGATCGCGTGCCCCGGCGGCGACTTCTGCGCGCTGGCGAATGCACGCTCGCTGCCCGTCGCAGAAGCCATCACTGAACGCTATCAGGACATGGACGAACTCGAAGACATCGGCGAAGTGGATCTGCACATCAGCGGCTGCATCAACTCGTGCGGGCATCATCACAGCGGGCACATCGGCATTCTCGGCGTCGACAAGGATGGCGCCGAGTGGTATCAGGTCACGCTCGGCGGCTCCGATGGATCGCATGCAAGCGGCGATGCGCAACCCGGCAAGGTCATCGGGCCGTCGTTCTCGGCGCACGAAGTACCCGACGTGATCGAAGCCGTGCTGCGAGCGTATGTCGAACAGAGAACGGAATCGGGGCCGCGCCGCGAGAGCTTCATCGAAACGGTGCGGCGCATCGGGCTCGATCCATTCAAGACGGCCGCCAATGCGGCACGCACGCCGCTGGAGGTGTCGGCATGAAAGCGCGTATTCGCATTCTTGCAGCCGCCGGGCATCTCGCCGATGCCGTCGCGCATGTCGTCGCGCTCGATAACGATGCCGATCCCTTTGCCTATAGCGAGGCTATCGCTCAGGCCGACCGTATCGAGCTTCATTTTCCGAACTTCACCGACGGGCGGGCGTTCAGCCAGGCGTATCTGATCCGTCGCCGGCTCGGTTTCAATGGCGATCTGCGCGCAACGGGCGACGTGCTCGCGGATCAGTTGATTCAGATGGAGCGCACGGGGTTTTCGAGTGCCGTGCTGGCCGAAGGCGTCGATCCTGCCGACGCGCAGCGCCAATTGGATCGCTTCGCCGCCTTCTATCAGGGTGACGTGGCGCGCGATGCGCCATTCAGGCGGCGTGAAGTGGAAGTCGATGCGGGAAATTGAATTGGTTAGCGGCGCTTCGACGGGAGTCAAAGCGCCGCTAACACATGGAGACCTTCTTTAGTCGCGTGCCAATGCGCGCTCGATCGAAATCTGCGTCGGCATCATGTTGATGTTCGCATTGTGGATGACCCACAGCGAACCCGCGACGATGATCGCGATCAGCAACGCCGTGCACACGAAAATCCCTGTGTTCGAGCGCTGATCCGCGGATGAACCCAGGTGCAGGAAGTACCGCAGCTGCACCACCAACTGCACGACGCACAGAATGACGACGGCCGTCAGCCCCATCGAGCGCGGCACGACATGCGTCATCACCACGCCGAACGACGCGAACGTCAGCACCAGCGACAGCAGCATGCCGACCACGTAGCTCTTCACGCTGCCATGCGATGCATCATGAACGTGACCCTGCGTCACGTTCGATCCAGATGTTTTGCTCATAGAAATTCACGCAGATAGACAAGACTGAACACACAGATCCACACGAGATCGAGGAAGTGCCAGAAGAGACTCAGGCACGCAATGCGCCGCCGCGTCACGGGCGTCAGCCCGAAACGGCTGATCTGATGCATCATCACGACGATCCAGAGCAGGCCCGTCGTGACGTGCAGGCCGTGCGTGCCGACGAGCGTGAAATAGCCCGACAGGAACGCGCTCGTCGACGGTCCGGCGCCGTCGCTGATCAGATGGGCGAACTCATAGATTTCCATGCCGATGAAGGCCGCGCCCAGCACGAAAGTCGCGGCCAGCCAGCCCACCACCTTGCCGCGCTGGTTCGCATGCATGCTCAGCACGCCCATGCCGAACGTGAAGCTGCTGGCGAGCAACAGCAGCGTTTCGCCCAGCACATACGGCAATTCGAACAGCTGCTTGCCCGTCGGGCCGCCAGCCGTCGCATTGGCGAGCACGCCGAAGGTCGCGAACAGCGTCGCGAAGATCAGGCAGTCGCTCATCAGGTAAATCCAGAACCCGAGCGTGGTGCGGGTTCCGCTGTCGTGCTCATGGTCGTGGCCGTGCGCGTCGTGATGCTCGCCGGCCCGATAGGTCGATACGCTTGTCATGGTCAGGCCATCTCCGCAATTGCTTCGTCACGCGCATCTTCGATCTTCGCGTAGCGCGCGTTCTCGATCCGCTCCACTTCGGCAGCGGGAACGTAGTAGTCGACATCCTGATCGTAGGAGCGCGCGATGAACGTGCCGACCATCCCGATCAATGCGACGATCGCGAACACCCACATGTGCCACACCATCGCGAAGCCGAACAGGAGGCTGAACGCGGAGATGATGAAGCCAGCCGCCGTGTTGCGCGGCATATGAATGTCCTCGTACTTTTTCGCGGGCCGGGCGTATGCGCTGCCCGACTGCTTGTTGTCCCAATGCTGTTCGAGCGACGTGATGACGGGAACATGCGCGAAGTTATAGAACGGCGCGGGCGAAGCCGTCGACCATTCGAGGCTGCGTGCATCCCACGGATCGCCCGTCAGATCGCGACACTGCTCGCGCTTGCGGATGCTCACCGCGAACTGGATCAGCAACGCGAGAATGCCCATGCCGACGATCACGGCCCCCACGAGCGCAACGATCAGCCACGGGTGCCACTCGGCCACCGAGTAGTGATTCATGCGGCGCGTCATGCCCTGGAAACCGAGGATATACAGCGGCGTAAACGCGAGCCAGTAACCGACCAGCCAGCACCAGAACGCGACCTTGCCCCAGAACTCGTCGAGCGTGAAACCGAACACTTTCGGGAACCAGTAGCTGATGCCCGCGAGACAGCCAAACACCACGCCGCCGATAATCACGTTGTGAAAGTGCGCAACCAGGAACAGGCTGTTGTGCAGCACGAAGTCCGCGCCCGGCACGGCAAGCAGCACACCCGTCATACCGCCGACGGCAAACGTCACCATGAAGCCGATCGTCCAGAGCGTGGACGTGTGGTAGCGGATGCGGCCGCGATACATCGTGAAGAGCCAGTTGAACAGCTTTACGCCTGTCGGCACCGAAATGATCGACGTCATGATGCCGAAGAACGCATTCACGTTGGCACCCGAGCCCATCGTGAAGAAGTGATGCAGCCACACGAAGAACGACAGAATACCGATCGACGACGTCGCGTACACCATCGACTTGTAGCCGAACAGCGGTTTGCCGGAGAACGTGGAGATGATCTCCGAGAATGCGCCGAACGCGGGCAGGATCAGGATGTACACCTCGGGGTGGCCCCACACCCAGATCAGGTTGATGTACATCATCGCGTTGCCGCCCAGCTCGTTCGTGAAGAAATGCATGTCGAGATAGCGGTCCATCGTCAGCAGCGCGAGCGTGCCCGTCAGCACGGGGAACACCGCGACGATCAGGATGTTCGTGATCAGCGCCGTCCAGCAGAACACGGGCATCTTCATCAGGTTCAGACCCGGCGCGCGCATGCGCAGAATCGTCACGATGAAGTTGATACCGCTCAGCGTCGTGCCTAAACCGGACACCTGCAGCGACCATATATAGTAGTCGACGCCCGTGGTTGGACTGTAGCCAAGCTCGGACAGCGGCGGATACGCAACCCAGCCCGTCGCCGCGAAGTCGCCGACGAACATCGAGATCATCACCAGCACCGCGCCGACAGCGGAGAGCCAGAAGCCCAGCGAATTGACGAACGGATACGCGACGTCGCGCGCGCCGATCTGCAGCGGCACCACCACGTTCATCAGGCCGAGAATCAGCGGCGTCGCCACGAAGAAGATCATGATCACGCCGTGCGCGGTGAAGATCTGATCGTAGTGATGCGGCGGCAGGTAGCCCGCCGAGTCACCGAAGGCGACGGCCTGCTGCGCGCGCATCATGATCGCGTCGGCGAAACCGCGCAGCAGCATGATGAGCGCGAGAATGATGTACATCACGCCGATCCGCTTGTGATCGACGGACGTAATCCACTCTTTCCACAGATACGACCACTTGCCGATATAGGTGATGGCGCCGAGCAACGCGAGGCCGCCCAGTATCACGACGCCGAGCGTGCCCATGATGATGGGCTCGTGATACGGAATCGCATCGAGCGTAAGTTTTCCAAACATATCCACTACTCCGATACCAAAGCTGCGTGTGAAGGCAGACGAGCCGGCTTGACATACATGTCCGCATTCGCCGTCGTGCAGATCGGGCGGTCTGCCGCGTCACGCATGTACTGATAGACGATGCCGTCGAACAGTCCCGGCGCCACGTTGCTGTACAGCGTCACGGGGTTCTTTCTGCTCGGTTGCTGCAAGCTGTCGTAGGCCGCGACATCGAGCGCCTGCGGCGACGCTTTCGCGCGCGCCACCCATGCATCGAATTCGCCGCGGCTCGTCACGACCGTGTCGAAGTTCATGTCCGAGAAGCCCGGCCCGCTGAACGCCGACGAACGGCCCGCATATGTGCCGGCGCTATTCGCGATCAGATGCAGTTGCGTCTGCATGCCGGACATCGCGTAGACCTGGCTGCCCAGTTGCGGAATGAAGAACGAATTCATCAGCGACTCCGCCGTCAGACGGAAGTCGACGGGGGTATCGACGGGCAGCGCAAGCTGGTTGACGGAGGCCACGCCGTAGTCCGGGTAGATGAACAGCCACTTCCAGTTCAGCGCGACCACTTCGACGCGAACGGGCTTCACGTTCGATTCGATCGGCTTGTATGGATCGAGGCTATGCGTTGTCTTCCAGATCAGCACCGCAAGCGTCGCGACGATGATGCACGGAATGGTCCACACGACGACTTCGATGACGGTCGAGTGCGCCCACGTCGGCGCGTACTTCGCCTTCGTGTTCGACGCCCGGTAGCGCCACGCGAAATACAGCGTGAGCGCGATCACGGGAATCACGACCAGCAGCATCAAGCCGAGCGCAATCAGGATCAGGTTCTTCTCCTGTACGCCGATGTCGCCTTTCGGATCGAAGAGCACCATGCTGCAGCCGCCCAGCAGGCTCAGCGCGCCGGTCGCGGCGACGCGGCCTGCGCGCAGGAGTTGTCTTCGAATGGGATGGGAGCGGGACCGTGGTCCCGCGTGTTGGGGGGAACCGCCGTGTGTAGGTGGGTTGCGCATGCTTTGAGGTTGGTTGCCGGGTTACATAGCCCCATGCATCTATCCTCCAACCGTCGTACACGCGCGAACTTCCCGCTATCGCTATGGCCTTGCGGCGGATACATACATAGGCTATGGCGGCGCATGCTAGAGTAAGACATATGCCATACATGCGCGACAAGTTGCCACACATGACTTCATCTTCGAGAAAACGCGCTGCGCGGCGGCCGGACTGGATCACGGACTTTGCAGACAACGGCAAGGCGCGCTATCTGCAGATCGTCGATCTGATCGAGCGCGCCGTGGCGAACGGCACGCTGAATCCCGGCGACCGGTTACCGCCGCAACGCAAGCTCGCAGAAATGATCGGCGTCGATCTGACTACCGTGACGCGTGGCTTTGCCGAGGCGCACCGGCGCAACCTGATCGAATCGCGCGGTCCGTTGGGCACGTTCATCGCGCCACCCATCGCGACGTTCATGCAGCAAGCCGATCTGAGCATGAACATTCCGCCGCCGCCCGCCGACCTCGATCTCGCCGTGCTGCTCAGGCGCGGACTGTCGCAGGTGCTGGTGCGCAGCGACATCGATCTGCTGATGACCTACCAGTTGGGCGGCGGCAGCGATACCGACCGGCAGGCGGGCGCGGCATGGCTCAAGCCGATCCTCGGCCGCGTGGACCCGTCGCGGGTCGTCGTGACGCCCGGCGCGCATTCGGCGCTCGCCGCGCTGATACTGGCGCTCACGAAGCCCAATGCGCCTGTTTTCACCGAACCGCTGATCTATCCGGGCCTGCCGCTGATCGCGCGGCAGTTAGGCCGCACGCTCGAGACCATCGCGTCCGACGCGCACGGCATGCGGCCCGACGCGCTCGATGCGGCTTGCGCGCGCACGGAGGGCGGACTGATCTATCTGAACCCGACCATCCGCAACCCGACCGCGCAGACGATGCCCGAGCGTCGCCGCAAGGAACTCCTCGCCGTGGCGGCGCGTCGCAATGTGCCGATCGTCGAGGACGATCCCTACCGGCTGTTCGCCGACGATCCGCCCGCGCCGCTCGCGAGTCTCGCGCCGCAACAGGTGTATTACCTGTCCACGTTGTCCAAATGCATCTCGCCGGGCTTGCGCGCCGCGTTTGTCGTGTTGCCTGCCGCCACCGGGCAGGAAGCGTTTCTGAAGGCGCTGCGCTCGCTGTCGCTGATGTCGCCGCCGATCACCACGGCACTGGTCACGCAATGGATACTCGACGGCACGGCAGCGGACGTGCTGGCGGGGATACTGAAGGAGTCGGCGGAGCGGCTGCTTGCCGCGAACCAGATACTGTCGACGGTGAGCATGCCGGCGTCCAGCGGCGCGATACATGTGTGGCAGCCCTTGCCTGCGCACTGGGCCGCGCAAAGCCTTGCGGCGGCAGCGAGCACCGAAGGTCTCGTCGTCGCGCCCTCTTCCGCGTTTTGCCAGACGGGCGACGTGCCGAACGCGATCCGCATTTCGCTTGGCGGCTGCACGCGGCGCACGGAATTGACGTCGGCCTTGCGCAAGCTCGCGGCGCTCGTCGAACGCAAGCCTTCCGCCGATAACCGTCTGCTCATCTAACGCGCACCATCCACTCATTGCATCTGCTGCGCTGAAATCTTCGTCAACTGCTGCTGTACGAGAGACGGCTACGCACGAATAATGCGTTCAACGCGCTTCGAGCATTTCCTTCCTCCTTTTAACGAAGCGCGTTGGGATCACTGCGCGAGTGCCCGGGGCTTCGGCCTTCAACCCGCAGAGCTTGCAGCAAAGAAGTATCGAGCGTGGCGAGCACTAGACCTCGGCGCCTTCCGGCGCCGGGGTTTTTTCATTGCGCTCAGGTTCACGCGTCGGCGTGCGCGACGACTTCTACGTCATTCCCAACCTTGGCCAGCCGGCGCGTGCGCCAGCGTGCATACGCGGCCGTGAGCAGTGGCGCGAGCAACGACGTAACGATCGTGGAAGCGGCGATCTGAGGCGTTGCCACTGCGACCAGTGCGCCGAGATGGGGATCGACGGCCGCAATCGCTGTGGGCGTCGCAACCGCGTTGCCCGCCGTCGTAGCCGACGCCACGCCGCCCACACCTGAACCACCGAACAGGCGTGATGCGATCACGTTGAATACCGCGCCGACCGCCAGCGTAATCAGTCCAAGGACGATCCCTGACAAGCCCGCGCCGAGAATGGCGTGCAGATTGATCTGCGCGCCGAGACCGAATGCGAAGAACGGGATCAGCAAATCGCCGCCTGACTTGAGGAATTTGCGCATGTCCGGGTCGATATTTCCCAGCACCATGCCGATGACGATGGGCAGCACGGTGGCAACGAGATCGAGCACCGGTATCTTCGCCAACCCGGACAAACCCAGCGCGAGCATGGTCACGAACGGCCCTTCCAGGATCGACAGAACGGCAAGCGCGCCCCGATCGACCTCGTCGCCGAACTGCCGGGTCAACGCTGCGTAGAGTCCCATGTTCGCGTTGGTCAC
The DNA here is from genome assembly GCF_013426895.1 of Paraburkholderia largidicola. Lineage (NCBI taxonomy): Bacteria > Pseudomonadati > Pseudomonadota > Betaproteobacteria > Burkholderiales > Burkholderiaceae > Paraburkholderia > Paraburkholderia largidicola. The sequence continues at coordinate 1,099,034 of NZ_AP023176.1, read as the reverse complement.
GGCGGCGATGATCGCCATGCCCGAGAGACCGAGAAACCCGTTCGCCCCGAATACCTTGCTGACGAGCAAACCGATCAGCACGCCGCTCGCGAGCTTGGCGAGGGTAATGGCCGCCCCGTTCTTCAGCGCACGCGGTGCGGTGCGCAGTTGAATCTCGGCGCCCATGCAAACGAAGAACACCGCGAGAATGGGCAGCGCGCCATGCGCAAGCTGGGTCGAAAAACTGCCGATGCCCAACACCTTAGGTGCGAACGTGTTGAGCAAGCTGCCCCAAAGCAAAGGAATGACCATCATGCCGCCCGGAAAGCGTTCGATGGCCTGTTTGATCTTCATGTCGAGTCTCCTTGATCCTGGCGCGGGTTCGACATGGCCCGACCAGCATTTGTCTTACGGCGTGCGGCGAGCGGGAAACCTGAGGCTCCCGCTACGCCGCACGGATGCGCGTCGCGCGACCCGACGCGCACGGCGGTTACATCTGCGCGCCGATCATCCAGGGCACGAATTCCTCGTTGCCGACGCCAAGCGCTTCGCTCTTGCTCTTGTGGCCCGATGCAACGTCGAGGATCATCCGGAAGATTTCTTCGCCCTTCTGCTCCACGCTTACGGTGCCGTCCATGATGTCGCCACAGTTGATGTCCATGTCGTCGGCCATCCGCTTGTACATCGTCGAGTTCGTCGCGAGCTTGATCGAGGGCGCGGGCTTTGCGCCGAAACAGGAGCCGCGCCCCGTCGTGAACACGACGAGATTCGCGCCGCTCGCGATCTGCCCCGTCGCGCCCATCGGGTCATAACCCGGCGCGTCCATGAAAACGAGCCCGTGCGTGTCGATCGGTTCGGCGTAGCGGTACACGCCCATCAACGGCGATGAACCGCTCTTGGCAACCGCGCCAAGCGATTTCTCGAGGATCGTCGTGAGGCCACCCGCCTTGTTGCCCGGCGTCGGGTTGTTGTCGATGCTGCCCTTTTCGCGCTTCGCGTAGTCTTCCCACCAGTGAATTCGCTCGACGATCTTCTCGCCCACGTCTTTGCTCACCGCACGACGTGTCAGCAGATGCTCGGCGCCGTAGATCTCCGGCGTTTCCGACAGGATCGCCGTCCCACCATGCCGCACCAGCAGATCGACAGCGGCGCCCAGTGCCGGATTCGCGGTGATGCCCGAATAGCCGTCGGAGCCGCCGCACTGCAGCGCGATATTGATGTGCGAAACGGGAACCGGCTCACGCACGGCCTGGTTCGCGACAGGCAACATGTTGTTGACTGCGGCGATGGCCGCGTCGACGGTCTTTTGCGTACCGCCTTCTTCCTGCATCACGAGCGGCACCAGCAGCGGCCCCGGCTCGACGCCCTCGGCGATGAACATCGCGCCCATCTGGTTCGCTTCGCAACCAAGACCGATGATGACGATGCCAGCGAAGTTCGGATGCTTCACGTATCCGCCAACCGTGCGACGCAGTTGCTGGATGCCCTCGCCATGATGGTCGATACAGCAACCGAAGCTGTGCGTAATCGGCACGATGCCGTCGACGTTCGGATAAGCGTCGAGCGCGCCGGGTTGCGCGAAGTGCTGCGCGACCAGCTTCGTGACGGTGGCCGAGCAGTTCACGGTGCTGACGACGCCGATGTAGTTGCGGGTCGCGACGCGGCCGTCCGCTCGCCGGAAGCCGTTGAACGTGAGCGGCACTGTAGCGGCCTCGACCTGCTTCATGTCTTCGCCAAATGCGTAGTCGCGCGCGAAGTCGCCCATCGACACGTTGTGCACGTGAACGTGATCGCCTGCGCGGATCGGCTGCGTCGCAAAGCCGATGATCTGGCCGTAGCGCCGCACGGGCGCACCTTGTGCCACGTCGCGGCACGCGATCTTGTGTGCGGCAGGAATGTCAGCCGATGCAACGAGATTGTCGAAATCAGCGAGAATAGTGCCGGCAGCAAGCGCGCCGCGCGCAATCAGCACATCGTCGATATCATGCAGTTTGATGGCGAGTGTGGCCTGGCTCATCATGATCCTCCTGTTCGGATTGTGGGTTAGCACGGGCGACACTCTCTGCTGACGTGCGGAGCGTTTGCCGGCGCGGACTCATATTGCGGTCGGCCCGATTGGACACGCAAACTGGTCAGGCCACTTTTCATCGGGTTGAAAACAGGCCTTCCCCGGTGTGGCTGATGAAGGATCAATTGTGGAAAGTCGTTTGAAAGCAGCGGGCGCATTGGCGCAGACAATCCGCCACATCGAGTCGGGCATTCAGGCAGGTCGCTGGCAGCCTGACGAACGCTTGCCGTCCGAACGCATGCTCGCGGAGTCGCTGGGCGTGTCGCGCGCGACGGTACGCGAAGCGATTGGACGCCTCGCAACCAAAGGTCTTCTGGAAGCGCGACGCGGTAGCGGCGTCTATCTGCTGCGCAGCAAGCCCGCGTCACTGGCGGCGCCGTGGCTTCAGCTGATCGCCGATACCCCGCCGCTGCGTTCCGAAACGCTTGAATTCCGCCTGGTGTTCGAGTGCGCCGCCGCGCGTTTCGCCGCGCAACGTGCGTCGCACCGGGAACTCGAACGTTTCGAGGGCGTGCTCGAACGCATGCGCGACGCGGTTGCAGGCAAGGACGTCGATAAGGAAGCCGCCACCGACGGTGAATTCCATACGGCGCTCGTTGCAGCGTCCCAAAACCGGCTGCTCGATCAGTTCTATGCGAGCGTGATCGGCATGTTGCGCGAACACATTGCAAGCAACACATACGACGCAACCGTCAACAACGCGAATGCAGCCGAGCAGGCACGCAGCCGCTTGCGCCAGCACGAATCGATCTATTACGCGATTCGTGAGGGGAATCCGGATGCCGCGCAACAGGCAATGTACGTGCACATCGACTACGTCGGACGACAGTTCAGCGTCTGACCGGCCCGCTACGGTATTTGTAAGCGTTGAAATGTGCGGTTACCAACTGCATAAGTTATTTCATCGAGTGCTGATTAAGATGGTCTCCATCAACCCGTTAAACGGAAAGCGGAGAACCATCATGAAACGCGCAGCGCTTGTCTTGTTGATGATCGGTAGCTTGTCGGTGGCCCAGCAGGCATCGGCGCACGGGCGCGGCGGCTGGGGCCGTGGCGGCGGCGTCGATGGCGGCGCGATCGTGGGGGCGCTGATCGGAGGTGCCGTGCTCGGTGCGCTCGTGACGTCGGTTGCCAATGCACAGCCCGCGTACGCGCAACCGGTGTATCAACAACCTGTCTATCAGCAACCCGTGTACGCGCAACCGGCTTATTCGCAACCGCCGTCGAACGCTTGCTACGACAGCTATCAACGCGCCTATGTGCCGTGTCAGGGCGGTTACGGATATTGATCGGGGATCGGGGATCGGGGATCGGGCTCGCGGCGGTAGTAGTCTCGTAACGCTATGAGACCGCTGCGAAATCGATCTCGGAGATGTATGTCGCCAGCTCCGTCACGATAGTCCCGATGCTCGCACCTGTCGGAAAGCATCTGGCGACGCCCCGCTTCTTCAATGCATGCCAGCTCGCGCTGTCGATGTTTCCGCCGATCACGATGGGAATGTGCGAGCCTTTGTCACGCAGTGCTTCGAGCAGACCCGACACCAGTTCGACATGCGCGCCTGCCAGCGACGACACGCCGATCACATCGACATCGTGCTTCGACGCCAGTTCGCTGACTGCCTCTGCCGACGCGAACATCGCGCCCGTCGTCACGTTGAAGCCCGCATCCCCGAGCGCGGCAGCGACGATACGCGCGCCCCGGTCGTGACCATCCTGGCCGAGCTTTGCCAGCAAGATGTGCGGCGCGCGCCCCAGTTGCTTCGTGACACGTTGCACGGCTGCGCGGGCGTTCATCCATTCGGCGTCGGACGACAGCATCTCGCCGTACACTTGCGCCGATACCGGTAAATCCACCGTGTGCCGGGGCCAAACAGCTTCCAGTGCCTGCGTGCATTCGCCGACTGTCGCACGCGCACGCATGCATGCGATGGTCAATTCAAGCAGGTTGCCTTCGCCATCGCGTGCCGCCCGTTGCAACGCGGCAAGCGTGTCGCGCACACGTGTCGCATCGCGCGATCGCTTCACCTGCGCGACGCGGCGTGCCTGCAGCGTGCGAATCTGCGCAGCGTCCTGCGCCTGCGTGACAAGCGGCTCGTCCTCGTCGTCCGTCATAAAGCGGTTGACGCCCACAATCACGCGTTGCCCGCTTTCGATATCCGCCTGCATGCGCAGTGCCGATTCATGAATACGCGCGCGTACCCAGCCCGAACGTATCGCCTCGACGACGCCGCCGCTCGCGTCGATCTCATCGAGCACGGCACGCACCCGGCTTGCGATATCGGCCGTCAGGGCTTCCATCATGTACGACCCGGCCCATGGATCGACTACATCGCAGACGCCCGTCTCGTGCTGAAGCACCAGTTGCGTATCGCGCGCGAGCCGCGAAGACTCCGCGCAAGGCAGCGCCAGCGCTTCGTCGTACGCATTGGTATGTAACGACTGCGTGCCGCCGAACACAGCCGCGAGCGCCTCGACCGTCGTCCGCACGACGTTGTTCATCGGTTTTTGCGCCGTCAGCGACCAGCCCGACGTCTGGCAATGCATGCGCAGCGCGCGGCCCTTGTCCGACGTGGCGCCGCTATGCGATGCGATCTCCGACCACAACAGCCGCGCGGCGCGCAGTTTCGCGACCTCGACATAAAAATCCGTGCCGACACCGAAGAAGAAACTCATGCGCTCACACGCGTCGTTTGCGTGCATGCCGCGTGCGACGAGGGTGTCGACATAGGTGCGCGCATTGGCCATCGTCAGCGCGAGTTCGAGCACGGCGTCCGCACCCGCTTCCTGAAAGTGATAGCCGGAGACCGACAGTGCATTGAAGCGCGGCACCTGTTGCGCAAGATGGGCGGCCACATCGGCGGCGATGCGCAGCGAAGGCTCGGGCGCGAAGATGCCCGTGTTGCGCACCATGAACTCTTTCAGGATGTCGTTCTGGATCGTGCCCCGCAGTTGCGATGCATGCACGCCGCTTTCGTCCGCCGCGACGATAAACGCGCCGAGCACGGGCAAGACAGCCCCGTTCATCGTCATCGATACCGACACGCGGTCGAGCGGTATGTCTTCGAAAAGCCGTGCCATGTCTTCGACCGTATCGATGGCCACGCCCGTCATCCCGACGTCCGCGCTGACTGCGGGGTCGTCCGAATCGTAACCGCGCTGGGTCGGCAGATCGAATGCGACCGAGAGACCTTGCGTGCCTTCCGCCAGCGCGGTGCGGAAGGCGAGGTTCGTATCGGCGGCTTGCGCGTAGCCTGCGTACTGGCGAATCGTCCACGGCTTTTCGGTGTACATCGAAGCGAACGGCCCACGCACGAACGGCGCTTCTCCCGGCATGCTGTCCACATGCGCAATGCCTTCGATATCCGCGCGCGTATAGACGCGCTTGAGCGGCACAGCGCGGCGGCGTGCGCGTGTCGTGCTCATCGGCGCCTCCAGCGCTTCTCCGTCGTGACATCGGCGATCTTCATGCCGTCGCTCTTGCGGCGCACTTCCGTCCAGTGCCGGATGCCCCGTTCGTCTTCTGCGCTGCCAACCACACGCAGGCTCAATGTATCGCCGACATCGACATTGCCGTAGTAGAACAACGAGCGGCTCGCGACCAGCGGCGGCTCGTCGAAGCGTCGCCATTGCCATTCGGCGCGATCGACAAACGCCTGAAAACTCGCGAAATAAAGGAAGTCCGCGCCGTTGAAATCGCTGTTCGGGCAAGGAAGAAATTCAATCGGTTCGTCGGTCGCGGGCGCGAGTTCCGGCAGCGCGGCGCGGTCTGCCGCCCGCAGACGCTTGCTCATCTGCATCATCTGCAACGCAGGTTCGGGCATCGGCTCGACGCCACCGGGCAGCGCCGCCAGCGCCGCGCGCGCGACGCAACGGTTGCTGCGCGGCTCGCCGCGCGTGACGAATGCCGACGACATCGACAGTTCCGCAATCTCCGTCTCGCCGCGCATGATGCGATGCGTGCTGAAATGACGCACGGGTCCCGTTCTGCACAGGGTGCTGCGAATGTCGAACGTGTCGTTTTCGCCGATCGAGTCGAGGCCGCCCGTTTGCAGTCGAATCGCCGTAAACGCCGCATACGAACGCCCGCCGTCGTCGTCGTGAAAGTCCGTCTGCTCGCGGCCCGCATGCGCGGCAAGCGCCTCCCAATGGCGATGCCCGCACTCCTTGAGCAACCAGTTTTCCGACAGCCCCGTGTAGCTCAATTGCGGCATGCCCGCGCGATAGCGTTGGATCATGCTCACGCCGCGAGACTCGTCGACGCTGCGTCGATGGATGAACGGATCGTATCGACCACATGCCCGGCATCGCGCGCGATGCCGGAGAAGCGGCCCGATCCCCATGTATGCAGCCACGGCAGCCCGATGAAATACAAGCCCGCTTGCGGCGTGATGCCGCGAACATGCGCGGGATAACCGCGTCCGTTGAAGACAGGCGCATCGATCCAGCTGAAATCCGGCCTGAAGCCGATGCACCAGACAATCGACGTGATGCCGCTTGCCGCGAGATCGAGCGACGTGCGTTCGCCTTCGGGCCGCCACACGGGTGCATAAGGCGTACCGGCCGGCGCGTCGAATCCATGCTTCTCGATGAAGCCGTCGATGCTCGCGTTGATCCGGTTATACGTGTCGTCGGCGCTATCGAGGGCATCGATCAGATTGGGCGCGAACTGCAGACGGCCGTCGCGCAGATCGTCGAGCCTGCCATACAGTTCCATGCCTTCGAGCGCAAAGCGCCGCAAGTCGATATCGCGTCCGCCGTCGCGGCCCGTCACATAGTGGTTCGTGTTGTCGCGCACGCCTTCGCGCAGCGGATGCTGATCGACGGGCATGTCGTAATAGCGCATGTCCGCGAGCCAGTCGACCACATCGCGGCCGCGATAGAAGCGCGCGCAACGCGGTGCTTCACCGACGGCCAGATACACCTTGCGGCCCGCCAGATGCAGGTCTTCCGCGATCTGCGCGCCCGACTGCCCCGAGCCCACGACGAGCACCGCGCCTTCGGGCAGCGCCTGCGGATTGCGGTAATGCGACGACTGCAACTGCACGATGTCAGCAGGCAAACGTTCGGCCATGCGCGGCACGATGGGCGTGTGATAGCCGCCTGAAGCCACCACGACCTGATCGGCCGTGAAGTCGCCATTCGACGTCGACACGACATAGCCGCCTGATGCCAGGCGCTTGATCTTGCGGACTTCCGTATGTTCGAGCACGGGCGCATCGACCATCGCGATGAAGCCGTCCAGATACGCGATGATCTCGTCCTTCTTCATAAAGCCGTGCGGATCGTCGCCGCGATACGGGTAGCCCGGCAGCGCGCATTGCCAGTTCGGCGTGACGAGGCAGAACGCATCCCAGCGCTGCGAGCGCCATGTATGCGTGACCGTGTGCTTTTCGATCACCAGATGATCGATGCCCGCCTCTTTCAGGTAGTAGCTGATCGACAGTCCGGCCTGTCCGCCGCCTACGACGATCACCGTATGATGGGGAACCGAGTTCGTTGCATCGGGAGCGAGAGTGTTTGCGTTCGACATGATTCTTTCCTGCGTTCGGTTCACAAAAGTTCGACGACCTGGACTTCCGCTTGCGGATCGGTAGCGAAGCGCTGCGCCTGAGCTTCGATCTGCGCAAGCTGATCCATCGCCGCCGAGCACGCGAAGCCGTACTTCTCGCGCACGCGTTCCGAGCCGATATGCAGCGCCTCGCGTGCCCTGTCGACGAAATCGCCAAGCGCATAACGTTGTCCGGCAACGAAAAACTCGCCGACTACGGTCGAAGGCGAATAGCAGTTGGCCTCGCTGCCGTCCGGCCACTGGACCCTGAAGTGCATGACTGGCATCACGTTTCCTTTGATTGAGAGATTCAGGCGCTGAGCGCTTGCATGAGGTGCTGCACATGGCTCGCGTACAGCGCGATATGTCGATGCGCGCTTTCGCGCCAACTGAAGCGTGCAAGCAGCTCGGGGACCGCATGTTCGAAGTCGATGCCGCCGCGATCGTGCAGCGCGCGGCGCAGTGCATCGGCGATGCTGGCGGCGTCGTCGGGTTGTGCCCAGCAGCAGACGCGTTCGTCGAGATAACCAGTGAAGGGTTCGATCTGCGACACGACGACGGGCGCGCCTGCCGCCAGCGCTTCGAGCGTGACGAGACCGAAGCCCTCGCGCAGCGACACCATCGAAACGACATCGGCGCGCCGCATCAATGCGGGGATGGCTGCGTCATCGAGCGGACCTGTGACGACGATTGCTTCGCCCTGCCCGATGCGCAGACCCAGTTGCGCTGCGCGCGCGATGAAGCGGCGCGTATAGGCATCGTGATCCAGCAGACTCGCGCCGCCTGCGATCACGAGTTGCGCGTGGGCATGCGTTTGCCTCAGTAAGGCAAACGCCTCCAGCAGTTGCAGCGTGTTCTTGCGCGCCTCGATGCCGCCCACGGCCAGCACGACCGGCTTGCCGACAACGCCCGGCGTCATGCAAACGTCTGGGTCGTTTGCCTCGCTTGAACTGCGAAAGCGCTGCACGTCAACGCCGTTATTGACGGTCGACGCCGCAATATCGAACGCGTCGCGCATCTTATGCGTCCACGTGTCACTGACGCAGAACACAGCATCGGCGTCCGCGAACGCACGACGCTGCCACTCGCTCAGCCGCGCGTCGTCGAACGTATCGAGATGATGGACCGTGCGCACGAAGCCGCGAATCGCACCCGCTTCGCGCAGTTCGGCAAGCGCGTTGCCGCTGATGCTGTCCTGTGCGTGAAGCACGTCGAAGCCGGACGCGCCATCTTCGATCAACGCGGTTTTCAACGCGTCGATCCGCATCCGCACCATCGATACCGTATCGTTGCCGTGCGCCGCGACGGGCGCGAGCACGACACGGCAAGTCGACGCGCGGAACATCGGCGCACCGCCGACGGATGGCGCGAAGATCGTCACGTCCTGCCCTGCCTCATGCAGTGCGCGTCCGAGTTCGAGCGTATGCACCACGCCACCGCGCGGATTGACGGAGTGCGTGAACAGCGCAATGCGCATCGCGGTGCCGTTCATGTTTGCGCTCTCACGGGCGCGCCGATGAACGCGCTGTCCTTGAAGCTCCAGAGCAAGGCCGAATCGGACTGCTGCGTAAGGACGACCTCGCGCGATGCATCCACGCTGCCGATCGACGCGCATGCGAGCCCGCGCTGCGCGAAGCGCGCGAGCACTTCATCCACGTGCTCATCGCGCACCGACAGCACGAAGCCATAACTCGGAAACGCACTGAGCCAGCGTTCGAAATCGACGTGCTCCGGGCGCGGAATCGCGTCGAGATCGATGCGCGCGCCGACGCCCGAGCATTCGAGCAGCATCAGCGACGTGCCGAGCACGCCCGCCATGCTGATGTCCTTGGCCGCGTCGCACAGGCCGCTTTCCGCGAGTTGCGGCAGCAGTTCGAGATCGTCGCGCAGACGCCCAGCGGGCGCGCCAACGGACGCGTTCCAGAACGGATACGGATCTTCGAAACGGCCGCGCAGATCGACGGCCATCACGAGACGGTCGCCGGGTCGCGCGTTGAAACTCGACAGCAGCGCGTTCGCGCGGCCGAGAATCGACACCGCCAGTTGCGGCTCTGCGCTGCGCGTATTGCTGTGTCCGCCTACGACGGGCACGCCATACGCATTCGATGCCGCCGCGATACCCGCCAGTATCTCCGCCGCCGCATCGAGCCCATCGCTCCACAGCGCGTCGACGACCGCGAGCGGCCGGCCGCCCATCGCATACACGTCGCTGACGTTGACCATCACGCTGCTGTAGCCAGCGAACCAGGGCATCGTCTCGACGAAATCGCTGACCAGCCCTTCGATCGCGAACAGCAGATAGCCGTCGCCATCGGCGAGCGCCGCGCAGTCGTCGCCCACGGCAACGGCTTGCGCGAGATCGCGCGTGCCGTTCGGCAAGCGCGACGCCAGCGACGCCACCACGCCGGCTATATCCGTCTTGTGCCGAAAGCCGCGGCTTGCGCGCATCCGTTCGACCAGCGCTTGCAGACTCATGAGCGGCCTCGCGACGACGTGACGAAACCGCTTTCGGGCGTAAAGCATGGCGGATAGTGCGCGAGGTCGGCTTCCATCAGATCGTGAGGCCGGCCAAACAGTGTTTCCTCCGCGACCGTCTGCCAGTGCAGACGCCTGAACAGCGGCACGTTCTGACGCTGCACATGGGCGAGAAACGTATCGCATCCCAGCGCATGCGCGCTGCTCACAGCAAGCCGGATCAGCGTCGAGCCGAGCTTGCCGTGCGAGCGGAACGCCGCATGGACCGCAAGGCGCGAGCCGAGCCACGTGCGCGGCTGCGTTTCGTGGATCCGCACCGTGCCGACCACCTGTTCCGGTACGCCCGCGATGCAGCTCAGCGCAACCAGCAGCTTCGCGTGACCGTCGATCTCGTCGCGGTCGTCGCCGACGAAGATGCCCTGCTCGACGCAGAACACCGCGCGCCGAAGCGCGTACGCTTCATTGCTTTCCCACGGCAGCGTCGCCCATTTCACGCGATACTCGGCGGGCGTGAAGTCGAGCGGCAATGCATCCAGTTCGTCGAATGTCTCGCAGAACATGATCAGTCCTCGTACGATGCGAGCGACGAGCACGCGCCGCATTTGCCGCAGCCCGCCTTGATATCGGCCGAACGCATCTGCGCGTCGCGCAGCATCGCGCCGAGCGGCGCCAGGATCGACTTCATGAACTCGGGCGAAGGCGCGGGATGGTCTTCCAGCGGCGTGCCGCTGATCGGCACGAAAGGCACGACGAACGGGTACACACCGAGGTCGATCAGTTCGCGCGAGATCGACAGAATGGCTTCCGCCGTATCGCCGAGGCCCGCGAGGATATACGTGCTGACCTGTCCCTTGCCGAACACAGCGACGGCCGCCTTGAACGCTTCCATATAGCGCGAGATGGGCACGCTCGCCTTGCCGGGCATCACGCGCGCGCGCACTTCCGGCGTGACGACTTCGAGATGCATGCCGAGCGTGTCGATGCCGCTTGCCTTCATGCGCTCGAACCACGCATCGTTATCCGGCGGCTCGCATTGCGCCTGAATCGGGAGATCGACGGCCGCCTTGATCGCAAACGCGCTTTCGCACAGGATCTGCGCGCCGCGATCCGGCGTCGGTGGCGTGCCCGTGGTCAGCACCATATGTTTCACGCCGTCGAGCAGCACGGCTGCGCGCGCCACTTCCGCAAGCTGTTCCGGCGTCTTGCGCGCAATCGTGCGGCCTGCCGCGAGCGACTGGCCGATCGCGCAGAACTTGCAGGTCTTCTTGCGGCTTTCGTAGCGGATGCAGGTTTGCAGCACCGTCGTGGCGAGCACGTCGGTGCCGTGCAGCGTCGCGATGTGCGAGTACGGCACGCCGTCGAGCGTTTGCAACTGCGTGAAGCGCGGCGCTTTCGGAAAGCTGATGCTGGCAATGGGGATCGTGCCGCGCATCAGCGCACTCGCGCCCGCTTGATCCGGCGCGCTCGCGACGAACGGCGAATTCCACGCGGAACTGGTGTGCACGGGCACCATGATCGTCACGCCATCGACGGTCACGGCCTTGTGGTCCGACGGGCCCGCACCGCCGCGCCGGCTCGCGGCGCCCGCGTTCGGATCGACGAGGCGCAGCCCCGTCGATTGCAGCTCCGTGCGCAGTTCCATCAGCTGGCGCTGCGTGCGCGGCTCAACCGGCGACAGGTTCACGCTGGCATTCATCCTGACCTCCACTCGTGGTTTCGTCGGGGGCGGCATCCGCACCCGCGCGTTCGAACGACATCGACATCGGCGTAACGGGCAGCGCCGGACGGTCGTTGATGGCAAGACTCAACAGCTCGGGCCGCGCATAGTGACCGACCGAGTCCATCATCCGTTTGCGCTTCGTGATCAGCGACATGTCGAGATCCGCGACGACCATGCCTTCGCCTTCGCGCAGCGGCTCGGCGAGATGCTGGCCTTCGGGCGAGATAATGGCCGTCATGCAGCCGCCGCGCAGCGCCTTTTGCAGCTTCGGGTCCGTCGTCACGGATTCGATCTGCGCTTCGCTGAGCCAGCCCGTCGAGTTCACGACGAAGCAGCCCGATTCGAGCGCGTGATGACGGATCGTCACCTCGATCTGCTCCGCGAAAATGGGCCCCACCAGCGAGCCCGGAAACTGGCTGCAATGGATCTCTTCGTGCTGCGTCATCAGCGCGTAGCGCGCGAGCGGGTTGTAATGCTCCCAGCACGCGAGCGCGCCGACTCGCGCAATGCCCGTGTGCGCGACCTTCAGACCCGCCGCGTCGCCTTGTCCCCAGATCATCCGTTCATGAAACGTCGGCGTGATCTTGCGGCGCTTGAGCACCAGACGCCCGTCGACGTCGAACACGAGCTGCGTGTTGTACAGGCTGCCGTGATCGCGCTCGTTCACGCCGAGCACGACCACCATCGAATGACGGCGCGCACGCTCGCTCACGGCCTGCGTGACGGGCCCCGGCACGACGACAGCCTGCTCGTAGAGCCGCATGTGTTCGGCGCCCGACGCGACAGGCGGACGCACGAACGAAAAGTACGGGTAGTAAGGCACGAACGTCTCGGGGAAGACGATCAGCTGCATGCCCTTCGACGCGGCTTCGTCGATTGCGGCGCATACCCTGTCGAGCGTGCCGCCGGGACGCTCGAAATCAGGCGCAATCTGCACCGCCGCTGCACGGATGATTCGCTGCTCGGACATGATCGGCACCCGGCGCGCTCAGACGGTCCACGTATGGATGATCAGCGCGTTCTCCTTGCGATGGAGAAGCTGCAGGTCGAGCACATCGAGCGGATTGATCGGCCGGATGCCTTCGATCAGCGACGCTTCGCCATGACCATAGAGCGCCTGCAAGGCGAAGCGGCATGCGTACACCTTGCCGCCCTCTTCCATGAACTTGACGAGTTGCTTGTTGAAGTTCAGATGGCCGGGAAAGGCTTCGTCGCCGAGCGTCGGAAAGCCGCGTTGCAGGCCGAGCGTGACGCCCGGGCCGTACAGCAGCACCGACGTATCGAAGCCCTTGCGCTGCAGACGCGTGGCCTGCAGCAGATTGACGAAACCGATCGAGCCTTCGAATGCAACCGTATGAAAGGTGACGAGTGCTTTCTCGCCGGGTTCGGCCTTGACGTCGGGAAATACCTTTTCTTCGTAGTCGACCAGGTAGTCGCCTTTCTGATGCATCGGTTTGTTGACGGCAGGCATATCGCTCTCCAATAAGTCGCGTAATTGATCGGATTGCTCGACGGGAAATATCCCGATTGGCGACTCACTTAACGCAACGGATATGCCAATTTCCGGCCCGGTTCATGCAATCAACTTCCAATCAATCAAATCGCAATTGTTCGAGCGACCCGAAAATTTCTTTGCGAGCCTTGTCTGACGGGGGTTTTCGGTGATAAGCGACAGATGCGCGCGCACCGTCTTCGCACAACGACGCAGCGTCTTTTGCGTGCGGATGGTGCGCGATACCCCGCAAGCGTGCATTCATCCAATCAATGCAATCAAGTTTTGAATTGAATGGAAATCGATTTATTTTTCGCGGAATTCGCGTGTTACCTTGAATGACGCTTTTCAGTTATCCGCATCGGAAATAACAGCATGGACAGTCTCGCGCATCACTGGCTCAAGCGGCTGACTGAAAGCCGCAAACCGGCGTATCTCGTGATACCGGATCTGATCGAGGAAGATCTCGCCAGCGGTCGTCTGCGTCCGCGCGACCGTCTGCCCGGCCTGCGCGATCTCGCGGGCGCACTGCAGTTGAACTACACCACCGTCGCGCGCGCCTATGCGGAGGCGCGCAAGCGCGGCCTGCTCGATGCCCGCGCGGGCAGCGGCACGTTCGTGCGTGGACGCACGCAGACCTTGCCGCTCGCGGGCGGCAGCAGCGTCGAAATGTCGATGAACATGCCGCCCGAACCGCCCGAACTGGCCGCGCGCCTGAGAGAGTCGTCGGCACAGCTGCTCGCGCAGACCGATCCTTACCGGCTGCTGCGCTATCAGGATTTCGGCGGTACGCCCGACGACCGCGCAGCGGGACGCGCATGGCTCAAGGAACGCATGCCCGATTGCGAAGACGATACCGTGCTGGTGTGTCCCGGCATTCATAGCGCGCTCGTCGCGCTCGTATCGCAGCTGGCGAGACCGGGCGAAACCATTTGCCTCGACACGCTCGCGTATCCCGGCATCAAGGCCATCGCGTCGCAACTCGGCGTGCGCTTGCAGCCGCTGCCGCGCGATGAAGAAGGACCGTTGCCGCACGCCTTCGAAGCGCTGTGCAAGACCGAAAAGCCCGGTGCGTTCTACTGCAACCCGACCTTGCAGAATCCGAGCACGCTGACGCTGTCGGTGCAGCGGCGCGAAGCGCTCGCCGACGTCGCCTTGCGCTACAGCGTGCCCATCATCGAAGACGATGCGTATGGCTGGCTGCCGTCGAACAAGCCCGTCGCGCTGGCTTCGCTGGCGCCGGAGCTGACCTGGTATGTGACGGGCTTTTCGAAGACCTTCGGCGCAGGGCTGCGCGTCGCGTATCTGCGCGCGCCAACAGCGAGGCAAACGCAGCGCGTCGCGGGCGCGTTGCGCGCGACGACCGTCATGCCGAGTCCGTTCACGGTGCTGCTGGCGACGCAATGGGTCAACGACGGCACCGCGCACGAGATGCTCGACGCGATCCGCAAGGAAGCGAACGTGCGTCAGACCATTGCGTCACAGGAACTGGCCGACTGGCATTACGAAGCGCAGTCCGATGGCTTTCATTTGTGGTTGCCGATTCCGCCGCAGTGTGACTGGAGCGCGCCAGAGCTGGCGCTGCAATTGCGCAATCAGGGCGTCGGGGCGGTGGCGGGTGCGGCGTTTTCGACGGACGGCAATCCGCCCAATACGATCCGCGTCTGTCTGGGTGGCCCGCAGGACAGAAACGATTGCCGCGACGCGTTACAGCGCGTCGCGGAAACCTTGAGCGATCCACATCATCTGCATATGCCGATGATGTGATCGCTCAGTCAATCAGCGCAGACCGCCGCTCGCAACAATGCGCTCGCCCGTCAGCCAGCCGGAATCGTCGGATGCGAGGAACACCGCGATGGCTGCGATATCGCGCGGCTGGCCTGCCCGGCCAAGCGGCGTCTGGCTCACCGCGTTGGTTTCGAACTCGGAGCCGGCAATCCCTGCTTCGTGCGTGCCCTCAGTGACGACGAAGCCAGGATTGATCGCATTGACGCGAATCTTCTTCGGTCCCAGTTCGCGTGCCAGCACGCCCGTGATTGCGTCGACGGCACCTTTCGTGCCGCTGTAGATCGCGCTCGTCGGCGGCGTGATGGTCGTCACGACCGAGCTGATGTTGATGATGCTCGCGCCTTCACCCAGATGCTTCGCGGCCGCCTGCGTGGTCAGCAACAGCCCGAGCACGTTGATGTTGAACTGCTTGTGGAATTGCTCTTCGGTGAATTCTTCAATCGCCGCGAATTCGTAGACGCCTGAATTGTTCACGAGGACGTCGAGACGGCCGTACGTTTCGACGGCGGCATTGATGATGCCTTGCGCGTCCGCTGCCTTCGACACGTCGCCGCCGACTGCGATCGCCTTGCCGCCCGCCGCGTTGATGTCGGCCACGACTGCGTCAGCAGCGGTTTTGCTGCTGGCGTAGTTGACGACCACGGATGCACCCTCGGCTGCCAGCGCCTTGGCGATGCCCGCGCCGATTCCTTTCGACGCGCCCGTGACGACAGCGACCTTACCTGCAAGCTTGCTCATGATCTGTTTCCTCAATCGATTCGATACCGTTTGACGGGACCGGCGGTGTCTCGAACCCGCCGGCCTGCGATGGAGTGAATGTAGACAGACGATTCGCCGCGATAAAGCGGCTCAAGGCGAATTGACTTGAAGGATCTGGCGAACAATCGAAAACGGATTGCGTACTGAGAGCCGCTCGCCGTGCATTCTAGTCCCTGAAACGGAAAACGCGCGGCGAAGGGTCCGAAACATTCACGGCCCCTTCGCCGCGCGAATCACGGCGGGTTGCAATGTCATGCAATCGTCACATCAAAGGCATGATGGTCGGATAGCTCAGATGCGCGCGCGCTTCCTTGACGCCCTTCACTTCGAGCGCGGCGATGCACAGCGCGCGTTCCTCGGCTTCGGACTCGATCACGCCCCACAGATGCGCGACCCCATCCTTGACGATCACATTTCCCTTCGACAACGCCCAGCGTTTTTCGCTCAATGCCGCGACGATCGCATCGGCGATTTCGCGGTCGTCCGCCGAAGGCGTGTCTTGCGTCTGCGCCGGCGCCGCTGTGCTCGCCAGCGCGCGAATCAGGTTGCCGCGCGTAACGATGCCGACCAGCGCGCCGTCACGCACCACCGGCACGCGCTTGATACGGCGCCGCTCCATCAGTTCGGCAATGTCGGCGACGGGGGTTGTTTCGTCGACGGTGATGACGGTCGTCGTCATCACGTCGGCGACGGTGCGTCCGTGTTCCTTCACGAAGCTGCTGGCCAGATCGCGCGTCGACGAAAAAAGTTCGAGCCAGCGCGAACGCCGTTTCCCGGTTCCCAACTCGACCCTGTGCAGCAGGTCCCCTTCGCTCAGGATTCCAGCGAGCGCACCGTTCGCGTCGACGACAGGCATGCCGCTGATCCTGTTTTCGACCAGACGTTTCGCAGCTTCCTGCACGGTCATTTCCGGTTGCGCGCAGATGACGGATGGCGTCATGACATCGATAGCTAACATGGTTTTCTCCTTGGCACACCAACCAGTTTGTGCCTCCTGGCGACGGACCGCTTGATCTGTATCAAACGGCGCGATGCGAAGCATGGGACGATGGACTCACGTTCTTTCGGAGGTCCGCATGCGGAAGCCACCTTCCATGCGCGGACGGCACGCCATGACCAAACCTCTGTTCCGCATCGGCTCCGCGCTGCTCAATACGCCCGCGCCGCGCCCCGTCGAAGGCACACCCGTTCCGTATATCGGCTTTGCGCCCCCGCAACGCACGGGCGGCCTGCCCTTGCTCGACGCGCTCGCCGCTCGGCAAACGTCGCGCGAGTTCGCCGACACGCCGCTCGATCACCGCACGCTCGGCGATCTGCTGTGGGCCGCCGACGGCATCAACCGTGCGCACGGCTATGGCCGCACCGCGCCGTCGGCGCTGGGCGGCTACGAGATCGACATCTATGTGCTGCTCGCGAGCGGCGCGTATCGCTACGATCCCGTCGCGCATGCGCTTACCCTCGTCGCCGCAGCCGACCTGCGCGCGATGACGGGTTACCAGGAGTTTCTCGGCCACGCGCCCGTCAATCTGGTGTATGTCGCCGACCTGACACGCATGCAGGACGTCCCGCACGCGCAGCGCGAAGCCTTCGCGTCGGCGAGCGCGGGCGCGATCCTGCAGAACGTGTATCTGTTCTGCGCGTCGATGGGGCTCGCGGCTGCCGCGCGTGGCTGGATGAACCGCTCGGCCCTCGCGGTCAATCTGAAGCTGCCCGTCGGATCGGTTGCGTTGCTCGCGCAGACGGTCGGGCATTTCGCGGCGGGATACGAACGTCGCGCCTCCGACGAAGACTTCGCGACGACCTTCTTCTGAACAGACGCGCGCGCCGCTCGCGTTGACGCGGACGGCGCATGCTTTACTGCGTGGCTTCGTCTTTTTCGTCGCTGCCGCGCACCAGCAGCACGGGACACGGCGAAATCCGCACGAAGTGTTCAGCGACACTGCCCAGCACGATCCGTTTCATGCCGCGCCGCCCATGCGTGCCGAGCACGACGAGTTCGGCGCCCAGGCGCCCGGCGTAACGTTTAAGCGTCTGGGCGATATCGTCGTTGAGGGGCTCCGTCTCCACCAGCTCGTTCGCGCACGCAACGCCCGATTGTCTGCACGTAGACTCGACGTTTTCGAGCGCGTTGCGCCCGTCGCTGCGCAATGCGTCCGTCAGCACGGTCGGGTCGAAATAACCGGCGTAGTTGAAGATCGGCGATTTATCGACCACATAGACGGCATGCACCGTGCCGCTCGTGAGCGATGCGATCTTTACAGCCTCCTGCACGGCCAGCTTCGATGTGTGGCTCCCGTCCACTGCGACGAGGATCTTCTTGTACATGTCGACTCTCCTTGAAATGCCCGAAAAACTGGATGGAACGTAAGGCCGCTGGCTCTATAAACAGGACACGCGTCACGATACTTCGATCAGCACCTTGAGCGCATGCGTGCTCCCCGCATGTGAGAACGTCTCGTACGCCGCGAGCATGTCGTCGAGCGCGAACCGGTGCGTGATCAGCTGCTTCGGATCGAGGCGGCCTGCGCGCACGGTTTTCATCAGCATCGGCGTGCTGACCGTATCGACCAGACGCGTCGTGATCGAAATGTTGCGGTCCCACAGTTTTTCCAGATGCAGATCGCACTTCACGCCATGCACGCCCACGTTCGCAATCGTGCCGCCGGGCGCGACCAGCGCTTCGCAGAGTTCGAAGGTCGCGGGCACGCCGACGGCTTCGATCGCGCAATCCACGCCCGTCGATTCCGTCAACGCCATGACCTGCGCAACGGCATCCTCGTGACTGTTGTCGATGGAGGCCGTCGCGCCGAAACGTCGTGCCACTTCGAGCCGGTTCGGGTCCGGGTCGATCATGATGATCTGCGCGGGCGAGTAGAACTGCGCCGTCAATAGCGATGCGAGCCCGATCGGCCCCGCGCCGACGATCGCCACCGTGCTGCCCGGCTGAACCTTGCCGTTGAGCACGCCGCATTCGAAGCCGGTCGGCAGGATATCGGAGAGCATCACCAGCGCTTCTTCGTCGAGTCCCGCGGGAATGCGGTAGAGACTCGTCTGCGCGTGCGGGATACGCACATATTCGGCCTGCGTGCCGTCGATGCGATGGCCGAGAATCCAGCCGCCCGTCGTGCAATGCGAGTACATGCCGCGCCGGCAATAGTCGCATCGCCCACACGACGAAATGCACGACACCAGCACGTGATCGCCGACCGCGAGGCCGCTCACCGCGCTGCCCACGCTATGCACGACGCCCACGCCTTCGTGGCCGAGAATGCGCCCCGGCTCGCAGGTCGGTACGTCGCCCTTGAGGATGTGCAGGTCGGTGCCGCAGATGGTCGTGCGCGTCATCCTGACGACGGCGTCCGTGGGCGCCGCGAGTTCGGGCATCGGGCGTTCGTCGAGCGACTTCTCGTTGGGGCCGTGATACACGAGTGCTTTCATGACAGAGTCCTCCATTGAAGGAATGAAGCAGTTCACACAGAACAATCTAGACCCATGCGCGCCGTCCCGCTTGACGTCGATCAATCGCCCCGGAAACAACCGCGCGACTCACGATACGACGCTGCTTGATCTGCATCAATCGCCATGCCGATGCGCCCCGTAGACTCGTTTGCATCGCGGGCTGATGCCCGCTCCACGTCTCTCTCTGTCTGGAGTAACGGCGATGAGCTACAAGAGCATCCTCGTGCAACTCGATACGGGCGTTCACGCGCATCCGCGCCTCGAAATCGCGCTACGGGTCGCCCATCAGTTTCACGCGAAGCTGACGGGCCTCTTTACGACTTACCTGCCCGATCCCCACGCGCTATTCGTGATGGCGGGCACGGCTTTCTATTACGCGGAGCATGAGCGTCAACGTCACGAACGCAGCGCCGCGCTCGACCGCCTGTTCCATGCGGAAGCCGCGCGCGCGAAAGTGGACGCGCGCTGGATTGCGGCGCCCGGCTACGCGAACGACGTCGTGCCGTCCTACGCGCGTCTCGCCGATCTCGTGATCGCCGGACAGACCGATCCGCAAGACCCCGAATCGTTCATTGCCGATCAGTTCGTCGAGCATCTGCTGATGTCGGCGGGCCGTCCGGTGCTGCTGGTGCCGTCGGCGGGCGCCCACGCGACGCTCGGCCAGCGCGTGCTGGTTGCGTGGGATGGCAGCCGCGAAGCCACGCGCGCGATTCACGACGCGATGCCCTTCCTGTCGCACGCCGCCGACGTCACGCTGCTCACCGTCAACGCGACGCGCGACGAGCCGCCGCTGTGGCGCATTCCGGGCGCCGACATTGCGCTGACCATCGCGCGACACGGCGTCAAGGTGAACGTGCGTGAAGTCTCCGCCAGCGGCGACACGCCGATCGGCGACGTGCTGCTGTCGCAGGCGGCGGAATCGGGCTGCGACCTGATCGTGATGGGCGCCTACGCGCATTCCCGTTTGCACGAGCTGGTGCTGGGCGGCGCGACGCGCACCGTACTCCAGTCGATGACCGTGCCCGTGCTGCTGTCGCACTGAGCGTCCTGCTGAAAAAGGAACTGACATGAGCTACAAGACCCTGCTCGTCCATATCGACGATAGCCGCCGCAGCGACACGCGCATCGCGCTGTCGCTCGAACTCGCGCAGCGCTGGGATGCGCATCTGATCGGGCTGTACGTGGTCTGCCAGGATCTGTTCAGGCCGATCTTCCGGCAGGACAAAACGCTGTCGTTCGGGCAGCTCGAAGCGCATGCAGACGAGCGCCGCGAGAAGGCGCAAAACGCCTTTCTCGCCGCCGCCGAACGCGCCGGCCGCAGCGCCGAATGGCGCGCGCCGCCCGGACCCGCGCTCGACGTCGCGATGCTCCATGCGCGGCACGCGGATCTGCTGGTGCTCGGCCAGCAAGATCCCAACGATCCCGCGTCGTTCGTGACACCGCACTTCGTCGGCGATCTGGTGCTGGGGGCGGGCCGCCCCGCGCTCGTCGTTCCGTATGCGGGCGAGGTGCGCACGCTCGGCGACAACGTGCTGCTCGCGTGGGACGGCAGCCGCGAAGCTGCGCGCGCCGCCGCCGATGCGCTGCCCTTGCTGCAACGCGCGCGCCATGTCGGCGTCGATATCGTGCGGCATCGTGTGCACCATGACAGTCGACAGAGCCCGGACGCGCCCGAAGGCATCGACGTCGCCGCATGGCTCGACGCACATGGCGTACGAGCGTCGTTTTCGACGACGCCGCATCATATCGGCGTCGGTACCGGCGCGACGTTGCTCAACCGCGCATCCGATCTGCACGCGGACCTGCTCGTGATGGGCGCGTATGGACATACCCGCGCGCGCGAACGTGTATTCGGCGGCGTCACGCGAACGATGCTCGAATCGATGACGGTGCCCGTCCTGATGTCGCATTGACGGGCGCATGACGATGGCGTCGCGGACGGGACGCCACGCGGCGACAGGCGCAAACGCGCACGATGTCAGCGTCACGCACGCGCGCTTCGCACGACGGCGGCCTTTGCCGGGAAGCGCCGCGCGCTGCCCGTCGTTATCGCGAGGCAGGCAAGAATGAAAGTCGACCTCGACATCGCCAGCAAGTCGCTCGCGCATCGGCGCGTTGCCCGCGCGCAATATGCCGCCCTCGCCTGCGGGTTGACCGCACTGGTCGTGCTTGCCGTCGTCGCGTCGAGCGGCGCGGCAACGCTCGCGCTGATCACGGCGCTGTGCGCGTTGTCGATTGCTGCCGCCGTGGTCAGCGTGCTCGCCGCCACGCGCACGCAAGCCCTTTCCGCACGCAACGCGAGCCGCGATGAATCGCGCATGATGGGCATCATCCGCTCGTCGATGGAAGCGATCATCACGATCGACGAAGCGCAAAACATCGTCATCTTCAATCCGACCGCCGAACGCATCTTCGGCGTGCCCGCCGCGCAGGCGCTCGGCGCGCCGCTCTCACGCTTCATCCCGCAGCGGTTTCGCGACGGTCACGCGCAGCACGTCGCGCAGTTCGGCGCGACGGGCATCTCCGAACGCATGATGGGTCGGCAGCCGGTTCTGTTCGGCTTGCGCGCGAACGGCGAAGAATTTCCGCTGGAGGCGTCGATTTCGCAGATACGCGAAGACGCTGGCAAACTCTATACGGTGATGCTGCGCGACGTCACCGAGCGCGTGAAGTCGGACAACGCGCTGAAGCAGTCGCGCGAGGAGTTGCGGCGGCTGTCGGCCAATCTGCAGAGCGTGCGCGAGGAGGAAAAGACGCGCATCGCCCGCGAACTGCACGACGATCTGGGTCAGCAGCTCACCGCGCTGAAAATGGAGCTTTCGGTGCTCGAAGGCGAGCTGACTTCGCATTCGGGCACGCGCGAACAGATCGACGCCATGTCGCGTCTGCACGGCATGGCTCGCACCATCGACGCGACGGTGGCTTCATTGCGCCGTATCGCGGCCGACCTTCGGCCCGTGATGCTCGACGATCTCGGCCTCGCGCCCGCGATCGAATGGCTCGCGAACGACTTCACCAGCCGCTATGGCATCGCCGTCGAACGAGACATCGAGACTACCGACACAGCGTTCACGAAAGACGCGGCGACCGCCCTGTTCCGCATCGTCCAGGAAGCGCTGACCAATGTCGCGCGCCATGCCGAAGCGAGCGCCGTCGAGCTGACGCTGCATGCGGGGAGTCAACACTACGTGCTGCGCATCGCGGATAATGGCCGTGGCGCCGAACCCGACGCAAGCAGCGGCACGGGAGAGCAGGCAGGCGCAGACAGTCCGTTCGGCCTGATCGGCGTGCGCGAGCGGGCTCATATGCTGGGCGGCTCGGTCCGGATCGACACGACGAGGAACCAGGGCTTTGCGTTGACGGTGACCTTTCCCATGCAAACCGTGCAACAGGAACATACGCAGACATGATCAAGGTATTGCTTGCCGACGACCACACGCTCGTGCGCGACGGGCTGCGCCACATTCTGCAATCCGCGAGCGGTTTCGAGGTGGCGGGCGAGGCATGCGACAGCGCCACGACCATCGCGCTGGTGCGCGCCGCGGAAGCCCACGTGCTGGTGCTCGACCTGTCGATGCCGGGCCGCAACGGCGTCGATCTGATCAAGCAGATCAAGGACGAGAAACCCGCGCTGCGGATCCTCGTGCTGACGATGCACGCGGAGCAGCAATACGCGGTGCGCGCCTTCAAGGCGGGCGCATCGGGCTACATGACGAAAGAAAGCGCCAGCGCCGAGCTGGTCGGCGCTGTGACGAAGGTGGCGTCGGGCGGCGTCTACGTCAGTCTCGCGATGGCCGAGCGCTTCGCGCAGCATCTGAACGAACCCGCCGAAGCGTTGCCGCATCACCGGCTCTCCGACCGCGAGTACGACGTGTTCCGGCGCATCGTCTCCGGCCAGAGCATCACCGAAATCGCGCACGAACTGTGCGTGAGCGTCAAAACCATCAGCACGCACAAGACCCGCATCCTCGAAAAAATGCAGATGCC
Organism: Paraburkholderia largidicola; assembly: GCF_013426895.1. Taxonomy (NCBI): domain Bacteria; kingdom Pseudomonadati; phylum Pseudomonadota; class Betaproteobacteria; order Burkholderiales; family Burkholderiaceae; genus Paraburkholderia; species Paraburkholderia largidicola. Next base: position 1,075,759 of record NZ_AP023176.1, on the reverse strand, counting down.
GAATGAAAACGGGCTGGTGCGCTATGCGATCCGCCACAAGCTGATCGACGACGAGGCCGACATCTAGCCGCGGCGCTTAAGGCTCTGTTGCCCTCAGTAGGAATATTCCTATAACGCCTACCTAAACTCCTAGGGTCGGTTCCATCGTGTCCTATACATTTTTGAGATAGGGCCGTCGATACTGCTGGACATGGATACCGCCGTGCCAGCCCTCGCCGCCAAGGTCTATCTCGTCGACGCCGCCGTCGAAGTGCGGCACCGGCTTGCGCGTCTGCTCGGCGCTATCGCGGGCGTGGAAATCGCCGGCGAGGCTGAAGACGGGGACTCGGCGCTGGAGGGCATCCGCGCCTGCGAGGCGGATATCGTCGTGCTGGACCTGCGCCTTGCCGACGGCAACAGTCTTGCGCTCATCGAGACGCTGTCCCGCCTGCATCCGGCCATCGTCAAGATCGTGCTGACCAACCACATTGCGCGCGCGTTCCGCGATGCGTGCAACGCGGCGGGCGCCGATTTCTTCTTCGACAAGACGTCTGAATTCGATGCAGCCTGCCGCACCGTCGCAGGCATTGCCCGGACGCAACGCGCGTCCCCGTGAGCGAACAGGAGCCGATCATGCTTGCCGCCACTGCTACCGCAACTGAAACCGCCCTCAGCAGCGACCGCCCGACAATCCGTGCACGCGTCGTGCCGATTCATCCCGTCTCGCGCGCCGAGCCGTCTGCGCGCCGTGCGCCGCGCTGCTCCGCGTGCGCGATGCGGGCGCTGTGCATGCCCGCCGACCTGAACGCCGACGAACTGGCCCGGCTCGACGCCGTGATCTGCTCGACGCGTTCCGTCAAGCGCGGCGACACGCTCTATCGCGCCGGCGACGCGTTCCACAGCATTTACGCGGTGCGCGCGGGATCGTTCAAGACGGTCGTCATGCATCGCGACGGCCGCGAGCACGTGACGGGCTTCCAGATTGCCGGCGAGGCGCTGGGTCTCGACGGCGTCGGCGCGAGCCAGCACAACTGCGATGCCATCGCGCTCGAAGACAGCGTCGTCTGCATCATTCCGTTTGCGCAACTGGAAGCGATCTGCCGCGAGCTGAAGCCGATGCAGCATCACATCTATCAGATGATGAGCAGCGAGATCGTCCGCGAGTCCAGCCAGATGATGCTGCTCGGCACCATGACGGCCGAGCAGCGCGTGGCGACCTTTCTGCTGAACCTGTCGCGGCGCTTCAAGGCGCGCGGCTTCTCCGCGGCGGAGTTTCATCTGCGCATGACGCGCGAGGAGATCGGCTGCTATCTCGGGATGAAGCTCGAAACCGTGAGCCGCATGTTCTCGAAGTTCCAGCGCGAGCGGCTCGTGGATGCAAACGGCAAGACGATCCGCATCGTCGATCACGAGGGGCTTGCGCGCGTCTAGCGCGGGTCTGGCGCGAGGACGACCCGATGATTCACGCCACGCCGCGATCGGCATGGGAAATCGACGAAACACAGTTCGACCCTGCCGCGCCACTCGATGCGCAACTGCGCTTCGCACTGCAATACGCGGTGCTCGCGCCGTCCAATCACAACACGCAGCCGTGGCACTTCATGATCGACGGCAGCACCGTGCACGTCTGCGTGGACAGGCTGCGGGCGCTGCCCGTCGTCGATCCGTTCGATCGCGGGCTGATCATCAGTTGCGGGGCCGCGCTCTTCAATCTGCGCGTGGCGCTGAGCCACTTCGGGTTCGCCTATGCGATCACATTGTTCCCGTCGGACGCGGACCCCGACGTCGTCGCGCTGGTGCGGGTGTCGCGTCATGGTCAAGGCGATGCATCCGTCGCGTCGCTCTTCGACGCGATCACGCGGCGCGTCACGACCCGCGCGCCCTTTGCCGACGAGCCCGTTCCCGTTCCCGTGCAACAGAAGCTGATCGACGCCTGCGACGCGGAAGGCGCGCTGGCGGCCTGCCTGCATGAGCGCGCCGATCGCCAGGCGATTGCGTACCTCGTCGCCGAAGCGGACCATACCCAGTTCGCCGACCCGCGCTTTCGGCGCGAGCTTGCCGTCTGGGTCCATCCGCGCCGCCGCGACGACGGCATGCCGGCGTATGGGACGACCGTGAGCGGGCTGCTCGATTTCGCGGTGCCGCTCGTGTCCGCGGTGGTCCGCGTGTTCGACGCAGGCGCGGGGACGCCGGCCACGCACCGGCATCTCGTCGATGGCTCGCCGTTGATCGTCGGCATTGCGACCTTGCGCAACGACCGCGAAGCATGGATCGCCGCTGGCCAGGCGCTCGAGCGCATGCTGCTGGTTGCCGTCTCCGAAGGATTGACCGCGTCTTACCTCAACCAGCCCATCGAAGTGACCACGCTGCGCGTGCAGATCAGCGGCCTGCTGCACCTCGACGCGACGCCGCAACTGCTGCTGCGCGTCGGGCGCGGCCCGCAGGCTGCGCACTCGCCGCGACGCCCGCTTGCCGACGTCGTGTCCTGAGGTTCGCAGCAGCAGCGCTTTGCCGCATGCTCATGTCGGCGGCCATTGACGTGCCTCAATTTCCAGCCACGCATACACGGTAGATTGAATGCGTGCGCCACGCCGAAAAGGAGCCGTCGATGAGAATCACCCTTCACCTCGATACGTTCGAATGCATCGAGCCGTCCGTCTACGCCATTCTCTGGCTCGACCGCGACGCCCGCAAATGGTCACGCGAAGGACATGCCGTGATCGATCTGCCTGAATGGGGCACGCTGGCGCTTTCGAACGGCGGCACGCGCATTCTGGACGCCGCGGGCGAGCGCGTCTGCTGCGAGTTGCCGGGCCTCGATCTGCTCGCACTGGACGGACCGTTCGAAGGTGAATCGGGGCAGGCGCTCTGGTATCGCGATGCCGATCACACGTCCGTCGCCGGGCAATGGCATGTGCAGTGGATCGACGGGACCGATTCCGAGCCTGAGCACGGCGTTTTCGCCGACGAAGTCTGACTGCGCGCGGTGCGCCTGAACGTGTTCAACAGCGCGCCGCTCAACGGCGTGACGCGGACGCAGAGGCCGCTGTCCGCAGCGCGCGCTCGGCTGCATCGAACGCGCAGCGCACGGCCTCTTCCGCGCTTTCCGCCGCATGGCGGCCAATCGGCTTCAGTTCGTGCGCCGCAGTGACGAGGTCGAGGCGCACATCGTAGAGCGGTTTGCCCGAGCGCAGCCGCAGCGCTTCGATGGCCAGACGGCAATCCGACAGCGACGCGCCGAACGGTTGCAGGCGCATCAGTTGCATCGCTGCCTCCGCTTCGAGCGCAGCCGTCGCGCTGCAGCCCAGATAGACAATCTGCATGCCGATGCCCACCATCGTCTCCCATTGAAGCCCGCTTCACCGGATGCGCACAGCCAGTCCTGCGCAGATCCGTGACATCAGCGTACCGGCCGCGCGCGACGGCGTGATTGACCCAGGTCAACGCGGCAGAGCTTCGGCCGCCGCGCACGACCGCCGGGCAAACTGGTACAACCGTTCGCGAACTGATATAACTCAACGGTCCTCTCACCAACCGCCGGGAATCACGATGGCCGCGCCGGGTAACGAGCCGTCCCGCAGCGACAAAGCGGCGTCCGCATTGGATGTCCCGCTCGCGGACCGTTATGTCCTGTTGATCGAAGCCGTTCAGGACTACGCGATCTTCATGCTCGATCCGGCAGGCAAGGTCTCCAGCTGGAATCCGGGCGCGCAGCGCATCAAGGGCTATTCAAACGACGAGATCGTCGGCCGTCATTTTTCGGCCTTCTATACGGACGAGGACATCGCCGCCGGCAAGCCCGCGCACGAGCTGGACATCGCCGCCGCCGAAGGGCGCGTCGAGGACGAAGGCTGGCGCGTGCGGCGCGACGGCTCGCGGTTCTGGGCCAACGTCACCATTTCGGCCGTACGCGACGCCAGCGGCGCGCTGCTCGGCTTCGCCAAGGTCACGCGCGACATGACCGACCGCATGCGTCTCGCCGAACTCGAACTTGCGAGCGAAGTCTCGGCGCAGGTGCAGATCACGCGCGAGAACGAGCAGAAGCGCATTGCGCGCGAACTGCACGACGACCTCGGACAGCAATTGACCGCGCTGAAAATGAGTGTCGCGCTGATGGAAGCGACACTTGCCGCGAAGGCCGAGACCGCGCCGCTCGTGCCGCAAACGCGCGCGCTGCAACAGGAAATCGACGCGATGGCGATGTCGCTGCGCCGCATTGCCTCGGATCTTCGGCCGCCGCTGCTCGACGATCTGGGCCTCACCGCCGCGCTCGAATGGCTCGCCGAAGACTTCACGAAGCGCTACGGCGTGGCCGCGACGGTTCACATCGAAGCCAGCGAGCCGCAGTTCAACGAATTTGCCTCGACCAACCTGTTTCGTATCGTGCAGGAAGCGCTGACCAACGTCGCGCGTCACGCAAACGCGAGCCGCGTGCGCATCGAGCTGGCATGCACCGGCGATCACGTTTCGCTCGATATCGAGGACAACGGCGTCGGCGCTACGCTCACGCTGCCGCCCGTCGGCGCGTCGTTCGGGCTGCTTGGCATTCGCGAGCGCGTCAGGCAGCTACAGGGTTCGGTATCGTTCGCCAGTTCGCCGGGTGCGGGCTTTCATATTTCGATTCGCGTGCCGCTTGCTGCCGTGCAGTGAGCGGGCCGCGTTTGTCCGTCACGGCTGCTTGCCGTTCTGCTTTGCGTCGGCGTCGCCTTTGTCATCCCAGTCGCGCCATTCCACATCGTGCTGGTCCAGATACGCATCGACGGCCACGCCCGTCGTCGGGAAGAAGTGCTGTTCGCCCATCGTGTCGAACAGGCCGTAGCGCCGCAGCATGTCCTTCACCGGCCCCTTCATCTCGGCAAAACACAACTCGATATGCCGCTCGCGCAGGCTCGCATGAAACTCGCGCAGAACTTCACTCGCCGTGACGTCGACATCCGTCATCGGCTCCGCTGCAACGACGACCCAGTTCGCGGGCGTGGCCGCCGTTTCGATTGCGCGTTGCACATGGTCGCGAAAGATCTCGGCGTTCGCGAAGAAGAGCGGCGCATCCCAGCGGTACAACACCAGCCCCGGAATGGTCCGCGCAGCGGGATGCCGCGAAATGTCGTGGTAGCCCTTGCGTCCATCGACACGGCCGAGCACGGCATCGTAAGGCCGCCACGCGCGCCAGACGAACGCCATCAGCGCCAGTCCGACGGCGATGAAGATGCCCTGGATCGGACCGATCAGCGCGACGCCCGCAAAGCACGCCATCGACTGCGTGAACTCGCTGCGACGCAGGCGCAACAGGCGGATCACGTCTCTCACTTCGAACAGCCCCAGGCCCGCCGCGACGACCACGGCGCCGAGCGCGGCGGCCGGCAGCGAGTGCAGCAGCGTCGGCGCGAAGATCAGCAAGGCGGCGACGCACAGCGCGGCGACGATCCCCGTCAACTGCGTTTTTGCACCCGCCGATTCGGCCACAGGCGTGCGCGACGAACTGCTCGTGACGGGGAAGCCCTGAAACAGTCCCACGGCGATGTTGGCCGCGCCGAGCGCGACCAGTTCCTGATCGCGGTCGACGCGTTCGCCGCTGCGTTCCGCGAATACGCGCGACAGCACGCTGATATCCGCGAGCGCAATCAGCCCGATGGCGATCGCGCCGGGCACGAGCGCGACGATCTGATCGAATGAAACGGAGGGGAAGGACGGCACGGGCAAACCCTGCGGCACGTCGCCGACCACGGCCACGCCCGCTCGCTGGTCCAGGTCGAACAGCGCGACGGCAAGCGTCGCGCCGACGACGGCGACGAGTATGCCCGGCACCACGGGCGTCCAGCGCTTGCACGCGAAAATGACCAGCAGGCACGCGGCGCCGATCACGCAGGTCACCTCGTTCAGCTTGCCATCCAATACGCCGCGCATCAGACCGGCCGCTTCCTGCAACAGGTTGCTGCCCTTGACGTTGAAGCCGAGCAGCTTCGGCGCCTGGCTGATGATGACTGTCAGCGCGACGCCGTTCAGATAGCCTTGGCGGATCGGCTTAGACAACAGGTCGGTGAGAAAGCCGAGACGGCACACGCCGACGGCGACGCAGAACACGCCAGAGAGTATCGCCAGCATGCCCGCCAGCGCCAGCGCCTGCTCCGGGCGCGCGCCTGCCATCGGCAGCACGATCGACGCAATCAGCGCGGCGAGCCCCGAATCGGGTCCGAGCACGAGAATGCGACTCGGCCCGAAGGCCGCATACGCGACGATCGCCGCGATGGTGGCGTAGAGCCCCGTGATGGCCGGCAGGCGCGCTGCTTCCGCGTAGCCGAGCCCGGCGGGCACGAGCACCGTGGTGAGCACGATGCCCGCAATCAGATCGTGCGACAGCCACGCGGCCCGATACGCGCGCAGCGTCGCGATGCCAGGCACACGGCGCAGCAACGGATGGGCGCGGCGGGTGTCGGCGCGGTCCGGACCGCTGGTCGCCTGGCTCATCGTCCGCCCTCTCGGGTAAAGAAGCGTTTCACGTCGAATGCGCGGCCGCGAGGCGCCTGCCGCATGTCACATGAACCAGCTTATGCCCCCAGATGGGGTGGCCGCAATCCGCGTGTCACTCGACGCGCCGCAACTCGCGACGCAGGATTTTGCCGACCGTCGATTTCGGCAACGCATCGACGAACTGAATGGCCTTGGGCACCTTGTAGGCCGCCATGCTCGCGCGGCAGTGCGCGATCAGCGCCTGCTGCGTCACGTCGACGCCCGGTGCCGTGACGACGAACAGCCTGAGCGCCTCGCCCGTTCTTTCATCCGGCACGCCGATACACGCGCATTCGGCCACGCCGGGAAACGCGGTCGCCACCGCTTCGACTTCGTTGGGGTAAACGTTGAAGCCGGAGACGATCACCATGTCCTTCTTGCGGTCGACGATCTTCAGAAAGCCCTTGTCGTCGAACACGCCAATGTCGCCGGTACGGAAGTAGCCGTCCGCCGTGAAGGCGCGCGCGTTGGCCTCGGGCTGCTTCCAGTAGCCGCGCATCACTTGCGGGCCCTTGACGCAGATCTCGCCCGCCTCGCCGATACCCGCTTCGCGGTTGTCGTCGTCGAGCAGCTTGACGTCGGTGGACGGCACGGGCAGGCCCGTGTTGCCCGTGAAGCCGTCGATGAACTGCGGATTGAACGACACGACGGGCGAGGTCTCCGACAACCCATAGCCCTCGCGGATGAAGCTGCCCGTCACGGATTTCCAGCGCCCGGAGACGATATCGATCACGGCCGCCCCGCCGCCCGCGGACAGCCTGAGCCGCGACCAGTCCACTTCCGCGAGGCGCGGATGCGCGGCCAGCCCCGCGTACAGCGTGTTGACGCCGACGAACACGGTCGGACGCGCGGCCTTCAGCACGTCGATGAACGGCTCGACGTCGCGCGGATTCGCCACCAGCCAGTTCTCCGCGCCCACGGAGAAGTACGTGAGGAAGTTCACCGTCAGCGCGAAGATGTGATACAGCGGAATCGCCGTGACGACGACCTCGACGCCCGGGCGCAGCGAATCGGGCATGAAGGCCTTGAACTGCTCGATGTTCGCCACCAGGTTGCGATGCGACAGCGCGGCGCCCTTCGACAGCCCCGTCGTGCCGCCCGTGTATTGCAGAAAGAGCAGATCGCTGCCGGTGACGTCGACAGGGTCGGCGACGAGCCGCTCGCCTTGCGCGAGCGCTTGCGGCAGCGTGATCGCGCCGCGCAGTGCCGGGTCGGCGGCAGGTCCGGGAAGCGTGGCGCCGCTGCCGTCGCCCGCGCCTGCCGTGATCACCGTCCTGATCTTCGTGCGGCTGACGACGTCGGCCAGCGTGCGCGTCGAGCCGTCGAACACGACGATCGTTTCGACACCCGCGTCGTTCAGTTGATGCTCCAGTTCGCGCGCCGTGTAGAGCGGATTGACGTTGACCTGCACCGCGCCGATCCGCGCGATGGCGATGAACGCAATCGGAAACGCCAGCAGGTTGGGCAGCATGACGGCCACGCGGTCGCCCTTGCCGACGCCCGCCACCTTCTGCAAATACGCAGCGAATGCCGACGACAGGCGGTCGATGTCCGCATAAGTCAACGTTTGGCCGAACGCGCGAAACGCGGGCTTCGCCGCGAACTCGCGCATTGCGCCTTCCAGCAGCGCGTTGACGGACGGATAGCGGTCGGCATCGATCTCGGCGGGGATCGAGCCGTACGAGGCGATCCAGTGCCGTTTGCTGGCGTGGCCTTCCACGGATGGTTTCGTGCAATGACGGGGGCTGATGTGGCTGTCGTCCACGCTGTCTCCTGATCGATCTTGTATGTACGCTGAACTATCGCGCGCGGATGAACGGATGCAAATGATCTGCGAGGCCGAAATAGTGATCGCAACGGACAAGCTGCTTTACGCTCGACAGATACCCGAACCGCCATTCATGCGCGTTGGCGCGCGGCATCAGCAAGATGAATAAGGGTGAACCCTATGGCGAGCCGATGCGTTCGGGCGCAGAATTCCGGGCACGCAACCGGTATCGTTTCGGACACAGGACTCACCCACGTATGCAGCAACGCGCGCCCGCGCACACGGCGGCAACCCATCGGCACGCGCCGTCCGTCATCGGCTGGCGTGAAAAGCGTTTTGCGCCGTCCAAGCTCGTCGCGCTGCTCGATGTGACATCGGAAGCCGGCATCGACGCGCATGCCGTGCTGGCGGGCACCGAACTCGACGCCGGGGCCGTCGCCAATCCGTTCACGCTGACTTCGTCGCTGCAATTTCAGATCGCGGCCCGCAATGCCGTCCGTCTATGTGAGCGACCGGATCTCGGCGTGCGTGTCGGCTGCCGCTTGCATGCATCGAGCTACGGCATGTACGGCTACGCGCTGCTGTGCTCGGAATCGCTCGCGCAGACTTTCGATACCGCCGTCAAATACCATCAGCTCGCCAACGGCATGCTCGATATCCGCTGGTTCGGGCATGACGACGCGGCATCGTGGGTCTTCCCGAATCTCGACGAAGTGCGGATGCCCGACATCGGCGAGGCGCTGTACCGCTTTTTGATCGACCTGCAGTTTGCCGTGCACGTGACGGTCATCAAGGATGTGATGGGCGCATGGTGCGTGCCGGCGCGCGCGATGTTCACGCAGGCGCAACCGTCGCATGCGGCGTTGCTGTCCGACGTGCTGGAATGCCCGCTCGCCTTCGACCAGCCGCAGAATCTGTTGAGCTACCCTGCCGCGTGGCTGTCGCGCGCGCCGCAACTCGCCAATCCAATCACGGCTGCGCAAGTCTCGACGCAATGCGCGCGGCTGGTCGAACAGTTCCGCTGGCAGGCGGGCGTCACGCGGCGCGTCTATCAGGAACTCACGCGCACGCCCGGCAAGTTTCCGGATATCGAACAGATCGCGGAAAGCCTGTGCATGACGTCGCGCACGCTTCGCCGCAAGCTCGAAGCAGAAGGCGCGTCGTATAGCGAGCTATTGACGGGTGTGCGCAAGGCGCTCGCCGTCGACTATCTGAGCACGACGGCACTCAGCATCGAAGACATTGCCGTGACGCTGGGTTTCAGCGACGCCGTGAGCTTTCGCCACGCGTTCAAGCGCTGGACGGGTAAGACGCCGAACGATGTCCGGCGCGATCGCGGCACGGCGCTTCCATAAACGAACGTCTATGGCCTGCCAAAGTTTGTTTAATTGTTCCGCGCGAAAGTCGCGACCTTACACTTGACGAATACTCCGGAGCCGCTAGCGCTGCACAGCGCGTTCTCCTCATTCGAAAACATCCACATCAAGGAGACGATGCCCGGCCTTCCGGGCATCAGCACCCCATGCCGCCCACCCTCGTCTACACGCATGCCGCCTGCCTGAATCATCAGCCCGGCCCGCATCACCCCGAATCGCCCGAACGGCTGAAGACCGTGCTGCAAACCTTGCGCTCGCCGGAATTCGCCGCGCTCGAATGGCGCGATGCGCCGATGGGCACGATCGAACAGGTGCAACTCATTCACAGCCAGGATTTCATCGACGAAGTGGCGGACATCGCGCCGAACCATGGCTATATGCCGCTCGACGGCGGCGACACCGTCATGTCGCCGGGTTCGTGGGAAGCCGTCATGCGCTGCGTCGGCGCGGCGTGCGCGGGCGTCGATGCCGTGCTCAACGACGACGCGCGCAACGTGTTCTGCGCGACGCGTCCGTGCGGACACCATGCGGAGCCCAGCAAGGCGATGGGCTTTTGCATCTTCAATCAGGCGGCCATCGCGGCCGCGTATGCCTACGACGTGCACAAGCTGGAGCGCGTGGCCGTCGTCGATTTCGACGTTCATCATGGCAACGGCACGCAGGCCGCGTTTTACGACCGGCCCGAACTCTTCTATGCGTCGAGTCACCAATCGCCGCTCTATCCCGGCACGGGCAAATCGGCCGAAACGGGCGTGAGCCACAACATCCTCAACGTGCCGCTGCCGCCGGGCTGCGATTCGGATCTGTTCCGCTCGCGCATCGAGGCCGATATGCTGCCGGCCGTGCGCGAGTTTCGTCCCGAGCTGATCATCATTTCAGCCGGCTTCGACGCACATCGGCTCGATCCCCTCGCCGCGTTGCGCCTCGACGACGACGACTTCCACTGGATCACACGCGAACTGATGCGTATCGCCGACGAGACCTGCAAAGGGCACGTGGTGTCGATACTCGAAGGCGGATACAGCATGGAAGGCCTGGCGGGCGGCACGCGCGCGCACGTGCGCGCATTGATGGAGGCTTGAGCCATGGAGGCTTGAGCCGCAACGCTGCGTCTCGAATGTGCAGGAACAGCCCACGCATCGACATCGATCGATGCGTGGGCTTTCTTTATTGCCCCTGTTGCTGCTGCAGATACTGCTTGACGTCATTCAACGACACGCGCCCCGAATGCGCGGTGTCGATCTGATCGAAATGCTTCGCGATAAAACCCAGGCCGCTGCTTTGCGCCTGTGCTTTCGTGATCGAGGCGCCATTGCTCAGCACCGAATTCGCGCCCATGCGCGCGTCGATGCGCTGTTGCGCCTGCTGCTGCAGTTGCGTCCCCGTGGATGGCGTAATGGGCGCCGCACGGTTGCTCGGGAAAAACGGACCGTCGACGCCATGACCGCCCTTGGGCAGCGTCACGGGCGCAACGGCCTGCGTCGCCGCATGCGCGCTGCCCGCCACGGCGCCGAGAACGATGATGATGGTAAGAACGCGCGACAACCTATCGATTGAAGACATGATCACTCGCCCTGAAAAGATGAGCTGGGAGTCCCCGCGTCGAACACCGACGAGCGGGGATCTGGTGCATTGAGCCTATTGCGTCGCCGCCTGCGCGGTGGCGGTCGGTGTGCCCGCCGGGCTTTCGTCGCGCCACGGCGCGGGCAGCGTCCACAGCGACAGCGCAAGCGGAATCGGCTGGCCGCGATAGTAGTCCACCAGATCGCTCTTCATCTTCGGACGCGCGACGTCGTCGAGATAAATCATATGCCCGCCCTGGAAGAAGTTCACCTGCAGATCCGGATTCAGGCCACGCACCGTTTGCAGACGCGCAAGCTCTTTCTCCGTCGTGAAGAACGGCGTGGCGAGATCGTGGAAGCCGTTCTCAGCGAGCACCTTCAGCTTCGGATTGAGTTTGATCGCGCCGAGCAGATCAGGCAGCGTATCGGGCAGCGGTTGACCGGCGTGCGAGAAGTCCCATGCCTCGATGATGTCGTCGTTCAGCGGCATGTACGTCGCGTTCGGCGCCGTGTAGCCCAGATAGTCCGGCATCTGCGTCGCGAGCGCTGTCGTGAACGGCTGCGAGATCAGGATGTCCGACGGGTCGCCATCCGTCTGCAGACGCGGGTCCGAATTGGGCAGCGACACGCGGCCATCGTAGCGGCCGATCGTGGAGCCCGGCAGCAGCGCCAGGCCGAATGAGTCGGTGCTGAAATAGCCTTGCAGCGCCTGCAGCGTGAGACTCGACGGCCACTCCCATGATTGCAGCGTGCGCGTCGGCGGGACCACGGGGTTGCCGAGCGCATCGGGTATGCCGAGCTGGCTCAACACCCACGTCTGCGCGTACTGCTTGAAGTGGTTGTACTGCCCCGTCGCGAAGATTTCCGATTGCAGCGCAAACAGGCCCTGGTCGATCAACGGCGGCGACACCTGGCGATAGTACGCCGCCACCTCCGCATAGCCGGGGTAGTAACCGGCGAGCGTATCGGTGTCGAGTTGCAGGCCCTCCGTGGTCAACAGAATCGCCACCGCCTCGATCGCGTCGGCGAAGTAGTTGAGAATCGACGACTGCAGAACGATACCCGTCAGCGGCACGCCCGCTGTTTCGAGCGCCAGCGCGAGCATGTCGGTGCGCGGCGTGCCGTACGATTCGCCGTAGAGATAGATCGGCGAGTCGCCGCGATTGTTCGCCGCCAGATAGCGGATGATGAAGTCGCGCATGATGTTGACGTCGGAATCGACGCCCCAGAACTGCTTGTTCGTGTATGGCAGCACTGCTTCCGACAGACCCGTGCCGGGCGGATCGATGAACACCATGTCGGTGGTGTCGATCAGGCTCTCCGCATTGTCGACGAGCGGATAGTTCGGCCAGTTGGTGAGAAGCGGATCGGGCGTCGCAACGCGCGTGGGCGCGAACGACCCGAGCCGCAGCCAGATCGACGACGAACCCGGACCGCCGTTATAGAGGAACGTCACCGGGCGCGGCTTGCCGTTCGCGCCCGGCGCCGTATAGGCAACGTACGACATCGTCGCTTCCGGATTGCCGTTCGCATCGGCTGCCGTCAGGTGGCCTGTCGTCGTCGTGTAGTTGACCGTCGTCTTGCCCGACTTCCACTGGTAATGCATGACGGCCGCTTTCTCCGCGACCTGCGAGGCGGCCAGGCCGTCGTTCGCATGCGGCGAATAGGGAACCGGATCGGTATACGGCTTGTTGGCCCCCTGCGGCTGAGCCTGCTGCTGCGCGAGCGCCTGCGGATTCGCCGCCTGGCTCAACACGCTCGTCGCCGACGAAGCAGGACTCCCATCGCCGCCTCCACATCCCGCCAGAACCAGCAACCCGAGAATCATCGCGCCTGAACCGGCTAGCCGCCCCAGACGCGGGCGGCTGCGGCTAATGCTACGGTCTGGTTTCATTTCTGTCCCTGTGATAGGTAAATTACCGCAACACAAAGGCCGCCTTCGCCGGTGAGGCGCATAGGAAACAGACAGCGGTGCAGAACTCGTCGGCACTCACAGCGGCTGACATTAAACTTTCTATTTTCTAACAGCCTTAATACAGATTTTGAGTTTTCCAGTAATTCGGATCACTAATTACATAAAGTGAACCATGCCGGTAACTTGTACTGGTTTCTTAATGCGTTCCGCTCAGGAAAGATTTGGTAATGAAGAGTGGCAGAGGAAAAATAGGAGATCGCGCGAGGCTTTGTCAAGGCGCGTTTTTACTCGTTATGCGCGGCGAATAGGATCGAAACTTGCGTTCGCATCGACTGTTTCAGTCTGAGAAAATGACGTCGAAATCATTTGCGAAATGTTTTATCTGGCATTCGATATCGGCGAATTATTATTTTCGTTTCAATACGAATGAATTTGGACAAATCCGATAAAGACACTGCCTTCGCCGCAATTAATGCGCGGACAACAGATTCGCCACCTGATTCGATTTCGTCTGTGCGGCGATATCCTTCGCCGTCATGCCGCGATTGTCTTTCAGCGATTCATCCGCGCCGCGTGCGAGCAGCAGCTTCACGGTATCCGCGCGATCGTATCCTGCGGCCCACATCAACGCGGTCAGATCGTTCTTGTAGCGGCGGTTCACGTCGATGCCCGTATCGAGCAACTGCTTCACCACTTGCGTTTCTCCCTGTCCCGCCGCGTATTCCATCGCGGTCTTGCCGACGCGATCCGTCTCCAGCGGATCGGCGCCGCGCGCGAGCAGCAACGCCGCGATGCCGTCGTAGCCGCCATATGCAGCCGCCATCAGCGGTGTCACGCCGGACGCGTTCGCATGCTTCACGTTCGCGCCGTGATCGACCATCACACGCGCTATTTCGGTGTCGCCCTTCTTGCATGCCGTGAGCAGCGCGGTGTCACCGATTCTCGTCATCGCATCGACGGCCGCGCCGCGATCGAGCGCTGCGATCACGCTGGCGCGGTCGCTGTCTTTCGCGGCTGCGAGCAGCGTGCGGTTCACTTCGCCCGCTTCTTCGGCTGCCGCAGGCAACGCAGCACCCGACCCGGCCCACAACGCGCAGGCCATCAGCAACGCAGTCGCCCCATATCGCACGGCGTGATACATGTTCGTCTCCCCGACGCTACTGCAGATTCGCGACGTAACTGGCGAGGTTGCGGATATCGTCGTCAGTCAGATTGCGCGCGACGCTGCCCATGTTGCCCGCATCGTTGGTGCGCGTGCGGGATCGGAAGTCCTGCAACTGCTTGACGATGTACTGGTAATGCTGCCCGGCCACGCGCGGTATCTCGTTCTGCCCGGTGAAGTTGCCGAGATGGCACATCGTGCAAAGCTCCGCAGCCGACTTCTTGCGCCCTGCTTCGACGGCGACGCCGTCCGCCTTGAAATCGACGGGCACGGGTTTCTGCGCGGCGAAATAGTCGGCGAGATCCTGCATGTCGTCTTTCGACAGGTTCGCCGCCATCGGCGACATGCGCGGGTCCTTGCGGCGGCCTTCCTTGAAGTCCTTCAACTGAAGGTACATATAACGCGCGGTCTGCCCGGCAAGCACGGGATACTGCGGATCGGTCGAATTGCCCATCGGGCCGTGACAGGCGACGCAGGTCTGCGCCTTCGTCTTGCCCGCTTCCGCGTCGGCGCGCGCGTCGGCAAGCGGCCATATCATGCTGCCGGAACAAAGAAAAACCGCGCAAGCGCGCGCGACGATACGCGCTGCGCGTTGCGCGGTGAGCGATGACGTCCTGGTTCGCGTCATCACGGCAATGCGAAGACGAGGACCGTGTTGCCGCGTTTGAAGTCCAGTTGCGTGTTGCCGCCCGCCGCGACGGCCACGTACTGCTTGCCGTGCACGCTATACGACACGGCCGGCGCATTCACGCCCGCGCCGCACTGGAACTCCCAGAGCTTCTTGCCCGTCCCGGCATCGAATGCACGGAACAGCCCGTTGCCTTCGCCGTTGAACACGAGGCCGCCTCCTGTGACCAGCACGCCGCCGATCAACGGCTGCGCCGTCTTGAAGTCCCACGCAACCTTGCCCGTGTCGACGTTGACGGCCGACAGCTTGCCCCATTGCTCTTCGGATGGAATCACCTTGAACGCGCCGCCTAGCCACAGCTTGCTGCCGCCGGGATACGGGGCATCCGTGACCTGATAGGTCATCGGTTGATGCAGGTTGGCCGCGTACGCGAGGCGCGTCTTCGGATCGAACGCCATCGGCGACCATTCGACGCCGCCGTTCGCGCCCGGCAGCATCCGCGCGCCTTCGGCGGTCGGCAGCGTCCACATGTTCTCCTGTGGAATCATCGCCTGCGAGAAGCGGATCAGACGGCCTGTCTCGCGATCATGCACATAGATGTGTCCCGTCTTGCCGCCATGGATCACGCCGGGAATCATCTTGCCGTTGGTGTCGCGCACGTCGATCAGGATCGGCGGACTGACGGCGTCGAGATCCCACACGTCGTGCGGCACGTACTGGTAGTGCCATTTGTATTTGCCCGTGTCGAGATCGATGGCGACGAGCGAGTCCGTATACAGGTTATCGCCCGGCCGGATCGCGCCATACAGGTCCGGCGACGGATTGCCGACCACGAAAAACACCGTATGGGTCTTGCGGTCGATAGCCGGCGTCATCCACACGCCACCGCCGAGCGTCTTGTAGAAGTCGCCGCCCTTGTCCGCGAGTTGCTTCTTCTCGGCGGCGATGTCGCGCTTCTCGTCGCGGCCCGTCGCGTCTTTGGTCGCCCATACGCCTTCCTGGCCCGTGTCGGGGATCGTATAGAAGGTCCACAGCAGTTGCCCGGAATTCGCGTCGAACGCTTTCACGAAGCCGCGTATGCCATATTCGCCGCCGTTCGTGCCGATCAGCACCTTGCCGTCCACCACCGTCGGGGCCATCGTTTCCGAGTACCCCTCGTCAGGATCGGCGATCTTGGTTTCCCACAGCACGTTGCCCGTCTTCGCGTTGAGCGCGACCAGTTTCGCGTCGAGCGTGCCCATGAACAGCCGGTCGCCGGAAATCGCCACGCCGCGATTGTTGGGCCCGCAACAGAACGTCGTGACGGGTCCCATCTTGTGCTTGTAATGCCAGAACTCCTTGCCCGTGACGGCATCGACGGCATAGACATGATTGAACGAGGTCGTGATGAACATCACGCCATTCGATACGATCGGCGCCGTTTCCATCGATTCGTTGACAGCCGTCTGAAAGATGAACACGGGCCTGAGCTTCGCCACGTTGGTCCGGTTGATCTGCGTGCCCGGATAGAAGCGCGTCTGGGCGTACGATCCGTTCGAATGCAACCAGTCGGAGGTGTTGCCGGCGGCGCTGTCGAGCTGCGCCTGACTGACGGGTCCGAACGTCGACGGCATCGGCGCCGCGGTGGTGGTGGAGGTGTTCTGCACTTCGTCGGCAGCACGCAAGGCGGGCGATGCGAGCGCAACGAACAGCAAGGGAACGACGACGGCAAGGTACCGCGGGGATGGTGTCATGAGCGTCTCCTCGGCTTTTTATCGTTCGAGACTGCGAGCGCTGGAGTGCAGCATCCGTCCCTGCGTCGTCGACGCGTGGACGGGCACAGTCGCGCAACCCCTCTCAAACAACAAAAGCTTTGAATTGGAACCGTTGATTGCTTCGTCGGGACGGGTCGGCTGCGCAGATTCGGCGAGTACAGCTTCACTCTCGCCCTCAAGGCCGGCTCAATTAAGCGTAGACGAAGCGATGCCGATTTACCAGGCACGCGGCAGCGCACTCGCGCCTCGTTGCCGCGCAACTGAAGGTTGGTTCACGTATGAGGATTGATGGCCGCTCGCGCCGCTACGGCGAACGGACGGGCGTAGCGCCGCATTGAGAACGTGCTTGTGGACGCAAGCTTTGTGCGTTGCATCGAAGCGATGCGAAGCCGGCATCCGGCCTCGCACCGGAAGGCTCAGGCCTGCGCGTCGTCGCTCTCGCCGAGCATGCGCATGGCGGCTTTCTCCGCGTTCGCCACGTGCAGGCGCGCGAGCGCCTGGGCTTCGTCGGCATCGCGTGCCTTGAGCGCCTTGTAGAGCTTGTCGATTTCGCGCAGGCTGCTCGGCAGCCGGTCGGGATGCATCAGCGACGTGGCGCGCAGCAGATTCACCCGCGAATACAGGCTATTCAGAACCTCCTTAACCAGCGCATTACCGCAGTTGTCGAGCAGCACTTCGTAGAGCGCGGTCTTGGCCTTGAGCACGCCCGCCTGGTCCTGCGCGGTCGCCTGCGTGCGCAGTTCCTTCGCGGCCTCGCCGAACTGCGCAATGGCGGCGTCGCTGGCGAGCCTTGCGAACTCGTGCGCCGCGAAGCCTTCCAGCAGCCCGCGCAACGCGTATAGTTCGCTCGCTTCCTGCTGCGAGATCACGGCGACGATCGGGCCCTTGTGCGGCACGCTGCGCACGAGCTTCTCCGCTTCGAGCTTGCGCAGCGCTTCGCGTACCGAGGTACGGCTCACGCCGAGCGACTCGCACAGTTCGCGCTCGATCAGACGCGCGCCCGGCGCAAAGCGCCCGCTCATGATGGCCTGCCGCAGCACGTTTTCGACCTGATGACGCAGCGTCTCAGGTCGGACCAACCCGATATCAGTCGACATTATTGTCTTCCCGTCCGACAAAGTTACAGTCGCTATGATACTTCACTGGCTGCTGTTTTCCGTCCCCCGTTACGCATAAAACGCGTTCATTGTTGCGTGATGGCGCGTGTCAGTTGTAGCCGAGAATCGCCACGGCCCGAACATGCGCGTGGTCCGTGCCGTTCGCCGCGAGCCGCGCGAGCGGCAGCGCCTGCAATGCGCGGAATGTCGAATGCGCCTCGGGCCCGCGCGCCTCGGCGTTTCGAGGCGGGCGCGCGGAACGCATGCTGTGCTCATTCCACGCGTTGGGATTCAACATCGCGCGGTCATGCATCGACGGCCACCCGCTGCTTTTCCAGCGCCGCTTCGAGCAGCGGCGCGCCGAGTTCGGCGCCGTGAATGCCCGTCGTGCTGACGATCTCCAGCAGTTCCATCAGTTCGTCCGCCGTCGCGCCGTAGCGCAACGCGTTGCGCATGTGCAGCTTGAGGCCGGGCACATACAGATGCGTGGACGACGCATCGAACGCGCAATACATGAACTCCTTGATCTTCGGACTCAGCACGCCTGTGCGCCAAGGTACCGAAGAAAACTCGACGTACGCTTCGAACAGATCGGGATCGAGTTCGAGCAGCCCTTCCCATGTCGGGTGCCAGTAGCCGCGATTCTTCTCGAACGCCTCCTTCAATGCGCGGCGGCGTTCGTCGAGCGGCACGGGTCCCACACGCAAGCCTTCTTCTTCGAGCACTTCGAGCAGCACGGGCACGCCGACATTGCTCGTGTGAATGCCGATCGTGCTGATCAGCTCGAGCACTTCCATCAGTTCCTCGCGCGTCGCGCCGAACCCGAGCGCGCGCTCGATATGATGCGCGACGCCCGGCCCGTACAACTGCGTCGCGCAGGCATCGGCGGCGAGCGCGATGAACGCGCGCGTCTTGTCGTCGAGAAGGTTTCGGCGCTGCGGCACGGCGGAGAACTGCACATACGCATCGACAAAGCCCGCGTCGAGACGCAGCATGCTGTCCCATGCGGCATTCCAGACACCGTGCACGCGCACGAAATCGTCCTTGATCTGCTGCGGCTCGCGATGCGCGCGCGCCGGCTGCTCTCCCTGCTTCATTCGCTCGCTCCTTCTGATGACGACGATGCTTTCCCTGCGCGGCACGCCGCGTCAGCCCGCAACCAGCCCTTGCGGATAATCGGCTTCGGCGACTTCTTCCTGCCACGTCGCCTTGCCGATCGACGTCGCGATATGCACCATATAGCTGCCGTCGCTCGCGCCGTGCCAGTGCCGCTCGTTCGGCCCGATGAACACGATGTCGCCCTGGCGGATCTCCTGCGGCGCCTCGCCCTCCTTGCAAATCCAGCCCTTGCCTGCCGTCACCTGCAGCACCTGGCCCTGCTCGTGCGTATGCCAGTAGGTGCGGCCGCGCGGCGCGAAGAACACCGTGTTGATGGTGACGCCATCCGTCGGCGGCATCACGGGGTCGGCCCACACCGTGCCCGAGAACGTCTCGCCGCGCAGTTCCGACATTTTCCCTTCCGCCCTGCCGTGAAATACCTTCATGCCTGCTTCTCCTCTTTGCGAATCTTCCCGTCGTACAGACGCACGCCGCCCGATACATCGCCGATCGCATCGACCACGCGATTGCTGATCACGTCGCCATAACCGAGCGCCGTGCCGAGGCCAAAGCTCGCGAGCGGCCCCGCTGCGTTCAGCGACACCACGCCCAGTTCGCGCGCGCGATCGACATACAGCACGACGTCCTTCGTCATCAGCTTGCCCGTCAGTCCGCCTTCCAGATAGTCACCGTCGACGATCTTCGGAAAGCGGTTCAGCGTGGCGAAGTTGACGCCGCTGCTGCTGTTGAGCACGTCGAGTAGCAGATGCAGGTCGAGCCCGGCCTTCTTGCCCGCCACCATGACCTCTGCGCTCGCCGCAAGGCTCACCGCGTTGAGGAAGTTGTTCAGCAGCTTGGTGGTATGGCCCGCGCCGCTCTCGCCCATATGCGCGACCTTCGAGCTGATCGGCGCGAATGCCCACTTGAGCGCATCGACCGCGCTCGCGTCGCCACCGACCATCAGCGTCAACGTGCCTTTCTCCGCCGCCGCCGCGCCGCCTGAAATGCCCGCATCGACATACTGCACGCCGGACTGGGTGAAGCGCCGCGCGAGCCGTATCGTCGAGCTCGCAGCGGCCGTGCTCAGGTCGACGACGATCTGTCCAGCACGGCAATGCGCGAGCACACCACCTTCGCCTTCGACCACGGCCTCGACGACCTTGCTGTCCGGCAACGACATCATCACGACGTCGGCGAACTTCATCACGTCCGCGATGGAAGCCGCGGCCTGCGCGCCCGCCGCCTTGACGCGCTCGGGCGCGGTGTCGTAACCGAGCACCGCAATGCCCGCATCGACGAGACGCCGCGCCATGCGGCCGCCCATGTTGCCGAGACCGATGAATCCGATCCGTTCCTTGTTCATTTGCGCTAGTCCCTTGCAGTCAGATAATTCGTCAGAAGTCGACGTCCTTCGTTTCCGGTCCCATCATCGCGCCGACCGCGCCGATCAGTCCGCCGATGCACAGCAGCACCACGGACGTCATCCGCAACGGCATGAATGCGCCGAGCCAGTTCATATAGAACGCGTAGAACGACGGGATGATCACCGAGAGGCTGAAGCCGACGCCGAAGCCCGTGGCGCGCACGTCGGTGACGAAGCGTTCGTTGATGTACGTGACGATCACGCCCCACGGCGACGTGACGAGCACGGCGAGCACGCAGACCAGCGCGATGATGGTCGGCAGGGACAATCCGTCGTTGTTCGCGAGCACATACAGCAGCCCTGCGCCGACCGTCGCGATCAGCGGGCCGACGATCACGAAGAAACGCCGCCGCCCGATCGCCTGCGCAATCAGCCCGGAACCGATGTAGCTGAAGAACAGCACGAAGTACGTGATCATCAGCGTGGACGTCATCTGGAAGCCCGTCAGATGCAGCGTCTTGACGAGCAGGCCCGTCGGCAGGTAGATCGTGATGATGTTCTGCGTCAGCCAGAAGCCCGTCATCATGACCAGCACCTGAAGCAGGTTACGTCCGCTCTTGCCGCGCAGCAGGTCGGTGAGCGGCAGCTTTTCCGGCTGGTTGCCTTTGTCGGCGGCTTCGCTCTTCCAGATTTCCGATTCGGCGACCTTGTGCACGTAGTACAGCGCGAGAATGCCCGCGAGCACGGCGCCCAGCACGAACGGAATGCGCCAGCCCCATTGCGCGTACGGCGAGTTCATGCCGTTCAGCGGAAAGAGCGCGAACATCAGCATCGCGACGAGATTGATCGACACGTACGCGGCCGGAAAGCCCGCGATGATGAAACCGCCGACAAACCCGCGCTGCTCTTTCTTCGAATACTCGATGGCGAGCGGCATCGCACCCGTGTAGCCGCCGCCCAGAAAGATCCCGTCGACGAAGCGCAGCAGCACCAGTGCCCAGTACGACGCGATGCCGATGCTCTCGTAGCCCGGCAGCAGCGCGATCAGCAGCGTGACCACGCCGAAGCCCGACACCGACCAGATCGACGCCTTGCGGCGCCCGATGCGGTCCGCGATCATGCCGAACAGCAGCGCGCCGATGGGACGCCCGAGCAGCGTCGTGATGAACACCAGCGAGGCCAGAATCGTCTCCATGCCGCTCGACAGATGCGGCGGCTGGAAGAACGCTAGCACCGGCGACAGCACGACGACGGGCAGGTAGATATCGAACATGTCGATGTACTCGGAGAAGAACGCGCCTTTAATGGCATTGCGTCTTTTCGTTTCTATCGACTGCTCGCCTTCGGACTGTGCGATGTCCGTTGCAGTGAGGGTCTTCATTGTTGTCTCCATGTCTTTGTCGATGGTGCGTGGTTATCTATTGCATCAAGCCGCCGAAGTCTCCGCTTCGTACGCCTTGATCGCTTCCGTCGCGACGCGGAACGCAGCCAGCGCCAGCGGCGCGCCGCAGTACACAGCCGCCTGCATCAACACCGCGCGGATCTCATCCTTCGTCACGCCGTTGCGCAGCGCGCCCTTCACGTGCACGGACAGTTCGTGATGCTGGCTCATGGCAGTGAGCATGCCGAGGTTCAGCATGCTGCGTGTCTTGAACGACAGCGTCCTGTCGCCCCAGATATCGCCCCAGCAGCTCTCGGTGACGAACTTCTGCATCGGACGGTTGAAGTCGTCGGCATTGGCCCATGACTTTTCGACATGCCCCGCGCCAAGCACTTCCTTGCGGTTCTCAAAGCCTTTTTCGAAACGTTCGTTGCTATCCATCTTGAGATCCTCTCTGTTGCTTCAACCCGTTCAGTTGCTCTGCGCGTTAAGACTGCCTGACGCGATGATTGTCCGACAATCCAAACGTGTAAAATTTTTTGGCCGTATTGGCCGTTGCTATCGGCTAAGCGCCGTAACCGACCATTGCCTTCGTTTCCAGATACTCGCGCAAGCCCGCTTCGCCCCACTCGCGGCCATTGCCCGAACGCTTGTAGCCGCCGAACGGCGCATGGAAATCGGCAGGCGGATAGTTCAGATGCACGCCGCCCGCGCGCAATGCACGTCCCACCTTGCGGGCACGCGCGATATCCGCTGATTGCACGTATGCAGCGAGACCGTAGTCCGTGCCGTTGGCAATCGCGATGGCGTCCGCTTCGCTGTCGTACGGAATCATCGACAGCACCGGCCCGAAGATTTCCTCGCGCGCTATCGTCATGTCGGGCGTGACGTCGGCGAAGACCGTCGGCTTTGCGTAATAACCTTTATCGATGCCCTCGGGCAAGCCCGGGCCGCCCGTCACGAGCCGCGCGCCTTCGTCGATGCCCTTCTGGATCAGCGCCTGCACGCGTTCGAACTGGTTGCGGTTGACGAGCGGGCCGAGTTGCGTCGAAGCGTCATCCGTCGGTCCGACGCGATACAGTTCCGCCGCGCGCTTCGCAATCTGCGCGGCGTCGTTCATCAGATGACGCGGCACCAGCATGCGCGTCGGAATCGAGCACGACTGGCCGGAGTTCACGAAGCATGCCGCGACGCCACGCTTGACGGCCTCTTCGAGATCGACATCGTCGAGCAGGATGTTCGCGGACTTGCCGCCCAGTTCCTGCGCGACGCGTTTGACGCTCGGCGCGGCCGACTGCGCGACCAGCACGCCCGCGCGCGTCGAGCCCGTGAACGACACCATGTCGATATCCGGATGGCTCGCAATTGCCTCGCCGACACCCGGACCATCGCCATTCACGAGATTGAACACGCCGGCAGGCACTTGCGCTTCATCGAGCACTTCCGTGAAGAGCAGCGCGCTCAGCGGCGAATACTCGCTCGGCTTGAGCACCATCGTGCAACCGGCTGCAAGCGCGGGCGCGATCTTGACGACGATCTGGTTGACGGGCCAGTTCCACGGCGTAATCAGACCGCACACGCCGATTGCCTCGAGCACGACGCGCGTGCTGCCGCGCTGCTCTTCGAATTCGAAGCGTTCCAGCACGTCGATCAACGCATTCAGATGCGCGGGGCCGCGCGCCGCCTGGCCGTTGCGCGCGAACGTGACGGGCGCACCCATCTCGCGGCGCATCGCTTCGGCGAACTCGTCGTAGCGGCGTTCGTAGATCTGCAGCACGCGCCGCAACAACGCGACGCGTTCCGCGACGCTCGTCGCGGACCACGCGGGAAACGCGCGGCGCGCGGCAGCGACCGCGCGGTCGACATCTGCCGCATTGCCGAGCGCGAGCCGCTCGAACGGTGCTTCCGTGGCTGGATCGACGATGTCGAACCAGCGGGCGGATGCCGGTTCGACCCAGCGTCCGTCGATATAAAACTGCGCTGCATGTGACATGGCAGGTTCCTGTCCAGAATCAAGACGCATCGCGATCGAGCAGGCGATACATTTCAGTGTGGTCGGTGGCGGGCGTCGAACGTTGCGCGGCTTCGCCCCACACGGCCGTGACCGTGTCGCCGAGCGTCATCGGATAGCCGACCGACTGCGCGAGCGCATGGGCGATCTTCAGGTCCTTGTTCATCAATTGCAGTGCGAAGCCGGACGCGAACGTGCCGCTCAGCATGAACTGCTTGACCTTGTTTTCCGATGTATTGCTGCGGCCCGACGACGCGTTCAGCACGTCCGTCATCACGTCCGGCTCGATGCCGAAACGTTGTGCGACGAGCAGCGCCTCGACGGTCGCCGCGAGTCCCGCCGCCGACACATAGTTGTTCAGCGCCTTCGCCGCATGACCCGATCCCGCGCCGCCGATATGCAGAATGCTCTTGCCCATCGCTTCGAGCACGGGCTGGCACTGCGCGAGCACTTCCTCGCGACCGCCGACGAGAATCGCCAGCGTGCCTTCCTTCGCTTTCTTCACGCCGCCGGATACGGGCGCGTCCAGATACGCGAGGCCGCGTTCTTCGAGCATCGCGCCGAGCTTGCGCGAACGTTCCGGCTCCGACGAACTCATGTCGATCACGACGGCGCCTTTCGCGAGCCGACTCGCCCAACCATCACGACCGCCGCCGAGCAGCACGCTTTCGACGATGGCCGAATTCGGCAGCATCGTGATCAATACGTCGAGCGACGCGGCATTGTCGCGTGTCAAACGCTGCGCGCCCGCTTGCGCGGCGAGCGTGTCGGCGCGCGCGGCGTCCGCGTCGTCGATGTAAAGCGCGAAGCCCGCGTTGGTGAGGCATTGCACCATCGGCGCGCCCATCATGCCGAGCCCGATGAAACCGATGCGTTTCCTGTCTGTCATGACGTCCGTCTCCTAGCGCAGCGCGGAGAACGAGGTCGGCGTGAGGAAGTGATTCTCGATGCGCTCGACAATCGGCCGCTGCGCTTCCGTCGCGGCGCGCGTCGCGATCCAGTCGGCGTCGGCCTGAAACGCGTTCCACTTCTGCTCGCGCTCGGCGAGGCTTTCCCATTGGATCATGTAGGTGAGCGCGTGATTGCTCGGGCCGATCAGCGTGGTCCAGAAACCGATCTGCTGGATGCCGTACTTCTCGAAGAATCCAAGCGTGTGCGTCGTGAAGCGGTCGAGTAAGGCGGGAAGGCGCGTCGGCGCGCAGTGATAGATACGCATTTCAACGATCATGGTGTTCTCCGTATTTTGTACTGTGCTTTCGGTTCGGTATTGCTTCAATCTTCAAGGCCGTCGACCGACGACCAGCGTTCGACGTATTTGACGAGTTCCGTCATATCGCGCGCGGCGCCGTCCTGCATGGCGGCGTAGTTCCACATCTGGCGCGCGACGCTGCCCACCCACATCGGCACGCCGAGCGCCTGGCATTCGTCGACGGCAAGACCGATGTCCTTGCAGACGCTGCCGACGGGAAAGCCGAAATCGAAGGTGCCGGGCAGCACGTGCTTCGGAAACTTGTCGAGCGTCGCGCCGTTCTTGCCGCTGCCCGCATTGATCACCGACATCATCACTTCCGGGTCCAGACCGCCGCGCATGCCCGCAACGAACGCCTCGGACGTGATCGCGAACGCCGTCGACGACAGCATGTTGTTCAGCAGCTTCAGCAATTGCCCTTGCCCCGCCTTGTCGCCGACGACGAACGTTTTGCCCAGCACGTCGAACAGGCCGCGCACCTCTTCGAGCGCGACGGGGCTGCCCGCCGCCATGATCGCGAGCGTGCCCTTCTTCGCGCCCGCCGCGCCGCCGCTGACGGGTGCATCGACGGTTTCGATTCCTTTTGCGAGCAGCCCTTCGGCCACTTCCTTTTCGATGCGCGAGCCGACCGTGGACAGATCGACCAGCACCTTGATCGCGCTGCCGTCGATCAGGCCACCTTCGCCGAGCGCGACCTGTTTGAAGATCGCGGGCGTGGGCAGGCTCGTGAACACGATGCGCGCGCGGTCGGCCACGTCGCGCACCGACGCCGCGACTTGAGCGCCCGCCGCCTTGAGTTCCGCGACGGCAGCTTCATCGCGGTCGTAAACGATTACCGTATGACCCGCTTCGACCAGCCGCCGCGCCATCGGCCGACCCATCGTGCCGACGCCGACGAATCCGAGCGACGGACCGTGCTGCTGATTTGATGCCTGACTACTCGACATGACAATCCTCGTGAATGAAAAAATTCCGGCTCAATCCGAACCATGAGCGCGCGCGAGACCCATCACCGCGGCCGCGTTTTGTTCGGTCTCGAACTTCCACAATCTGTCGATCAACGCTTGCGCATCGACGCCCGAACGCGAATACGCGGCCAGTTGGTGCAGTTTGTCCGCCAGTTCGACGTTGGCGAGCGGCGCCGCGAGGCTGCCGCGCGCGGCATGCACGCGGTGTTCGACGCGTTCGCCCGAACGCAGCACGATCGTTACCTGCGCGGATTCGACGGGCCACGACGCGTTATCGATAAAACGCAGGCGGCTGCCGAGCGCGCGTAGCGACGGATCGGCAACGGCGGCATCAGTGAATTCATCGAGACCCGCCTCGCCGCGCGACAGCACCACGGCGACCGCATGCTGCGCGCTGACTTGCGATTCGCGGCCCGTGCGCACGCCCGGCCGGTCGGTGCGCTCGCGCAGCAGCGGATGCCCCGTCAATTCGATCTGTTCGATGTCTGCAAGCGACCAGCGCGCGTCGCGGCGCAGATCGAGGCACGCGTCGATCACCGGGTTCAGCACGACGCCGCACGGATACGGCTTATAGGTGTTCTTCAGCAGTTCCCACTCGTGCCCGAGTTCCTGCGTGAGCGCGCTCCAAACCGGCTGTGAAGCGGCCACGCGCAGAAAGCCGCGCTCGCCTTCGAGCGGCGCGTCCGGGCCGGAGAAACCGTCTTCGGCAAGCAGCGCGGACAGCAACCCATTGCGCGCCGCGTTGCCGACACTGATGCTCTTCGACATCGTGCCGAGCGTTTCGACGAGTCCGCCCGTTTGCACCGATGCGTTACCGAGCGCCCATGCGATGTGTTGCTCATCGAGTTCGAGCGCCTTCGCCACGGCGGCAGCCGCGCCGAACACGCCGCATGTCGACGTGATGTGCCAGCCGCGCTGATAGTGCTCCGGCGACACCGCGTTGCCGATCCGGCATTCCACCTCGACACCGAGCACGAACGCGAGCAGCAACGCTTCGCCGCTCATCGAACGCGATTCGGCAAGCGCGAACAGCGCGGCCGCCACGGGCGCGGTGGGATGAATGATGGTCGGGATATGCGTGTCGTCGAAGTCGTAGACGTTCGCGCTCATCGCGTTGAGCGCGGCTGCGTTCAGCATGTCCGTGCGCTCGCTGCGCCCGACGATGCTGGCGCTTTCATCCGCGCGAAAACGCTGATAGACATGGACGGCCTTGTCGAGCGTGGGATCGTTCGAGCCCGCCAACGCAACCGCGAAGTAATTGACGAGCGAGCGCTTCGCTTCGTTGCGCACGTTGGCGGGCAAGTCGCGCCACTGCGTGCCTGCGACGAAGCGCGCCAGGCTGCGGGTCAATGTGCCGCTGCGCAATGCGTTGGCATCGATGGAATCAGCCTGCAAGCCAGCCTCCTTCTATCGGCATCATCGCGCCTGTGATCTGGCTCGCGGCCGGTCCGCACAGAAACACGACCATCTCGCCGACATGCGCAGCCTCGACCAGTTCGCCCGTCGGCTGCTTGCCTTTGAGGAACTCGCGCACGGCATCGCTGCGATTCAGGCCGCTGTCGTCCATCAACGCATTGATGCGTCCGTCGATGTTCGGCGTGAGCACCGAGCCCGGACAGATCGCATTGCACGTGATGCCCTGATTCAGCGTCTCGATGGCCACCGAGCGCGTGAGCCCGAGCAGCGCCGTCTTCGTCGTGACGTAGTCGACGCGATTGGCGACCGCACGCGCGCCGTACACCGACGTCATGTTGAAGATGCGTCCCCAGCCGCGCTCGCGCATGCCGGGCAAGGTCAGCTGGATCGCGCGGAATGCGGCTGTCAGATTCACGGCGAGCGCGTTGTTCCACTGCTCCATCGGGAACGATTCGATACCGGCGAAATGCCGCACGACTGCGTTGTTGATCAGCACGTCGAGCGTCTTCACGCGTTCGCGCGCGGCGCCGATCAGCGCATCGACGCCTGCCGGAGTCGCGAGATCCGCCTGCACATAGGCGACGTTCACGTCGAACGCGGATGCCAGCTCGTCCGTGGTCTGCGTCATCTGCTGCGGCGCTTCGAGTCCGTGCAAGACGATGTCGCAGCCTGCGCCTGCGAGTGCTCGCGCCATCGCGAGACCGAGGCCGTTCGACGAACCCGTTACTAAAGCGCCTTTGCCTTTCAGCGTCATGAGTGCCGCCCCGCTCAGCGCGCGTGCGCGTCGAGCCGCACGATCCAGCCTTCCGTCTCGCGATCATGCGACGGATAGCGCGTCAGCACGGCGGGATCGTGGCCCGGAATCACGTGTTCGGGCGAACTCGCCAGCCGATGCGCAGCCTCGTAACCTTCGAGCATGTCGCCGACGTTGTAGACGACGGGGAACGGCCGATGCTCCTGCATGTTCGCGTAAAAGTGCGATGCATCCGACGCCAGCACGACCCAGCCGCACTCCGTATGCACGCGCACGACCTGCAAGCCGTTCGTATGTCCGCCGACCCAATGCACGCTCAACCCCGGCGTGATTTCCGAAGCGCCATCATGAAACTGCACGCGTCCATCGAACAGACGGCCGACCATCGACTTCACGTCTTCCGGTTCGAACGGATGACTCAATGCGTGATGACACATGCAGCGCCCGGTGCAATACGCCATCTCGCGATCCTGAAGGTGATAACGCGCGCGCGGAAACAGCGCGCTATTGCCCGCGTGGTCATAGTGCATGTGCGTGATGATCACGTCTTCGACGTCGTCGGCGCGTATGCCGATCTGCTTGAGGCCGCGCTCCACCGTGTTCGTGATCGTGCGGCCGCGCTTGTCGGCCATCGGCTGGTCGAAGCCCGTGTCGACGATGAACGTGCGCGACTCACCCACTACGGCCCAGACGAAGTAATCGAGCGGCATCGGCACGTCATGCGAATCGCCGCCGATGAAGTTGTCGCCTGAACGGCGCTCGAAATGCGCGTACTTGACTGCGTAGATACGGTAGTTCTCAACGGGCGATGACATGTCTCGAGTGTCCTTTGTGTGTGTGTAGCGATGCGTCGCGGCGTGGGCAGTGCGGCGCTATTTCATGGCTGCCGTCGCGCCGCCTTCGATGGCTTCCTCGCTCGTCACGCTGGCGTCTGCCGCAATCGATTCGAGCGAACGCTGCTTCGTTTCCGCGCCGAGCACGCCGACGATCAGCGCCTGGATCAGCAGCGTGGCGACGATCAGCGTCAGCACACCCGCAATGCCGAAGCGCATGAACGCGCTCGCCACCGCATACGGCACGACGATGCTGACCGCGCGGCCCACCGTGTTCGCGAGGCCCGAGCCGCGCAGACGCAGTTCCGTCGGGAACAGTTCGGGCACATACGTCGCGACGCTGAACGACGACAGCACGTAGATGCAGCAGGTAATCGCGAAGCCGAGCGCGGTGATCGCCACCGCGGACTGCGCGAACGGATACGCGACACCGAAGGCCACGCACACGAGCGAAAACAATACGATGCCCCACTTCCGGCCCAGGTGCTCGGCGAGCGCAAAAGCGATCAGCGAGCCAATCGGACCGCCCGCAAACATCACGGCCGTCAGACCGAGCGAGCTCGAGACGCTGTGTCCCTGCTTGACGAGAAACGTCGGTATCCAGCTGACGAATGCGTAGTTGACCGTGAACAGCGCGACGAGCACCGTGATGGCCGTGATGGTGCGCGTGAGCAGCCGGCGCGAGAAAAGATCAGACAGACGGCCCGTGTCGTTCGCATAGAACTCGCGCGTCGACGGTTGTTCGGGTGCGTTGGCCGGATAACTGACCGCATTACCGCAGGCCGTTTCGATGCGTTCGACGATCTCGCGCGCCTCGTCGGTGCGTCCGCGCGACGCGAGCCAGCGCGGCGACTCCGGCATCGACTTGCGCAGGAACCACACGAACAGCGCGCCGCATCCCGCGATCGCGAACATCCAGCGCCAGCCGTACTGCGGCACGATCAGCCAGCCGAGGAAGGTCGACAGGAACAGCGACGTGTTGATGATCAGATTGAGGATGGTGCCGAAGTGGCCGCGCCAGTCCGCGGGAATGAACTCGCTCAGCGTGCCGTAGCCGACGACGATCTCCGCGCCCATGCCGACGCCCATCACCAGACGGAAGAAGATCAGCCAGTAGATCGACGGCGCGAGCGCCGCGGCAATCGATGCAAAGCCGTAGATGCCGAGATTGAACTGATAGCAGAAGCGGCGCCCGAAGCGGTCGCCGAGCAGCCCGGAAAGCCACGCGCCCGTCATCATGCCGATGAAGGTGACGGAGACGAACGTCGCGTTGAGGCTGAGCGTGGATTCGCCGCTATGGATCATCGCGGCGAGCACGGTGCCGGCGATATAGATGTCGAACGAATCGAAATACATGCCGGCCGCGATCAGGCCCAGCAGACGCCAATGGAAGCCGGACAGAGGCAGTCTGTCCAGGCGCGCTCCGATACTGGCATCCATCTGCATGATGCTGTCTCCGTGACGTTAGCGTTTTCTTGTGCGCCGCTGTTACGTTCCGTATTGCGTTTGCTGCGGAACGAAGTCGGCCGGTCGATGGGTTGGATTATATTCCTGTCATACAATCCGTCAAGCAGACACTTCAAGATCATCGAATGATCCGCGTGTGACGTTTTTGTGGACAAAAGGCTACAACTCGCCGCGCAAATGTTTACTGCCCGCTAACATCTCGTTATATTCCCCGCAGCACAACGGCATGGCTGGACGCGAGTCCAGCGGTGCTTCAGGCAGTCCGTCCGCTCCACGAAAGCAGGACGACAGGACGTCAGCAACACACGCGGCTGTCTCATCGCACGCCGCACCCACAGGATTACTCCGGCATCGAAACGCGAAATCGTGCGCCCACGCATGAGGCCCCTGCTCGATTTGACATTTCGTGCCGCCTTTAGCAGTCCATTTTCACGCCATGCCGCGCGCTCGCCGCCAACGTGCGCGCAGGCATTCACTACAAGAAGGAAGAGAATGAAAAAGACCATCCTGGCCGCAGCGGCTCTCGGGAGTTTCGGCATCGCTGCGCACGCACAAAGCAGCGTCACGTTGTACGGCCTGCTCGATGCCGGTATCACCTACGCAAACAAGGTGGCGACGTCGACGGGACACGACAGCCTCGTCAAATACGGCGACGGCGTCGCGTCGGGCAGCCGTTGGGGCCTGCGCGGCACGGAAGACCTCGGCGGTGGACTGAAGGCGCTGTTCGTGCTCGAAAGCGGCTTCAGCACGGGCGACGGCACCTCGGGCCAGGGCGGCGCGCTGTTCGGCCGTCAGGCATTCGTGGGTGTGGCGAAGGACGGTATCGGCGCGTTGACGTTCGGCCGTCAGTACTCGTTCTCGACCGACTACATCGGCGCGAACTACACGATGGGCAGCCAGACGCCCGCCGGCAACTACGCGTATCACATCAACGATCTCGACCAGTTGACCTCGAGCCGCATCAACAACGCAGTGAAGTTCAGCAGCGCGAACTTCGCCGGCCTGACGTTCGGCGCGATGTACGGCTTCTCGAACTCGACGCAGTTCGCAGGCACGCCGACCACGACGGCGGGCACGACGACCACGCAAGGCTCGTCGAGCACGTACAGCTTCGGCGCGAACTACGCGAACGGTCCGTTCGGCATCGGTGCGGCCTACACGAACATCCGCTTCCCGAGCGGCGCGACGCCCGCCTTCAGCGTGAGCATCGCGAACGTCAACACGCTCGGCCTGCGCGACCTCGAAACCTTCGGTGTCGGTGCGCGCTACGCGATCGCTTCCGGTCTCGTGTTCGCGAACTGGACGCACACGAAGTTCGAGCCGCTGTCGGGCGAATCGTCGAAGCTGAACAACTATGAAATCGGCGGTCGCTGGGGCTTCACGCCGGCGCTGTCGGCAGGCCTCGGCTACACGTTCTCGAAGCTCGACGACCGCTTCGAAGGCAAGTGGCACCAGATCAACAGCTCGGTCGACTACGCGCTGTCCAAGCGCACCGATGTCTACCTGCTGGGGATCTATCAGAAGGCGTCGGGCAGCAACGTCGTCGCGGGCCGCAACGTGCCCGTGCAGGCGGAGATCGGCTCGTCGTCGTCGTTCATCGGCAATGCGGGCGCGAACACGCAGTTCGTGACGCGCGTCGGTCTGCGTCACCGCTTCTGATCGTCTGATTGTGGCCGCCGCGGCGATGGCGCGCGGCCACTTCAGCGCATCCTGTCTCCAATCGCGGTACGCTTATGGGTTTTGACCGACCCACAAAGGACCGCGATGTCTGCTTTCCCCTTCGACGCTGTGTTATTCGATTGCGACGGCGTGCTCGTCGATTCGGAAACGATCACCAATACCGTGCTGGCAGCGATGCTCGGCGAACTGGGTTGGCATCTGAGTGTCGACGAAGCGATGTCGATCTTCGTCGGCAAGACCGTGATGGACGAAGCGCCGCTGATCGAAGCGAAAACGGGCGTGCGCATCACCCCCGCCTGGCTCGAAACCTTCCGTGAACGTCGCAATGCCGCGCTCGAACGCGATGTGACGGCGATCGAAGGCATCCGCGAAACCGTCGCCGCGTTGCATGCGCGGCTCGATGGACGGATCGCCGTGGCCTCCGGCGCGGACCGCATCAAGCTACGCTTGCAGCTCGCGAAAGCCGGCATACTCGACGACTTCGAAGGACGGATCTTCAGCGGCCAGGAGACGCCGCGCAACAAGCCGCACCCTGACGTTTATCTCGCCGCAGCTGCGGGGCTCGGCGTCGATCCTGCGCGTTGCGCGGTCATCGAAGACACCGTGACGGGCGCCACGGCGGGCCGCGCGGCGGGCGCAACCGTGTTCGGCTTCAGTCCCAGCGAGAAAGGCCATAGCTCGAAGGAAGCGTTGCGAGCGATCGGCGTCGCCGAGGTATTCGAAGAGATGGCGCGCTTGCCCGCACTGCTGGCGGGCTGGCAACGCTGAACGCCTATGCGTCGACGCGCGCGCCTGCGCGCCGCGTCACGCACGGCAAGCTCACAGCATTTCCGCTTCTTCGAGATTCGCGCCGAAAAAGAAACGGCTCAACTCACGCGTCAGTTCGTTGAGAATCGCCATTTCCGGCTGCGTGATCTTGTGCACGGCCTGCACGTCGGTCCAGTCGCCGTACACGAGCGCGACCGTCGTGTCGTTGGCTTTCACGGGCAGCAGCACGAACGCCTGCGCATCGGCGAGATGCGCCTTGAACCAGTCCGGCAGACGCGCTTCCATGCGCGGCTCGTGCGCGTTTTCGATGAAGATGCCGACCGGGTTCGCGATCGCGAGATGGAATACGTCGGGCTGGAAACCCGCGCCGAAGTTGAGCGTCGGCAGCATGCGCTCCATGTCGGGGCCGAAGCCGATGCGCGCGTGATAGCGCGCGTCGGCCTGGCGCACGAACACCAGCGTGCGCGACATCGACAGGCCCGCCAGAATGGTTTCGGAAGCCAGCGTCAGCACGGGCAGGAGCGCCTTGCTCGACGGCAGCGCGCGCAAGTCTTCGAGACCGGCCGACAGACGCGCCTGCGCCGACTTGCCGGTGCGTACGATCGCGTCGGCATGTGCGCGCAGTTCGGAAATCTCCTGCATCAGCCCTTCGTTGCTTTCTTCGTCGATCAACGCCGCGCTGAGCGCGTCGAGCCTGGCGGCGTCGATCCTCAGCGCGTCGCTGTAGAGACTGGCGAGTTCGGCAAGCCGTCGCTCCAGTTCGTCGCCCGGCTGGTGAGTCACGAGCGCGTTGGCCACTTCCGTCGAATAGCTGTTGACGGCCCGCAGCCAGCGCACATGCTCCGAGAGCGGCTCGTCCGATGCCGCACCGATGGTCTGCATCCCCGCCGAGATCGTCTCCGGCAGACGCCAGCGGCGCGCCGCCTCGCAGCCGATTTCCTCGAAGCTCACGCCCAGCAGCTGCGCACAGGCCTCGCTGTCGTCGATCTGGTCGGTCGCCGCCGTGCGGCGCAGCCGGTCCCATTCGCTTTCCAGATAGAACGCCACCAGCAGCCGGCCCACCTGACGCATCAGCGCGCACACCACGGCTTCTTCCGCGACGCGCAGATCGACGCCTTCCGTGATGCGGCGCGCAACCGTTCCGCATAGCAGCGCGCGGTTCAGTTCGAGCTTGGCGTCGATCCGGTGCGGCGCGCTGTGATGAAAGTGATCGACGATCTTCATCCCGACCACGAGATGGCCGACGGTATCCATGCCGAGCACCATCAGCGCGCGAGTCACGGTGGTGATGTTGCCGCCGAATGCGACATACATCGCCGAATTGGCGAGCCGCAGCACCTTTTGCGTGAGGCCGACATCCGAAAGCACGACCTGCACGAGCGACGTGAAGTCCAGATCGTCGTTATTCATCGCCGACACGGTGGTGCGCAACGCCTGCGAGAGCATCGGGAAATCCCCGCGCTCGCTCATGCGCGCCCACAGTTTTTCCAGCAGTTCGGACTTGACGACGGGGGACATCTGATAGTGATGGAGTGCAGATACGTTGAAAGACAACCACAGTACCCGTGATTAAAACACAACCCGTCGTCCATCATCGCGCCGGCAAGCCTCGGACAGACCGCAAACCGCCCGTCCGTTGCGTGATTGCGCATCGATTGCGCAATATTTCGAAGTCTTTCCGTGTCTCCATTGCGCGACATTGCGCCCTGTCCTGCCACCTTGGGCGGCCTTCGACGCCATTTGCGTCAGATATCGACGCCTGACGCGACGATCATCGCGCCCGCGTTGCCCGGCGGCGTGCCGTTCGCGCGCGGGCAGTAGACGGTTTCGCCCGCCGCGATGCTGCGGCCCGTCAGCACGCATTGTCCCGCCCGGCGCGCGATGTTCACGCGCCATGTCTGATAGCCGTAGTGGCCCGTGCGGGCGTCGCACCATGAAACCGTCAGCGTCTGCGCGGTCGGCTTGTCGAGCACGCGTACCGTCGGCTGGCTTCGCCCATCCCAGCATGCTGCTGTGCGCGGCCTGCGGCGCGCCGGACGTTCCGGGCGTGGTGTTGCGACGGGTTCCGGTGTGACGTCGAAATTGCGAATCGCCACGACAGTCCGACACCAGACATCGGCGTGCTCTTCGATCCGTATGCGTTCTGGCATGATTAATTCAACACGTGATGAATATCGAGATCGTAACGGCGCCGGACGTTCGTGTCAAACGCATGCGTCGCGCGGCCCACTTCGGCCGCCCCTCGGGCGCTCGGTTAAACTCACGCGTGATCTGACGATCGGCAAGCTCATTCGAATGAAAGACGTGACGGCAACAGCAGAGCCCCAGAAGGACAAGAAACGCGCACGCGGACGCCCGGCGTCGACGGCATCGGTCGGGCCGGACCTGATCCTGCGCAATGCACGCAAGAGTTTCGGCAAACGGGGATTCGAGGCAACGAGCGTGCGCGAGATCGCGCGCGACTCAGGCGTCGATGCGGCACTCGTCGCGCATCATTTCGGATCGAAAGAAACGTTGTGGCTGGCCGTCGTCGAGCAGATCGCCGACCAGATGGCGCCGATGGTCGACGCGACGCTGGCGTTGCGGACCGCGCCGCTGGACGCGAAGGCGCGGGTGGAAATGGCGGTGGCGAGATTCATCGACGAGGTGTTCGGCGACCCCGACGTGGGCATTTTCTTTTCGACGGCGGCGACGGAAGAAGGCGAGCGGCTCAACGTGCTGATCGAGCGGCTGGTGCGCCCGTATCACGACGCGCTGGTGCCGATCTTCGCCGACGCCGCGCGGCAGGACGCGCTGAAGGTCAAGGACGCGGAGCTGATGTTTTTCATGCTGCTGAACGCGATCAGCAAGACCGTCGCGTACAGCCACCTGATGCTGGCGTTCTCATCGCTGCCGCAGCATGAGAAGAAGTTCAAGCGCATGGTGCTGGAGACGGCGCTGGGCATGCTGTTCTAGCCGATCCACGCGGCAGCGCCACGACACTCCCACACTACGGCTGGAACGTCGCCGCCTTCAGACTGCGCGCCTGATACAGCATTTCCCGTTCGAGCAGATCGAGCAGCGCGATGACCCGCTGCCGTTGCGTCGTCACCAGATCGTAAGTCTGCGCGAGCTTGCGCAGGCGCTTCGCCCAGTAGTCGTAGTCGAGCTTCGACACGTCATCCGTTTCCGTCCGGCGAACCACGTACTGAACCATCCTTTCCAGATGTTCCAGCTCGACGTCGGCCAGGCTCGCTGAGCGCAGCGTCCCGACATCCGCCGGCGTTTCAATTCTTGTTGCCACCATGTTGGCCCCCGATCGTCACCCGTCGCTGCCCGGCAGGCCGCGCCCGACTGTCCCTGAGGACAGCGGAGCGGCGTCGACGCGGCCACGGTGCCATCGATCTTCATGACGCACCGCCGCGCGATCTGTCCGGCTCTTTTCGAACAACGATAACCCTGCCTGGCGGCGAGGCTTTACCGTGCGTCTCAGTTGGGCGCGTGGGTCGGAAAAACCGGGCGCGGTGCCGCCTTCAGCCCAGACACGAAAACGCGCATCGCAAACGATTGCGCCAGCTATGAAGTCCGCTCGACAGCAAACTTTCGATACGGCGCGAAGCGCGTATCGCCATGCAGCGCAGAGAAGACTTCGATCAGATGATCGGTGAAGAGTCGCACCTTTTGCGACGGCTGCGCGCCCTCAGGAAAGACGGCATGAATTGGCGCGGACGGCAGGCGGTAGTCGTCCAGCACCGTGACCAACTGTCCAGACTGCAGCTCAGGCTCGCAAAGCCATTGCTTCGCCATCGCGATGCCGAGGCCTTCGCGGACGCAGGCAATGACGCCCTCTGCCGCGCCGACGAACACGCGCGCGTGGACCTTGATCGACACGGGAACGCCATCGTGCTCGAAGGTCCATGTTTCACGCGACGGGCCCGACGGGCCGGTGACGATGTCATGCGCGGCGAGTTCGTCCAGCGTGGCCGGGATGCCTCGCTCCCTCAGGTAGCCGGGGGAAGCGACCAGCATGCGCGGCACCATGCCGATCTTGCGCGCGCCGAAGCCGGAATCCTCCAGCTCGCCGAAGCGGACGGCGAGATCGGCGCCTTCGGCGATCAGGTCCTGCATGCTGTCGGATGTCAGAAGCTCGATGCGCAACGCCGGATGCGCCTTCAGGAACACAGGCAGGCTCGGAATCAGCGTGCGCACGCCGACGATGGCTGACGTCGCCACGCGCAGCACGCCGCTCAGGCCACCGACGTGCCGCGCTTCGTCGTCGGCTTCTTCGAGTTCGCGCAGCAGCTTCCGGCCTCTGAGCAGAAACGCCTTGCCTGCCTCCGTCGGCACGATATTGCGCGTGCTGCGCAACAGCAGCGTCGTGCCGAGACGCGCTTCGAGCTCGGAGACGATCCGCGACACGGAAGGCTGCGACAGCCCGAGTTCGCGCGCCGTTGCGGAGAAGCTGCCCGTTTCGGCAGCGCGCACGAACACATGCAGCTCCTGGAATCGATCACTCATTTGCTTCACGAATAGGTGTTGTTTGCCGCAAGCCCGTAGTGCGGCACGCGCGGCTCGTACATGATGCCACCAACGGCCTGGCGGTTCAGTTCGACGGTTCGGACGCACGCCGCTGCTGGCGCACTCATTCAGGATCTGCAAAATGAACGATCGTATCTATCCCGTTCAAACCACGGCACTCGTGCTCATCGACGTGCTGAACGACTTTCTCGCCGACGACGGCAAGCTGCACGCGTCGATTGCGCCCATGCTCGACAAGACGGGTTTCGTGGTGCACGTCGCGCAACTGCTCGAAGGCGCGCGCGCAGCGGGTATGAAGATCATCTTCGCACCGCACGGCACCGATGAGCACAGTTTCGACGACATCAAGCATGTCCATCCGCGTATGCAATGGGCGCTCGCCAACGAGGTGCTGCGCAAAGGGACTTACGGCGCGGACTTCTACGCGCCGCTGCGTCCGCGGGCAGGCGAAATCGTAGTGAGTCGTCACCGGATGTTCGACTCGTTCATCGGCACGGATCTGGAAGCGCAACTCCGGGCGAACGGCATCGAGAAAGTCGTGCTGGCCGGACTGACATCGCAGACCTGCATCGAAGGGACCGGCCGTCATGCGCTCGAAGCCGGCTTTCACGTGACGTTCATCACCGATGCCGTCGCCGACTTTACGGAAGCGGCGCACGAAGCCGCGCTGTCGATTTCCTATCCGACGTTCGGCCACGACGCAATGACCGTTGCCGAATTTCTCGAAGCCGTCGATTCCGTGGCCGCGTGACGACCGTGGCAGCACGCTGATCCGTTGCCCGATCGCGAATCGCGGACGGGCATCTCTCTACCAGGCGACATGAATTCGACAACCACCATGGAAGAAGTCACGATTGCAATCGTATTTCATAGCGGCTACGGCCACACTGCGCGGCAGGCGCAGGCCGTCAGCGCCGGCGTTGCACAAACGCCCGGCGCCAGGGCGTTGCTGCTGAGCGTCGAGCAGGCGCAAGACGAGTGGGCCGCGCTCGAATCCGCCGACGCGATCGTGTTCGGCGCGCCGACGTATATGGGCAGCGCGTCGGCAGCGTTCAAATCGTTCATGGACGCCAGTTCCAGCGCGTTCTTCACGAGTGCATGGAAAGACAAGCTGGCGGCGGGCTTCACGAACTCCGCATCGCGCTCGGGCGACAAGCTCGCGACGTTGATGCAGTTCGCGATCTTCGCTGCCCAGCACGGCATGCACTGGATCAGCCTTGGCTTGCCGCCCGGCAACAACAGCACGCGCGGCAGCGAACAGGATGCGAACCGGCTTGGCTTCTTTCTGGGCGCGGCCGCGCAATCGAATGCCGACGAAGGCGCCGACGCCGCGCCGCCGCAAGCCGATCTGGACACGGCACGACACCTTGGAGAGCGCGTCGCGCAAACCGCCATTCAGTTTGCGCGCGGACGGGCCGCGTCGCGTGAACGCGCAATCCTGTCACACGCAGGAGAACCGTCTTGACGGCTTACATGATTTTCACGCGCGAAAGCACGCAGGACCAGGCGGCGCTCGACGCATACCACTCGAAGGTGCGCGACAGCTTCGACGGCTACCCGCACAAGGTGCTCGCCGCCTATGGCACGCAACAGATGCTGGAAGGCGATCCAGCCGAAGCGACGGTCATACTCGAATTTCCGTCGGTGACGGCAGCCCGTGCCTGGTACGACAGCGACACGTATCAGCAAGTCGCGCAGCACAGGCTCGAAGGATCGCGTCACCGTGTCATGCTGATCAAAGGGCAGTGACACGGTAGCGCCGTCACTTCGCCGCAATGCAAAACGCCAGCAGCCCCGACGTCACCTCGTCGATGATCTGCTTCATCTCCGGGTACGGCGGGTGGAACGGCGTCGGATTGTCCTTGCTGCCCCATTCCACCGTATAGGAGAACACCTTCGCCTTCTTCGCGTCGACGATGTGACGGCTGAACGCATAGTCGTCGGACGTGCCCGCCGTCGGGTACAGGCTCATCGCCTGCTCGGTCTTGTACACGCGGCCGCGCGACGCCTTGATCGCGTCGCGCATTTCGTTCGCGAGATCGACGGCGATCTTCTTGTCCGCCGTCGCGATGTACTCGCGATAGGCCTTGTCGTTGGCAATGCCGCGCTTGCCGTCGTAGGCGGGGTTCTGGAAGTTCATGTCGGGATGACCGCTCTGGTTCTCGTCGTCGCCCCAGTTGTACAGAATGTCTTCCGAATAGCTGTGCAGATCGATGAAGTAACGGATGTTCGGATAGGTGTCGAACATCCATACGGCGTTCTTCGTTTCCGGCTCCGATTCGGCGGCGGGGCCGATATACACCTCGTAGTCGCAGGGATCGGTGGAATTGGTGATCGGACTTTCGGGATCGAAGTACTGCGGGAAATTCCACAGAAAATTGTAGTTGCGGTTGATATCGACGCCGCAGCATTGCGGCTTGCTATGTCCCGCCGGCGCGGGCCGGCGGTTCTTGCGCCACATCGACTCGGTCGACATGCTGTAGTGGCGGCCGTCGGGATTCGCTTGCGGAAACACGAACAGGTCTTTGGCTTCGACCACGTGCCTGATATCCGCCGCCGTGAACGTTCGGCTGCCGATCTTGACCGGTTGGTGCGTGGTATACGCGTTGGCGAGCAACTGCACGAAATGGATCAGGATATCCGGGCTTCCCCATTCGCGCGCATGCACGCCGCCCAGCAAATAGATGCCGGGACGCGCCGCGCCGCTGCCTTTGCCGATCTTCAACGCGTGACAGGTGCGCTTTTCCCAGGTGGCATGCGGCAGCTTGATCAGCTTCGTGAACGCATCGTTGGGCGCGGCGCTTGCTGCCGCCAGCGCCGCCTCGATCTGCACGACATCGAGATAGCCGGTGCCCGCTGCGACGGACAACGCATCGGCCGCGTGCGGCGCGGCCAGTGGCTCGCGCATCTCCGCCTGGCGCGCCTTGCCTTGCGCTTCGGCATCCTCCAGCCGTTCGACCTGGTAGCCGTCCGCTTCGAGCGCCTTGATCTGCGCATTGGAGGCGTGCGCGTCGACGCGATAGCCGCCTTGCACCTTCTCGATCGTATGGCGCGCGACCGTGACCTTGTGTTTCGTCACGAGATCGGCCAATGCCGCCTGGTCCTTTCCAGTGATGCGTGCGTGGTAGCGGGACATGTTGGTTCTCCGGTCAGACGGCCCGGCCCAGGACGGCCCGGTCCTTCTAACCGAGAACGGCGCACGCGGCGGACATTTCAATTATCCCGCCGCAGCGCTTGCGCTTTACTTCAGATCGACGGTCACGAAACTGCGCGCGTGATTGCGCTGGATCAGCAGCGCCGCCTTCTTCCCCGCCTTCGCCGCGAGGGATGCCAGTTCATCCTGCGATGCAACCAGCGTGCCGTTCAGCGACAGCACCACATCGCCGGGCTTGATGCCTGCCGGGCCCGCGGCCCCCGACACGTCCTCGACCATCAGCCCTTCGGCCAGCCCCGTGGTGCGCCGTTCGTCGTCCGTCAGCGGATGCATGCTGAGTCCGAGATGATCCAGCGGGCCGACATCGCTCACGCCCGTGCTCGCGTATTGCGCCGACGCCGTCAGGTTGACCATGATCGTCATCTGCTTGCGATTGCGAATCAGCTTGACGGGGACTTTGCCCGACTGCGGCACCGCATCCTGGTCGGTGAGATCCGCGCCGTGCTCGACGGGCTTGTCGGCGATCTGCACGATCACGTCGCCGGGCTTCAGCTTGCTGGTGGCGGCGGGACTGCCGGGTTCGATGGCGATCACCAGCGCGCCCGCCGCACGCGGCAGACCGAACGCGCCAGCGAGTCCGGGGTCGATGTCCTGCACCTGCATGCCGAACGCGCCGTGCGCGGCGTCGCCGTCCTGAGACTTCGACTGCGCCTGCAACTGCGCGCGCACCTTGTTCGCCATCGCGATCGGAATGGCAAAAGTCAGACTCTGGAAACGATCGCCATCGGCGTAGACCTGAACGTGTATGCCGACCACTTCGCCCGCGCGATTGAACACCGGGCCGCCCGAGTTGTCGGGATTCAATGCGCCGTTGGTCTGGAAGAACGGAAACGTCGTGCCATCGGACAACGTGCGCGACGTCGCGCTGACGATGCCCGCCGTCACCGTGTTCTGATAGCTGTCCGGTGAGCCGATCGTCAGCACCTGTTCGCCGACGCGCACACGCGTCGAGTCGCCCAGCTTGACGACGGGCAGCTTCGTCGCGTCGATCTGGATCACGGCGACATCGCTTGGGCCATCCACGGCCACCACTTTCGCCTTGAACTCGCGCCGGTCGGTGAGGCGCACGGTCACGTCGTCGGAGCCGTCGACCACATGCGCCGTCGTCAGAATCAAGCCGTTGGGACTGACGATGAAACCCGATCCCACACCCGACATCGCGCGCGGTGAACTGCCCTGCCCGTCC
Source organism: Paraburkholderia largidicola (assembly GCF_013426895.1). Taxonomy (NCBI): domain Bacteria; kingdom Pseudomonadati; phylum Pseudomonadota; class Betaproteobacteria; order Burkholderiales; family Burkholderiaceae; genus Paraburkholderia; species Paraburkholderia largidicola. Next base: position 1,034,105 of record NZ_AP023176.1, on the reverse strand, counting down.
TGCGACTGCGGCATGACCTGCCGGAAGAACGCGAACAGCGGATCGTCACCGTCGATCGCTTCGGAGCTTGCGCCCGACGCGGGCGCCGGCGAAGCGGCTGGCGTTGGCGGTGCGGGCGGTGCCAGAGGTTTCTCTGGCAGGATCGCGCGGATGTTCACGACGGCAGGTCCGTAGCGCTCGACGATCGCCGGGAAGTCGAGCGGCGCGCTCGCATTCGCGGGCGCCGTTCGCTTCTCTTTCGCCGGCGCTGAGGCAGGCGATGGCGCGGAAGCAGCCGCAACATGCGGTGCGATCGCGGTTGCGTGGGCGCAGGGGTATCCGGTGAGGCATGCCGTTGTCACGGCGGTGCAAAACCAGGTGCGGGACAGAGTTGAGTGAAACACAGCGCACCTCCATGGCGTTCGTTATGCCTGGCACTGTGAAGAGATTATTTCGCGCGCGGCGGCCGGGGACTGTGACATAGCACACCGAAGAGTTCGAAAAGAAAGTTAACTCATACGGTCTGGGCAAACCATGTCGCATGGCAATCCGTCCGCGAGCGCAGACGGATGCGATCGACCCTTGATGTTTGTCTGGATGGATCGAAATCGACATGAGATTCGGTTGCATGTTTGCCCGCAATGGACAATCAGGGACGCGAACGGATGAACCGTTCGTCCTGATTCATTTATAGAGATCGCGCGGCGAAATTGCAGCGAGTAGAAATCCTGGCGTGCGCCGATGGCGGCATTGCCGGTACGCTGGTAATCCGCGTTGATAGTCCGCGTTGATGTTCCGCGCTGATAGCTCGATAAGCATCACTTGCCATGCCGTCGTGATGCAATTACGGTCGCGCAAAACGCGTCATTCATTTGTGTCCGTTTCGCGTCGATGAAGCGGGTGGCCAATCGCTCGCTGCAGCGCGCGTTCGAAAACGCTCATGTCCGCTGCAGCGCTGTTCGTCGACTACGCCTGGCCGTTATGTCGCCGCCGACAGCGCCCATCGCGTTCAGGTCGGCCCGCGCGCAACCGGGGAAAAGCCTCTGCGGAAATATTCGACCGTGAAGTCCACGAAGGTGCGCACCTTCGCCGACACATGGCGCCGGCCTGGATACACCAGCGACAGTTCCTTGAGACCGTTGGTGACCCGATACTGCTCGAGCACGCGCATCAACACACCGTCCGCAATGTCGCCGACGACGTAGTCTTCGGGCAGGATGGCGAGCCCCATGTCGGCGAGGACCATTTGCCGAAGCATGATCATGCTGTTGACCCTGCACACGGAGTCGAGATTCAAGGTCTCCTCGCGGCCATCGGCGCTCGCGAATGACCACTCGGTTCCATGCATGTCGCGCGAAGGCGCGAGGAAACTGTGCGAGGCGAGCTGTTCGAGCGAGGTCGGCGCGCCGTGCCGTTCGATATAAGCGGCCGACGCGACCGCGATGGGCCGCACCGACAGCAAAGGACGCTTCACCAGCGTGCTGCCGTTCACCTGCCACGACGCGACGATGCCGACGTCGAACCCGTCTTCGACGAGATCGACGGATTGATGCAACAGCGTCACGTCCAGCTTCACCTTTGGATGACGCATCCGGTAGCGGTGCAGCAACGGCGCCAGCGCCGCCAGTGAAAACGAGGCCGCCGCCGCGACCTTGAGCGTGCCCGTGGGCTCGCCCGCTTCTTCCGTCACAGCCGATTCCATCGAATCCAGCAGTTCCAGCAGTTGCTGGCACCCTCTTGCATAAGCGCGGCCCGCTTCCGTCAGCGACACACTGCGCGTCGTGCGATTGACGAGACGAGCGTTGAGATGCGCCTCCAATAGCGCCACATAGCGCGTCACGACTGCATTGGACAGATTGAGACTCGATGCGGCGCGACTGAAGGAGTTGTTCTCGGCGACTCTTAGGAATATTCGTATTGCCTGCAGCTTATTCAGCATGAGCAACAGAAATAAAACAGATTAGACATATATATCAACATTGAATTGCCCAACTCCTTTTAAAGCCACCATTTCAATCGTCGGAAATACGATTATCACCCATGCAAGCCCTCCATGTAGCAAGGTCACAACACAATATCAAACAGGCGTCAGTCCACACTTAAATATCAGGATGAAATTAATCCGAATATACAAAAACTTATCTCCCGGTATTCAATTTATTTTAAATTAATTAAAAATAGTTTTTGATTATTAAGTATAACGAAATATCAATCTGGCATCTATAGTTCGCCCTGCGTGAACGACGTATGCCGCGAATTCACAAAGCAACGCAGCGCGGCTATCTCGCCCACGGAAGACAGCACATTCATTCAAGTCGTCAGGCTTAGCACGGAATACGAACATGAAAAAAACCACCTTGATTTTCGCAGCTGCTTCGGCGGCCTTTGCGGGTGCGGCGCACGCGCAGAGCAGCGTTACGCTGTATGGTCTCGTCGACGCGGGTCTGACTTACGTGAGCAACGAAGCCACGCGCAATTCTCCCGTGACGCCAAACGGCCTGACCGACGGCAAGGCAATGTTCGGCATGACAAGCGGCAATGTGCAGCAAAGCCGCTGGGGATTGCGCGGCGTGGAAGAACTGGGCGGCGGGCTGAAGGCCGTCTTCAACCTCGAAAGCGGATTCAACGTGAACAATGGCAGTCTGGCCAATAACAATGCGGCCAATAACAGCCTGTTCAACCGTCAGGCGTATGTCGGCCTGTCTGCTGCCGATTACGGCACGCTGACCCTCGGCCGCCAGTACGACTCGGTCGTCGATTACCTGGGCCCGGTCTCTGCCGCCGGCACGTGGGGCGGCACGTACTTCGCGCACCGCGGCGACAACGACAACCTGAACAGCACGTTCAGCATCAGCAATTCGGTCAAGTATCAAAGCGCGAACTACTCGGGCGCTTCGTTCAACGCGTTGTATGGCTTCTCGAATTCGGCGAGCGGCTTTGCAAACAACCGCGCGTATAGCGTTGGTGCGGGCTATGACTATGCCGGCGTGCATGTCGCGGCCGCCTACCTGCAGATTCAGGGGCTGAATTCCAACAACAGCTCGGGCGCGATTCAGAACCTTCCGACTCTCGCAATGACCAACCTTCCGGGCCTTCAGAACCAGCGTACCTGGGGTCTCGGCTCGAACTATGAAGTCGGACCTTTGACGCTCGGCGCGCTGTTCACGCAGACCCGCTATCAGGACGCCATCGGCGACTCCTCCGTGCGTTACAACAACCACGAAATCCACGCACGCTATAGCGTGACGCCTGCATTGAGCCTCGGCGCGGCGTACACGTACACACAAGGCCTGCGCAGCACGCCGCGTACGTCGTCGACGAGCAACAGCTCGGCTCACTGGAACCAGTTCGGCGTCCAGGCTGATTACGCGCTGTCGAAGCGCACCGATATCTATGCCGAGAGCGTCATGCAGATCGGCGCAGACAACCAGGTCGGCACGAACCTGACTCAGGTGAACGGTACGTCGCAACCCTCGACGAGCAAGAGCCAATACGTGGTGTCGGCCGGCATTCGGCACCGCTTCTAATTCAATCGGTTCTTAGGAATCTTCTCTGGTCTCCGCCAGTTTTAACCGCCCCTTTTAGGGGCGGCTTTTTCTTTTGTGCAAACGACCGACAACTGGATGAGGTATCTCGAAGATGAATCCAAATAGTAAAAACGAACGTGGCATGAAGTTGAGATTGACCCAGATCGTCGCGTCGGTGTTGACGCTCACGGCAGTGACCTGGCAACTTCCTCCGTCGTACGCAGCGAATGCCCCCGCGACGACGACGCAGGCTGACTGGCCGCGCAATTTTGAAGCGGACGGCGAGCATGTCGAGATGTATCAGCCGCAGATCGAGAAATGGGACGGCAATCGCATCTCGGGGCGCGCGGCCGTCGCCGTCGGCAAGGCCAGCGGAACGCCCACTTTCGGCGTTGCGCATTTTTCGGCGAATGCCCATATCGACAAACCATCGGGACTGGTCAACCTGACTGCGATCCAGATCGACAGCGTCGATGTTCCAACCGATGCGAGCCTCGCTGAGAGCGTCCGCAAATCCTTGCTCGCGCGGCTGCCCGCAACGGGCATGAGCGTTTCGCTCGATGAACTGCAGACCAGCTACGCGGCATCGCAAGAGCTGTCGAAAACCATGCGTATGCCGGTGAAAAACGACCCGCCGCAAATCGTGTTCGCCGCACAGCCCACCGTGCTGGTGCTGGTCGACGGCTCGCCTGCGTGGCAAGACGTCGGACGCACTGGCTTTCAGCGCGCGCTGAACAGCCGCGCGCTGCTGATGCGCGACGCCGGCGGCACGCTCTATCTGCGCGCGGCCGGCTACTGGTTCGACGCGCGCGATACGAACGGGCCGTGGCGCGTCCTCGCAACACCGCCGCAAGCGCTGTCGGATGCCGAGAAGCAATCGACCGCGAAAAACGCCGCCGACCCGATGCTGCCCGCCAACGGCAAGCCCGCTGCTCATGCGCCCGCCGTGCTCGTCGCGACGCGTCCGGCCGAGCTGATCGTAACGGATGGTCCCGCACAGCTGAAGCCCGTCGATGGCACGGGACTGCTGACCGTCGCCAATACCGATCACGCCGTGTTCGTGAATCCCACGACGAACCTGTACTACGTGCTCGTCTCGGGGCGCTGGTTCCAGGCCACGACGACGAACGGCCCGTGGACTTACGTTCCGGGCAATGCGCTTCCTGCAGACTTCGCAAAGATTTCTCCGAACGATCCAAAAGCCAATGTCTTGGTGTCGGTGCCGGGCACGCCTCAGGCGAGAGAAGCCGCGATTGCTGCCTCCATTCCCCAGACGGCCTCGGTGTCCCGTCAGAAAGCCCTCATGTCGGTCTCGTACGATGGCGCGCCGCGCTTCGAGTCGATCTCGGGCACGCCGTTGCGGTATGCGGTCAATACGGCAACGCCCATCATCGAGGTCGACTCGACGCATTTCTACGCGGTGTCCAACGGCGTCTGGTTCGCTTCGATATCGCCCATGGGCGGCTGGACCGTCGCGACCGAGGTCCCGCCCGTGATCTACACAATTCCTCTCAGCTCGCCGCTGCACTACGTGACGTATGTCCACATCTATTCGGTGACGCCGGATGCCGTCGTCGTCGGCTATACGCCGGGCTATCTCGGGGTCGTCGTCGATGCACAAGGCACGGTCGTCTACGGCACGGGTTATGTGTATCCACCGTACGTCGGCGGGTATTACTACGGCTATCCGCAGACCTACGGGTACGGCGCGAGCTTTGCGCTGGGCGCGGCAGAGGGCTTTGCGTTCGGCTTTGCGGCAGGCGCGATCTGGGGATGCGCGTCGCCTTACTGGGGACCGTACTGGGGCGGCGGATATTGGGGTGGCGGCTGGAACAACGTGAACGTCAACCAGGCCAATTTCTATGGCCGCTGGGGCCAGGGTACGGTCACGCACACCACAGGCTGGAATGCATGGACAGGTGCGCAATGGCGTGGCACGGCGGGGTCCGGCTATAACCCCGCGACGGGCGCACACTTCCAGGGCGCACGCGGGGCCGCATTCAATCCGTATTCAGGCAACTATGCGGCCGGCCGGCAAGGCTCGTTCGCCAATCCTCTGACGGGGCGGGAAGGCGCGGGTCGCGGCGGTATCGTCGGCAACCAGTACAACGGCAACTATGCGGGCGGCCGTCAGGTGGCCGGTTACAACGCCCGCACGGGCCGCGCGGGCGCTGCCGAGTTCGGCATTTCCGGCAATGCGCAGACAGGGCAATACCAGACGGCCAGCAGAGGCGTCGTGACCAACCAGTCGCGCGGCAATGCCGTCGCCTGGAACAACGGCGATGTCTATGCGGGACACGACGGCAATGTTTATCGTCGATCCGACGGCGGGTCGTGGGAACAGCACACGTCGAACGGATGGCAAACGGCCCAACCGGACGACAGGATCGGCAACGACCTCCAGCAGCAGCATGACGCGCGCATGACGGGCGAGCAGCGCTTCAGCCAGCATGCGGGCGGATTCGGCGGAAGCGGCGGATTTGGCGGCCAGCACTTCGGCGGATTTGGCGGAGGCAACGGATTCGGCGGCGCGCATTTTGGCGGTGGTGGGTTCCACGGCGGGCGGCGCTAAGGGTTACGTGGCGGCACTTCAGCGCTGCGGTGCTGCTGCACTTCGGGCTTGGATGCGCACAAAACGCCCTTCGCCCGCTGCGGCGGCAGTCGCGACATGGATCAGGCAGTGCTGCATGATAGAGTTTGCTGAACGCGTCACCGTCGGGCGTATCTTCGCGGACACGCCCGCTCCCAGCACCTGATCCGTCACTGCGAGGCCGAGCATGGAGACGAAACTGACCGCCCACCTGCCCACCGTCGATATCGAAATTACGCGACGCAAGCTGCCCGATCGCAATGCGGAGAGCGTTGCGATTCACATTACCGCCGTGCCATCCGTCGGAGCCGCCGCGCGGTGGTTTCTGCAACCGGATCTTTTCTCGCTCGCGTCGCCGCTGTCGATGTTCTCGATGTGGTCGATGTGGATGCGCGCCTGGCAGCCGTGGCTGCCTTCGGTTACCGCTTTTCAACCATCTCAGGAGCCTGAAAAGCGGCTGACGGACGACGCGGCATAGGCAGAGTCTCTGCATGGAGGGTCGAACATGCACGCAATGGTTTTCGACGGATCGAGTCCCATGCTCGCCGAACGCGATTTACCCCCGCGAGCGCCGTCAGCAGGAGAACTGCTGATCGACGTGCTGGCCTGCGGCGTGTGCCGGACCGATCTGCATGTCGTCGATGGCGAATTGAGCGAACCGAAACGGCCGGTGATCCCAGGACATGAGATCGTCGGCCGGGTCGCGGCACGCGGCGCGGACGTGACGGCATTCGATATCGGCGATCGCGTCGGCGTGCCGTGGCTCGGCAGGACTTGCGGCGTCTGTCCGTATTGCGCGAGCGGCCGCGAGAACCTCTGCGACGCGCCGGGCTTCACCGGCTATACGATCGACGGCGGCTACGCCGAGCAGGTGATCGCCGATCACCGCTATTGCCTGCCGCTGCCCGAGCGCTACGACGACGCGCAAGCTGCGCCGCTGCTGTGCGCCGGTCTGATCGGCTACCGGACGCTCAGCATGGCGGGCGACGCGAAGCGCATCGGCATTTACGGCTTCGGCGCGGCGGCGCATATCGTCGCGCAGGTCGCGCGTCATCAGGGCCGTACGGTGTACGCGTTCACGCGACCCGGCGACGACACCGCGCAGCAACTCGCACGCAGGCTCGGTGCGACCTGGGCGGGCGGCAGCGATGAAGCGCCACCCGAACCGCTCGATGCCGCGCTGATCTTCGCGCCCGTCGGCGCGCTCGTGCCGCCCGCGTTGAAGGCGGTCGTCAAGGGTGGCATCGTTGTGTGCGGCGGCATTCACATGAGCGACATTCCGGCGTTTCCGTATGCGTTTTTGTGGGGTGAGCGCCGCGTCGTATCGGTTGCGAACCTGACGAGAGCCGATGGCGCAGCGTTCATGAAGATCGCTGGCGACACGCAGCTCGATATCGAAGTGACGCGCTATCCGCTCGCTGACGCAAACCGCGCGCTCGACGATCTGCGCAGTGGACGGCTGTCGGGCGCGGCGGTGTTGATGACGCGTTGAGTGCGGGGCGTTCGAATGTCGTCAGAAGATCGAGCGCCCTGTGTAGGTGGTCAACCACTCTAAAGCCAGCACGCCAGCCAGCGAATTGCCGTTGCTGTCGAGCCCCGGCGACCACACGCACACGGCCATCTCGCCCGGCAACAGCGCGACGATCCCGCCGCCCACGCCGCTCTTTGCCGGCAAGCCGACACGATAGACGAAGTCGCCCGCCGCGTCGTACGTGCCGCACGTCAGCATCAACGCCGACAAACGCTTGGCCGAACTCGAATCGAGAATGCGCTCGCCCGTCGACGGCACGACGCCGCCATTGCTCAGATAAAGCGCTGCCTTTGCGAGTTCGATGCAACTCATCGAAATCGCGCACTGACGGCAGTACGCCTCGACCACTGTCTCGGGCGGCATCTCCATGTTGCCGAAGCTCGCCATGAAGTGCGCCATCGCGCGATTGCGATGCCCGTGCTGCAATTCGGATTGCGCGACGCGCATGTCGTAGTCGATCGACGGTTCGCCCGTGACGCGCCGCATGAATTCGACGAGCGCGGTCTCCGCCTTGACGAAACGGCGGGACAACACATCGGTGACGACCAGCGCGCCCGCGTTGATGAACGGGTTACGCGGCTTGCCCTGCTCCGCCTCCAGTTGCACGAGCGAATTGAACGCCGTGCCCGACGGCTCCCGGCCGACGCGCCGCCACAGGTCGTCGCCCAGCAGCCTGAATGCCATCGTGCAGGCGAAAAGCTTCGAGATGCTTTGAATCGAAAAGCGCGTGTCGGCTTCACCGACACGAAACACGTCCCCCGTCGTCGTGACGATGGCCATGCCGAAGCTGCGCGCGGGCACCTTCGCGAGTTCGGGGATGTAGTCGGCCACGCGCCCTTTGTCGAGCCAGGGCTGCAAGTCGGTGTGAATCTGTTGAAGGATGCGCGAATAGTCCATCGATGCTTTGGGCGATGACGGTTGGATGAGTCGAGATCGGATCAGGCGCTATTGTGCATTGAAAATATTTCAACGGCGTCGTCACCGCAACGTGCTCATCGCGAAGAACCGAAGCATGCATCGACCTGCTTCAACAGCTTGCGCGACAGCCGCGTTGCGCGTCCCTGGATCAAGCGGTCGGAAAGTCGCGACAATCCATACGATGCCACGAGCGCGATCATCACAGTCACGGCATACAACGCGAGCGAAACATCCTTATCGGACTGTCTGAACGTTTCAGCGAAGAAATGAAACGTCACGTACACGCAGATGAAATGCCACAGGTAGATACCGTAGCTCTCGCGTCCCAAGGCGGCTGCGCACTGCCGGATGACGCGCGCAACGCGCGAGCGCGCCCAACTGCGCACCGCATCGCTTTGCGAACAGGCGAACAGCAGAAACGCAACCGCCCCACATGCGGCAAATATCGGTGCAAACGCATGCGACCTCGCCAGCCATACGCCGAGCGCCGCCGTTGCGATCGCGAACAGGACGGCCAGCACGAGATACAGCCACGTCGCGCGCATCGAGACAGCCGACGTGCCCAGCAGATGCGAACGGAAGCCGTACCACGCCCACATGCCGACCATGAAGCACGGCCCCTGAACGGGCGGCCAGAAGTAGCCGAACGAGTTATTGCTGACCTGACAGTCCAACGCGCCATGACAGTCGCCGACATGAAGCGTGGCGATGGACAGCGCGAGCAGCACCGCCGTCGCCAGCATAAGACGCACGCGGTTCATCGCCGCAAAGAACAGCAGCGGCGCGATCATGTAGAACAGCATCTCGACGCCGATCGACCATCCGCCCGGCACGACGTTGTTGATCGCCGTCGGCGACAGCGCATGCAGGAACAGCACGTTGAGCAGAATATCGACGGGACCATGCGTGCCCAGAATCCACGCGCGCTCGTAGCCCGAACGCATAGCGCCGTAGCTGATCAGTCCATAGACGGCGATGGCCGCGTAATACAGCGGAGCGATGCGGAAGAAGCGTTTGATATAGAAACGCAATGTGACGTGACGCGCGTCCGTGCAACGCTCGTGGTCGATTTCGAGCGTCATGAAGATCGTGATCGCGCTGATCACGAAGAACAGCTGCACGCCGTATTGACCCATGCGCGCCACGAGCGTGACGGCATGCGGAAGATTGGGAAACTGAAACGACAGGTGTACTGCGACTACCCCGACGATCGCGAGCGCCCGACCTGCGTCGAGCGCGGCAACGCGTCCTTGATCCATGCGATTGTCCTCCTCGCTTTGTGACTGCGCCTTTGAAGGCCGCGAGGTTCGTGGACAAATCGTGCTTTGCGGAAGTTCCTGATTTTTTCGCCTGCGTCGCGTGGTGCGGAGAAACAGGCGTGAACTGCTTTGTGAACCGCTTTGTGAACCCCTTTACGCCGCTTCCGGCTGCTCCGCCAGATGCAAGCCGTCGCGGCTCGTCTTGTGCGCGTCGATCAACCGATACACCGTTTCACCCGGCACCGTCTCCGATTCGAGCAACTGGTCCGCAATCGCACGCAGCACAGGCTCGTTGTCGCGCAGCAGCGCATAGCATGCATCGCTCAGATCCTTGAGCAGGATGTTCGCGTGCTCGATGGCGCCCTTCATCTGCAAGCCCGCGTATTGCGCAGGCAGCGCGGCCAGGCTGAACAGATTGCCGTCCGCGTTGAAACCGAACTTCGACACCATGTCGAGGCTGATGCGCGAGGCTTCCTGCAAGTCGGACGCGGCGCCGCTCGACGCTTCCGAGAACATCAGCAGCTCGGCATTGCGTCCGCCCAGCAGCACCTGAATCTCGTTGCGCATTTCGGTTTCGCGGTACAGATGCTTGTCCTGCGTCTTCGTGATGAGCGCAACGCCCAATGCGCCGCCGCGCGGCAGGATCGTCACTTCTTCGAGGATGCCCGTGCCGAGCAAGGCCGCAACGAGTCCGTGTCCCGCTTCGTGAACGGCAATACGGTTGCGCTCTTCTTCCGTGAGGGCGCGTTCGGCGCCATTCACATCGCCGATACGCGCGATCTTGATCGCTTCGACGAAGTGCTTCGCGGCCACGGTGTTGTCGCCCACCTTGCGCGCGACGAGCCCCGCCTGGTTGACGACCATCGCGAGCGTGGCGGGCGACAGCCCCGTAGTCAGACGCGCGAGCTGATTGAAGTCGATATCCTCGGCCTTCGAGGTGAGCCGCTCCGCATAGAAACGAATGATGTCCGCGCGATCTTCGAGATCGGGCAGACGCACCTGCACCGTGCGGTCGAAGCGGCCAGGACGGCGCAACGCTTCGTCGAGATTGTCCGGATGATTCGTCGCCGCGACGATGATCACGCCCTCGTTCGATTCGAAGCCGTCCATCTCCGCGAGCAACTGGTTGATGACGCGATTGCTTTCGGCCTCGACGGGACCGCCGCCCGTATCGGTGCGCTTCGCGAGACCATCGGCCTCGTCGATGAAGATGACGGTCGGCGCATTCTTGCGCGCGAGTTCGAACAGATGCTTGACCTTCTGAATGCCGACGCCGTAGTACTTCGCGCTGAAATAGCTGCCCGTGATCGAAATGAAGTTCGCGCCGCATTCACCCGCGAGCGCCTGCGCGAGACGCGTCTTGCCGACGCCCGGCCCGCCCGTCATCAGGATGCCGCACGGCGCGCGCACGCCCATGCCCGTGAACTGCTTCGGATTGGTCAGATAAGCCTGAATGTCGGACAACGCAGCCTTCGCTTCGCCTGCGCCGATCACGTCCTCGAACGACAGCGCCGGCGTCCTTTCCAGCAGCCGCGCGCCGCTCGTCATTTCGCGACGCATGAACCACACGAGCCCGCCGATGAGCAGCAGCGGCAGCAGCACGCTGATCGCATCGCGGGTTTTGTCGAACGCATCCATCCAGCGCGCGGAGCCGGTGTGGATATCGGCGTCCGGCAGATAAACCATTTGATAAGGCGAACGCGCGTCCGCTTTCATTTCACCCAGCAGCAACGCATTCGAGAATGCGCCGTTGTGATCGGTGACGTAGTACTTCGCGCCATCCGCCGTCGACACGAGAATCGCATTCGGACTCACGCCGACTGCCGTGACGTTGTGATCGCGAATATCGCGCAACATCTCCGACGCATCGCGCTCCTGATGGGTCCACGCCGCCGTGTCCTTGCGCATTTCGCTCGCGACGCCCGTCAGTACCGGCGAGCCTTGCACGTTACGCTGATCGTGGCGCAGATGCAGGAACGTCACGAGCGCCGCGAATGCCGTCGCGGTCACGCCAAGCATTACATAGCGGCCGTAGCGCGACCAGAACGTGTTCTTTGCCGGTTTCATCAGTTGATTCCTAAAACGGGCCACATCGTGGCCGACGCGCGAAAGCGCGGACAAAATAAGACGAGCATGCGCGCGTGATGCGCGTAACGGGACTGGATTGGAATGTGCCCGCAGCAGCGAGCGAGGAAGGGACCAGTTCTTTAGTGCAACGATGTCGGTAAAAAAGACTTGCTTATGCGGCCCTCTTTCGACTTCGGTGTGTCTATCGCATTATGCCCAGGCTTATGCCATTTCCAAAACGGTAGAAAAGGGCGTATTTAAGGGCTGATTCGCACAATCGAACCGATTGGCCTTACAGAACGGGCATTGCGGGAAGAAGTACCAATTGATGTTTGGATGACAAAACACTTTTATCTTCGCAAGGCAGCGAAGACACAGCACGCGGACGTTGCATCTGCGCAGTGTCGGTCATACGAAGATCGGGCACAGGCGAACCCGAAGCGCTCCGCCTGTGCCCGATAACGTCAGCGTCTCACGACACCCATGAGCAACGTGACGATGAAGATGATGAGGAACAGGACGAACAGGATCTTCGCGATGCTGGCTGCTCCCGCTGCAATCCCGCCGAAGCCGAATACGGCAGCGATCAGCGCGATGACGAAGAAAACCAAGGCGTAATAAAGCATGTTCCGACCTCCGTTGCTTGAGTTATGGTCCCGGGCGGCTTGCGCGGCGACGTCCCACCACTTGAGCAAGCCGTGTACCCGACCCGAAGCAACGGAGCCTTCAACGCAGGCGTCGCAAACCTACGCGATCGCGGCCACCGCCGCGCGCAACCCGAGCAGATAGCTGTCCACGCCGAACCCGCAAATCTGGCCCTTCACGATCTCCGCGAACACCGATTGATGACGAAACGCCTCGCGCGCATGAATGTTCGACATATGAATCTCGACCACAGGAACGGTCAGAATCGCGAGCGCATCGCGAATGCCGTAGCTGTAATGCGTCCATGCGCCCGCGTTGATCAGCACGGCGTCCGCGCCGTCAGTGAACGCCTGATGAATGCGCTCGCACATGTCGCCTTCGTGATTGGTCTGATAACTGTCGACCTCCACGTTCAACTCGCGCCCGAGCGCCTGCAATGCGCCGTCGATTTCCGCGAGCGTCACCGTGCCGTACTGCACCGGATCGCGCTTGCCGAACATGTTGTGATTGATCCCATGCAGCATCAGTACTTTTTTCATGTGTCCTCCGTTGGTTCGAGATCAGAGCGTCGCGCTGACTCGAGTATCGATGATCGCGCCCGTGCGCGCCGATTCCGCGATGGCTTCCGTAATGCGCAGGTTCTGCAGGCCATCACGTACGGTGACGAGCGGCTGCGCGTTGCCTTCGATCACGTCGCAGAAGTGATCCAGTTGCCGCTCGAGCGGGTCCGTGCGCTCGATGCTCGCAGTGGATACGTCGAACGGCTTCCACCACGAGCGGTCGCTTTTAGTAGCGTAGGTCTTTAGACGCATCGTGGGCACTGACAGCGAACCCATGTCGCCCGCGATCACGTAGCAGTCTTCGTCGTCGTAAGACGCATAGCTTTTGTTTTCCTGCGAGGTCTGCTCCCAGCTGCGCGGTGACGCCGCCGTGTCCGACAGCAGGAACGTGCCGAGCGCGCCATTTTCGAAACGCAGATTGATCGCCACCGTATCTTCGACGGCAAACCCGCGCGCCGCGTTCGACGCAAACGCCTGCACCGCGACGATCTCGCCGCACAGCGAACGCAGATTGCCGATCTCGTGAATCATGTTGATGAGGATCGGGCCGCCGCCCGTCTCGCGCCGCCATGGCGCGGCGTCGAAGTATTCGTCGGGCTTGAAGAACACGGCGCTGCCCATCACGCCGACCACCTTGCCGATCCGCCCTGCTCCGATGATCTCGCGCGCCTTCGCGAGAATCGGGCTGTGCGCACGATGATGGCCGACGAGCAGCGGCACGCCGGCCGCGTCCGCCGAAGCGCGCAGGCGCTCGCCTTCATCGAGGGTATGCGCGACGGGCTTCTCGATCAGCGCGGGAACACGCGCGCCGATGCATTCGAGCGCCTGCGCGACATGCAACTGGTTCGGCGTGGCGAGCACCACGCCATCGGGACGGCTCGCGGCGAACAGTTCGCCGAGCGAGCGGAAGAGCGGCACGCCGCTCTGGTTCGCCACTTCCTGCGCGGCGGGATTGGGATCGACGATCGCGGCCAGACGGCAACGCGGATTCTGCTGGATCAGTTCGATGTGACGTCGCCCGATAAGCCCGGCGCCGGCGACGGCAAGCTGCACGTGTCTCATGATTTCGTGATGTTTATCGCCCAGGGATTGGACGTCTTGGTGAATTCGGACTAGATTACTCGTGCCGATCACCAACACAATGCAGCCCAATGGAAAATCATCATGCGCTATTAGCCAATAATGACGGCTTCCTGCGCGATCTGCAGTTGTTCTGCACCGTGGCCCGCCGCGCGAGCTTCATCACCGCGTCGACCGAAATGGGCATCTCGCCTTCGCATGTGAGCAAGCGCATCGCGTTGCTGGAAAAAAGTCTAGGCGTGAAGCTGTTCCTGCGCACGACCCGCCGCGTCAGCGTGACGAGCGACGGCGAAGCGGCGTTCCAGTGGGCGCAAAAAATCCTCGACGACGTGCAAGGCATGTCCGAGGCCTTCGCCGGACTGAAGAGCGATCCGCGCGGCGTGATCCGCATCAGCACGAGCCTGCGTCTTGGCCGCGATCACGTATCGCCGATCCTCTTGCTGCTGAGAAAGCGCTATACGGCGCTCGAAATCTGGCTCGAACTGCTCGACCGGCGCGTCGATCTGGTCGGCGAGAACTTCGATATCGACGTGCGGGTCGGCAACATCCAGGAGCCGCATCTGATCGCGCACAAGATCGTCGACAGCGCGCGCATCCTGTGCGCGTCGCCCGCCTATCTGAAGCGTGCGGGGACGCCACGCACGCTCGGCGAACTCGCGCAGCACGATTGCCTGCTGTTTCGCGATCGCGACCAGCGCTTCGGCGTGTGGCGCCTGACGGGTCCGGACGGCGAGAAATCGGTCAAGGTCACGGGCCCGATCGCGTCGAATCACAGCGACATCGTGCAGCGCTGGGCGCTCGAAGGCTATGGCGTGATCATGGCGTCGATCTGGGACGTCGCATCGAGCCTCGAATCGGGCGCGCTCGTGCGCGTGCTGCCGCAACACCAGCAACCCGCCGATGTCTGGGCCATGACGTCGGCGCGCGCGTCGTCGTCCGCGAAGATTCGCGTGTGCGTGGAGTTTCTCAAGGAACAGCTGACGCGCGGACCGTACGCGCTGAAAACGCGCGGCGTGGCCGGGTTCTGACAGAGACGCGCTGCGCTGCGTGACGCGGCCTCAGCCTGCCGAACGCGGCGCGGGTCCGAGCCTTTCGGCAACGGCCGCACAGGCGGCGCGCAGCGGCTCGACATAGGATTCGAGCGGCGTGTCGTTGCGCCTGAATAGCGGAATGCTCACGCTGATGCACGCGATGGGCAGGCCATCCGCGGCGCGAATCGCGCATCCGTAGCAGAAGATCTGCGGTTCGTTTTCCTCGCGGTCTTCGGCGTAGCCGCGTTCGCGCGTCTCGTCCAGCTCGGCGCGCAAGGCATCCGGTTCGACGATCGTATTGGCCGTGAAGCGCGTGAGCGTCAGCCCGTCGAGCAGCGCATCGCGCGCCGCGTTGTCCAGCGCGGCGAGATAGGCCTTGCCGACCGAACTCGAATACAAGGTCACGCGCGTGCCGATGCGCGACGCCATGCGCACCGCGTGCGGGCTTTCCAGCTTTTCGATGTAGACCATCTCGCTGCCGCTACGCACGGCGAGGTGCACGGTTTCCTGCGTCGCGTCGCGCAGCGCCTGCAGCGCGTCCGCCGCCGCGACACGCACGTCCGAGCGCTCCCAGCTGCGGCTGGCCAGCGTCATCAAACGCGGGCCCAGCTCGAACGTACCGCCGCGCAGACTTTCGACGACCAGCCCTTCGGCCATCAACGCGCCGACGATCCGATACACCGTCGGACGCGGAAAGCCGCTCGCCGCCGCCAGTTGCGGCACGCTGGGCGCATCCTTTGCATCGGCGATCAGCTGCAGCACCGACATGAACTTCGAGAAGGCGGCGGTGCCTGTGGCGCGTGCGGCTTCGAGCGCATCGGCGGCGGGTGTCGGCATGGTCGTTGGATGAGCGTTGAAAGGCGGAACAAGGCGACGCGATTATAACGAGGCGCGCCGCCGTGCCATCACGCGACCAGATATCCGCCGTCGACGGGCAGCACGGTGCCCGTGATGAACGACGCGCCCGGCGAGCACAGAAACGCGACGGCCGGACCGATGTCGTCGGGCGAGCCCCAGCGTCCGAGCGGCGTGCGTTCGAGTATCGCCTTCGAACGCTCGTCGTTCTGCTGCAGCGCCTGCGTCAGCGGCGTGGCGATCCAGCCGGGCGCTACCGCGTTGACGCGGATGCGATCGGCCGCATACGCGATGGCGAGCGACTTCGTCAGTTGCGCGACGCCGCCCTTGCTCGCGCTGTACGCCGGCACCAGCCCGCCGCCGAAGAAGCTCAGCATCGAAGCCGTATTGACGATCGCGCCGCCGTGCGCGCGCAACAGCGGCCGCGCCGCCGCGCACGCGCGCATCGTGCCCGTGAGGTTGATATCCAGCACCTGCGCGAAGACGTCAGGGTCGAGTTCGTCGCCACGGCGTATCACGCCCGCGCAATTCACCAGCATGTCGAGCGAAGGCAACGACGCGAACAGCGCATCGACGCCCTCTTTCGACGCGACGTCGAGCGGCACTGCTTCGATGCCGTCGGCGGCGAGCGCGCTGCGCTGCTCGTCGGTCGGCGCGAGCCCGGCCGCGATCACCCGCGCGCCGAGCGCCGCCAGTTGACGCGCAATGCCCGCGCCGATGCCTTGCGTGCCGCCCGTGACGACGGCCGTCTTGCCTGCAAACAGATCGTGTTGAAACGTCATATCGATTGATGAAGTTCAGGGGTGAGTCATACGGGTTTCAGGCGTGGCGCCCGTGTCCGCGTGCTCGGCAATCGGCACGCGCACGACGAACATGTACACCAGCGCCGCCGCGAACGCGACGCCCGCGCTGATCAGGAACGCGTTGACGAACGAATGTGTCTTGTCGACCACGACGCCCGTGATGAACGGCGCGAACGAGCCGCCAAAGTAGCCGCCGAAGTTCTGGATGCTGCCCAGCGACGCCACCAGGTGCCGCGGCGCGGCCACGCTGACGAGCGCCCATGCCGCGCCGCTTGCCAGGTTGACGAAGTACATCGCCAGAGAGAGGTAGACGATCGCGAGCGTCAACGTCGGCGTGAATGCGGCGGGCACCGTGAACGCGGCCGCGCCGATCAGCCCGCAGCAGATCGGCCACTTGCGGCTGCGGATCGGCGCCATGCCGCGCGCCATTAGGCCATCGGCGACGAAGCCGCTCGACAGCATGCCGAGCGTGCCGAAGATGTACGGAATCGACACGACCCAGCCCGTCTTCGCGATGGTCAGATGCCGTTCGTGTTCGAGATAGGCAGGCAGCCACGTCAGATACAGCCACACCATATAGATCACGCCCATGAAGCCGAAGATCATGCCCCACGTCGTCGCGTTGCCGAACAGGCCGCGCCATTCGGCGAACGTCATCTTGCGTTCCGCGCGCGCGAGCGGCTCTTCTTCCGTCAGATGCTTGACTTCATGCGGCTCGAGCGCGATGTCGGCGCGATTGCGGTAGATCATGTACCAGCCGATCGACACTGCAATGCCCAGCACGCCCATCACGACGAACATCCAGCGCCAGCCGAACGACAGCAGCAGAACGGTGAGAATGGGCGGCGCGAGCGCCGGTCCGATGGTCGACGAGGTGGTGAAAATACCCGTCGGACGGCCGCGTTCACGCAGCGCATACCATTCGCTGACAACCTTGGCGCCCGCCGGGAATTGCGGCGCTTCGCCGATGCCGAGCGCGATGCGCGCCGCGAGAAACTGCGGCAACGTATGCACGAGACCGCCGCACAACTGCGCGCACGACCACACGAACATCCCGAGGCCGAGCATGACGCGCGCGCCGAAGCGGTCGAGCATCGCACCGACGGGAAGCTGCGAAAACGCGTACGCAAACGAAAAGGCCGACAGCAGCAGCCCCATTTGCGACGCCGACAAGCCAAGCTCGCCGCTCACCGAATGATTGGCGATCGACAGCGTACTGCGATCCAGGTAATTGACGATGCCCGCCAGCGTCAGGAACGTTAGCGCGATCCATTGAATGCGCCGCAGGCGCGGTGATTTCTCTTGCATGTGATGTCTCCTCCGTTGCTCTTGCGAGTCTGTGTGGAAGTTACTGCGTGAATGGCATGGGGTTGCCTGGCAATCAGTAAGTGGCGCGTCCTCCGGAAAGATCGAACACTGCGCCCGTGCTGAACGTGCATGACGACGAGCACAGCCACAACGTCAGTTCCGCGACTTCGTCCGGCTCGCCGAGACGCTTCATCGGGCTCTTGTCGATCATCGTCTGCACGTGCGCGGGCGACATCTGTTCGAGCAGCGACGTGCGCACGGCAGCGGGCGCAATCGCGTTGACGAGCACGTTGCCCTGCGCCAGTTCCTTGCCGAGCGATTTCGTCAGCGCCAGCACGCCCGCTTTCGCGGCGCTGTAGGCGGACGCATTCGGCGTGCCTTCCTTGCCCGCGAGCGACGCGATATTGACGATGCGCGCATCGCGCGCGCGGCGCAGCGTGGGCACGAGTTGCCGGCACACGTTGAAGGTGCCTTTGAGATTCACATCGACGATGCGCGACCATTCGGCGGGATCGTATTCGTCGAGGGGCATCGTCGGTCCTGCGTAGCCCGCGTTATTGACCAGCACGTTGACGCCGCCGAAGCGTTCGAGCGTTGCCTGCGCCGCGCGCTCCACTGATGCGATGTCGACGATATCGACCGCAAAGCACGCGATGCGCGGGTTATCGGCGAATGAAGCATCCGTATCGCGATCCCACACGGCCACGGAAGCGCCGCAGTCCGCGAGCCGGCGCGCGATCTCCGCGCCGATCCCACGCGCGCCGCCCGTCACGACGGCCACGGCGCCCGTGAAGTCATACGACGCACGGCGCAATTCGAAAGGCGCATTCACCGCTCACCTCACGAACTGGTCGACATAGTTTGCGCCGAGCCCGACGCGCTCGTAGTGCGCGCGGCACATGTCGAGCTTGGTGAACACGTCTTCGTAGCCGGTGTAGTTGCCATACGGATCGCAGTAGTACATGACGCCGTTGACCTGGAAGTACGTAATCATTTCTTCGACGTCTTCAGGCACATAGAGCGTGTGCGTTTCGCCCGGCGGCTCGAACACGTAGCTGCCTTCCGTGGCGACCCAGTCGTGCTCCAGATAACGCCAGCGCCCTTTGAGCACCATGCCGTGCACGGCCTGCGGATGGCGATGGCGGCTCAGCACGCCCGACTTGCGCACGCGCAGCAGATTCATCCAGTAGCCGCTCGATACGTTCAGGCACAGCGGCCGGAACGAGACGTTCTCGCCTTGCGGCACCCACACGCGTTCATCCTGTGGAATCGCGGACTCGACGACGATTTCACGCAGCGCTTCGGGCGGATTGGGGAGCTGATAAGGCGTCATCGCATCGACGCCATTGGTTGGGGCTGTCATTGTGTCTCCGAAGATTTCGTCCATATTATGGACTAGAAAATCGTATTGTGGACACAATGGTCGAACGGATCGACAGCGGTGTCAAGCGTTGATTACGCGATTGCGCACATGCTTGCGAAAGGAAAACCGCTGACCAACGGGGCGTTCAAGCCGTGCTGTGGGTCGCATCGCCGACACGTGTTTCGAGAAAACGCAGCAGCGCTTTCACCTTGCTCGAATGACGGCGATTGGGCAGATAAGCGGCGTAGACGACGGCCTCGCCGTTTTGCGCCGTTATGTCGTAATCGGCGAAGAGGCGCATCAAACGCCCCGCCTTGATCTCGCGATTAACGAGCCAGTCGGGCAACAATGCCAGCCCTTGCCCGGCGAGCACCGCTTCGAGCAGCATCTCGAGGCTGTTCGAAATGAGCCGTCCGCGCACGTCGATACGCTCGTGTTCCGCGCCCTGGCTAAACGTCCACACCTGACGCGCGCGATAACTGCCGCCATACGCGATGCGCAGACATTCGTGTCCGGCGAGCGCGGCGGGCGTCGGCGGCGTGCCGGCGCGTTGCAGATAGTCGTGGTTCGCAACGATATAGCGCGGATTGTCGGCGAGCTTCTTCACGACGAGATTGGGATCGCGCGACAGCAGGCCGATCCGCACGGCGACATCGATGCGATCGAGCGCGAGGTCTGCGTAGTGATCGGCGACGACGACATCGAGTGCGACGCGCGGATACTCGGCGAGAAACGCGGCGAGATGCGGCGCGAGCTGGATGCGGTTGTACGCGGACGGCACGGTGATGCGCAGTGCACCGACGGGCGCGGCGCCGCTGTCGACAATGCTCTCATCGGCTTCGGCGAGATCGTCGAGTACTTTGGAGATCTGCTCGACGTAGGCGGTGCCTGCATCCGTCAGGCTGACCTTACGCGGCGTGCGGGTGAGCAAGGCCGTGCCGAGCGATGCTTCGAGCGCATCCATGAGCCGCGTCACCGACGACGTCGCGACGCCGAGACGCTGCGCGGCCTTGGCGAAACCGCCTGCGTCGGCGACTTCGAGCAGAGTGTTCAACGCGAGCAGTTTGTCCATGCGGGCGATTATGCCGATGAAGGTGATTGCGTTCCACGCAACGGACGTTTGCAATCTGTGCCTATTCAGGCGGCGGGTCGTAACGGTTAATCTGTGTTGGTGGGATCTGCGATGCGGATTTGGGTTTGCTGGGCGCAAGCTGGGTGGTTTGCGTGTGGTTTTGCTGGCATCCGCGTGATGTTATTGGTTCGCAAGCGTTGCCCCTGTGCGGGGCGGCACTTTGGTTTTGCCTGGCGCAAGCTGGGTGGTCTGCTTGTGGTTTTGCTGGCATCCGCGGTTTGTTAGCGTGTTTCAGGCGTTGCCCCTGTGCGGGGCGGCACTTTGGGTTTGCCTGGCGCAAGCTGGGCGGTTTGCTTGTGGTTTCGCTGGCATCCGCGATTTGTTAGCGTGTTTCAGGCGTTGCCCCTGTGCGGGGCGGCACCTACTTTTCTTTGCCGCCGCAAAGAAAAGTAGGCAAAAGAAAGCGGCTAACACCGCCAGCTCTTGTGTTTGCCTGAGGGCCCCCACAGGGTCTTACGCTTCACACGGTGGCGTTCTTGTTTGCGTGTGTTGCCAACGCTTCGAACAGATGCCTCACCCGCTTCGAACGTCCGCATAACTGCTGGCGGCAGCGAATGGTATCGGCCGCCCAGGTGGCAAACTGTGTGCAGGTTGTCCCGTCGTATAGCCTGGCGCCCCTACAGCTCGGGGCGCGTGCGCTATCGGTCCGAAGTGAGGCGTGTGGAGCACTTGGGCCTACACACAGTTTGCCACCTGGGCGGCAGTAGACTGTCTGGCACCGCATGCTGAAGCGCAGGCGCGTGAAGCGGGTGAGGCGTACAGAGAGAACGTTGGCAACGAGTTCGAACAGGTACGCTGCCGTGTGAAGCGTAAGACCCGTTGGGGGCCCTCAGGCAAACACAAGAACTGGCGGTGTTAGCCGCTTTCTTTTGCCTACTTTTCTTTGCGGCGGCAAAGAAAAGTAGGTGCCGCCCCGCACAGGGGCAACGCTTGCGAACCGATAACATCACGCGGATGCCAGCGGAAACTACACGCAAACCACCCAGCCTGCACCCGCACCCAATACACGCCACGCGCAGCGTTCACCGCAATTCGCTATGCTGCAAGGCAACACCGAACCACAACACGCACGCCAGGCATTCAAGCCATAGCCAGACATTGGCAAAAGGCAAATGGCAAAAAGGCAAAACGGAAAAAGGAAGAAGGAGTCGGCATGACCAGCAGTCCATCAACACTCGCACGCAGCGAACCACCCACCACCGCGCTCACGCGCGGCCTGATAACGTTATTCGCCTTCAGCTGCGGCGCGATCGTCGCCAACCTCTACTACGCTCAACCAATCACCGAACTGATCGCGCCGTCCATCCACATGTCGAGCGGCATGGCGAGCCTGATCGTCTCGCTCACGCAGATCGGCTACGCGCTCGGCCTGTTCTTTCTGGTGCCGCTCGGCGACCTGCTGGAAAACCGCAAACTGATGATCACGACGGCGCTAGTGTCGATAGCAAGCCTCGCCGCCGCGACCTTCACGCATGCGCCAGGCGCGTTCCTCGCGGTCTCGCTGCTGATCGGCTTCAGTTCCGTCGCGGTGCAGATATTGATCCCCCTGGCCGCGCATCTCGCGCCAGACGAAACGCGTGGACGCGTCGTCGGCACGATCATGGGCGGACTGCTGCTCGGCATTCTGCTGTCGCGGCCCATTTCGAGTGTCGTCGCGGGTCACTTCGGATGGCGTGTCGTGTTCGGCTCCGCTGCCGTGCTGATGGCGATCGTCACGACCGTCCTCGCGCTGACCATCCCGACACGCCAGCCCTCGCATCAGGCGACGTATCCGCAACTGATCGCATCGCTCGGGCATCTGCTGCGCACGATGCCCGTGCTGCGTCATCGCGCGCTGTATCAGGCCTTGATGTTCGGCTCGTTCAGCCTGTTCTGGACGGCCGTGCCCGTCGAACTGACGCGTCACTACGGGCTGTCGCAGACGGCCATCGCCGTGTTCGCGCTGGTCGGCGCAATCGGCGCGACGTCGGCGCCCATCGCGGGCCGGCTCGCGGATGCAGGTCACACGGTGCGCGCGACGCTGATCGCGCTGGTGGTCGGCGCGCTCGCCTATTCGCCCAATCTGATTCACCCCGCGTGGGGCGTTGCCGGTCTCGTCGTGACGGGCGTCGTGCTCGACTTCGCGGTGCAGATGAACATGGTGCTCGGCCAGCGCGAGATCTATGCGTTGCATGCCGCGAGCCGCAACCGGCTGAACGCGCTGTATATGACGAGCATCTTCGTCGGCGGCGCGATCGGTTCGGCGCTCGCCAGCCCGCTGTACGATCATGGCGGCTGGACGCTGGTGGCAAGCGTCGCGACCGCGTTCCCGGTGATCGCACTCGTGCACTATCTCTTGATCGGCAGGCCGCACGCGGCGAGCCGCGCATGAAGAACTGAATCACGTTACTCGCGCAGAACGCAAACGACAACGGCGCGAACCGGCTCGACTGATCTGCCGGTTCGCGCCGTTTTTTCTTGCAGCGCGTGCGTTACCGATGCGCGCTATTCATGCGCACCAAGCGGTTGCGGCAACGGCCCGGTATCTTCATCGGTACGCTCGCTCAGCCCCGCTTTCATCCGTGCACGCTTCGACCACACGGCAGTCAGGATCGGCACGAGCAGCGCGGTCACGAGGCACGCGGTCGCGACCATCGCGGTCGCGGCCGGGACCACGGGTTTGAAGTGCGGAATCATCTCGCCGATGATCGACGGGTTGGCCACCGCCGCGCCCGCCGTCGACGATGCCGCGAGACCCGCCGCCCCGTTGCCGCCCGCGATATAGCGGTCGGCGAGAATCAGCGGAATGCCCGTGATGACGATCACGCCCAACCCGAGCAGCACGCCCGGAATGCCGCTCTTGACGATCACGTTCAGGTCGATGCCGTTGCCGAGCGCGAAGCCGAAGAACGGAATCAGCGGCACCACGCAGCGCCCGAACAATTCGCGCAGCGCGCTATCCAGATTGCCCAGCGTGAAGCCGATGACGAACGGCAGCACCGCGCCGACGAACAGCCGCGGCTCGAAGAACGCGACGCCCGTCGCGCCGAGAATGATCATGCTGACGAGCGGCCCCGATTCGATCGACATCAGCACGAACGCGCCCGCTTCTTCCTTTGTGCCGTACTGCTGCATCACGGCCGCATAGAGACCGCCGTTGGTCATGTCCATCGAGGTCGTGATGGCCAGCACCGACAGCCCGGCGAACAGACCCGTCTTGATGCCGTCGATCGGCAACAGAGACGAGGCGATGATCGTCGCGAGCCACGCCACCAGCATCTTCGTGACAAGCAGCGTGCCCGACTTGCGCAGCACGGTACCCGTGGCGCGCAGATCGATGGTTGCGCCCATGCAGAAGAACCACACGGCGAGAATCGGCACGGTGCCCGTAATCAGGCCATTCGTGAACGACCCAAAGTATTTGCCCGCGCCCGGCGCGAACGAATGCACGCATGCGCCCAGCAACAGCGGTACCAGCATGAGACCGCCCGGTATGCGGTCGATTGCCTTCTTCAGTTTCATGTCTCCTCCATACGACGCCAGGCCGGTGATGGGAACGGTGGAAAGGTCCGGTATGGTCCGGCTACATCCACCTGTCCGCGGACTATAGCATCGACAAAGGAACGATGTTCCGTTTTTGTCGACGCCGAGATTAATCGTTTACCCTGCTTTCAGAATACGGGTCCGAGAACAGGGAGATTTAACGTTTTCATCATTTCGGACCGGCGTTCCGATCGTGCTAGACTGCGCCCACAATCAACCCGGACGCGACGTCCAGCGTGCCGCCCTGCAGTGGAGGAGACATGGAAGTCAGACAGAGCATCAACAGCGAATACGCGAAAACGCTCGATACAGCGGGCCTTAGAAAAGAGTTTCTGGTCGAGAAGGTGTTCGAGCCGGACGCGCTGGCGCTCACGTATAGCCATATCGACCGGATCATCGTCGGCGGCGCGTTTCCGCAGACGCGCGCTGTCGAAGTGCCTGGTTCGCTAGGCAAGTCGATCGGTGTCAGCTATCTGCTGGAGCGGCGCGAACTCGGCGCGATCAATATCGGCGGCGACGGCTGGGTCGAAGCGGACGGCAAACGCTTTGTGGTGCGCAACGAGGAAGCGATCTATGTCGGCAAGGGCACGCAGTCGCTGACCTTCGGCAGCGACGATCCCGCGCATCCCGCGAAGTTTTATCTCAACTGCGCGCCTGCGCAGGCCACGTATCCGACGCGCACCATCACGCTCGCCGAAGCGTCACCGCAAACGCTCGGCGACCCCGCGACGAGCAACCGCCGCACGATCTACAAGTTCATCGTTCCCGAAGTGCTGCCCACCTGCCAGCTGTCGATGGGCATGACCAAGCTCGAGCCGGGCAGCCTCTGGAACACGATGCCGTGCCATACGCACGAGCGGCGCATGGAGGTGTATTTCTACTTCAACGTCGCCGATGACGCCGCCGTCTTCCACATGCTCGGCGAGCCGCAGGAGACGCGCCATATTCTCGTGCACAACGAGCAGGCCGTGATCTCGCCGAGCTGGTCGATTCACTCGGGCGTCGGCACGCGCGCCTATACGTTCATCTGGGGCATGGTCGGCGAAAACCAGGTGTTCAGCGACATGGACCATCTCGCCGTGCGCGATCTGCGCTAATGCAACGCAGCCTTTCATCGAACAGGAATCGCGCATGACTTCGCATCCTTCGCATCCATTTGATCTTGGCGGCAAGGTCGCGCTCGTGACGGGCAGCAACACGGGACTCGGCGCGGGCATGGCGCGCGCGCTCGCGGCCGCGGGCTGCGACATCGTCGGCGTGAGCCGCTCGGACGACAGCGACACCGCGCAACAGGTGAAGGCGCTGGGCCGCCGCTATGTCGGCGTGAGCGCCGACCTGTCCAGCACGGCGCCCATCGACGACATCGTGGGCGCCGCGCTCGAAGCCTGCGGGCGCATCGACGTGCTGGTGAACAATGCGGGCATCATCCGCCGCGCGGACGCGCTGACGTTCAGCGAGGACGACTGGGACGCCGTGATGAACGTGAACCTGAAGAGTGCGTTCTTTCTCGCGCAGGCTGTTGCACGTCACTTCGTCGATCAGGAGAAGCGCGGCAAGATCATCAACGTTGCGTCGATGCTGTCGTTCCAGGGCGGCATCCGCGTCGCGTCGTACACATCGTCGAAGAGCGGCATGCTGGGCCTGACGCGGCTGCTCGCCAACGAATGGGCCGCACGCGGCATCAACGTGAACGCGATCGCGCCGGGTTACATGGCGACGTCGAACACGGCGGCGCTGCGCGACGACGAGCAGCGCAACAGCGAGATTCTTGCGCGCATTCCGGCGGGACGCTGGGGCACACCCGACGATCTCGCGGGGCCGGTCGTGTTTCTGGCGTCGTCCGCTTCGGACTACGTGCACGGCCACACGCTCGCGGTCGACGGCGGCTGGCTCGCGCGATGATGTGATTTGATGTGAATTGCGCGGCGCACGCGGTATATTTCGACGATCAGCAACATCGTTGTGGAAGACGCTGCGGGCAACCGCTGCAAAGACACTATGGCAGCCACCGACAAACTCAAGACCACGGCCGCCGCGCCCCGCAAGCGCGCCGCCGCTCCGCTCGTGCCCGACGCGGACACCGCCGACAAGGGCGAATCGCTCTCGTCGATTGCGCGCGTATTTGCGATCCTCGGCGCGATCGGAGACAGCGGGCAGATTGGCATCAGCGAACTATCGCAACGGCTTTCGCTGTCGAAGACGACCGTGCACCGCGTGCTGCAAACGCTGAAGGCGCTCGGCTATGTGACCCAGGAAGTCGAGACCGAGCGCTATCACCTCACCATCCGGCTGTTCGAACTCGGCGCGAAGGCGCTGGAGAGCGTCGATCTCGTGCGCGAGGCTGACATCGAAATGCGCCGCATTGCGGGCGCGACGCGTGAGGCCGTGCACCTCGGCACGTTCGACGAAGACGCGATTATCTACATTCACAAGATCGATGCCGATTATGGGCTGCGGATGCAGTCACGGATCGGGCGGCGCAATCCGTTGCATAGCACGGCGATCGGCAAGGTTTTGCTTGCGTGGATGGAACCGGCTGAAGCGCGCGAGGTGTTGTCGCATATCGAGTTTCGCAAGTCGACGGCGAAGACGTTGTCGTCGGCTGACGCTGTGATGAGTATTTTGCCGCAGGTGCGGGCGCAGGGGTTTGGCGAGGATATCGAGGAGCAGGAAGAGGGTTTGCGGTGCCTGGCGGTGCCTGTGTTCGACCGGTTTGGGCGGGTGATTGCAGGCTTGTCGGTGTCGTTTCCGACGATGCGGTGTGGGGCGGATACCAAGTTGCATTACGTGGCCTTGCTTAAGGCTGCGGGGGCTGCTGTGTCGGCGAGGCTTGGGTATCGGGAGGTGGCGCAGGTGGCGGCTGAGGTCACACATCCGGAGTGAGGGCGCCTGTGCGGCGCGGGCGGTTTGGTGTTTTGGGCTTTGCGCTGGCGTCCGCGTTACGGTGTTTGCTACGCACCCGGTTTGGTTTTCTTGCGTCGGCGCTGGCATCCGCGTTATGCCTCCGTGCTTCAAGCGTCGCCCCTGTGCGGGGCGGCACCTACTTTTCTTTGCCGCCGCAAAGAAAAGTAGGCAAAAGAAAGCGGCTCACACCGCCAGCCCGTATTCTTATCCACGGGCCCTCAACGTCCCCACTATTCACCCAGCAACGTCCTTGTTTGCGTGAGTTGCCAGCGCTTCGAACAGATGCCTCACCCGCTTCCAATGCCCGCATAACTGCCCAGCGGCAGCGAATGGTATGCGCCGCCCAGGTGGCAAACTGTGTGCAGGTTGTCCCGTCGTATAGCCTGGCGCCCCTACAGCTCGGGGCGCGTGCGCTATCGGTCCGAAGTGAGGCGTGTGGAGCACTTGGGCCTACACACAGTTTGCCACCTGGGCGGCCGTGGACTGTCTGGCACGGCGTGCTGTAGCGCAGGCGCGTGAAGCGGGTGAGGCGCACCGCTAGAGCGCTGGCAACTATCGTGGGTCACGAGGTTGCCGTGTGAAGTGTAAGACCCTTCGGGGGCCCTCAGGCAAATACTAGAACTGGCGGTGTTAGCCGCTTTCTTTTGCCTACTTTTCTTTGCGGCGGCAAAGAAAAGTAGGTGCCGCCCCGCACAGGGGCAACGCTTGCGAACCAATAACATCACGCGGATGCCAGCGCAAAGCCCCAAAACACCAAACCGCCCGCGCCGCGCAGGCCCAAAAAACCCTCACCGCAAATACTCCCCCAAAAAATCAACAAACGTCCGCAGCTTGACGGAAAGCTGATTCCTCTCAAGATAAATCGCATGAATATCCGCCGCAGGCAACGCCCAATCAACCAAAAGCGGCACGAGCGCGCCCCGCTCGAGATACTCCCCAATTTCCCACTCAGAACGCACAACCACACCACGCCCTTCAAGCGCCCAGTGCAGCACTGCACTGCCATCGTTACTCGCTAGCGGCCCGTCGACCTTCACGGTCTCCACGCGCTTGCCGCGCGAAAAATGCCACGTCCCATAAGCCGACTCATTCTCGCGCAGCACGATACACGCATGCCGCGTCAAATCATGCGGCAACAAAGGCGTCCCGTGACGCTTCACATATTCGGGCGACGCACACACAATCCGCCGGTTCTTCATCAGCAAACGCGCATTGACACGCGCATCCGGCACCTCGCCAAACCGGATGCCAAGATCGAAACCCTCTTCCTGCAAACTCATCGGCCTGTCGGTCAGATGAAGCTGAATCTTCATCATCGGAAACCGCGCGACGAAATCGGAAATCGCAGGCGCAATCCGCGCACGGCCAAAGCCAAACGAAGCATTCACACGCAGCAATCCCGCCGGCTCAGCCCGGCTGCGCGTCACCAGCTGTTCAAGCTCCTGCAACTCATCGAGTATCCGCGAGCCATTCGCAAGATATAGCTCGCCTTCCGGCGTCAGGCTCAAACGCCGCGTCGTGCGGTTCATCAGCCGCACGCCGAGCCGCTTTTCGAGTTGCGCCAGACGCTTGCTGACGGCAGGCGGCGTCACGCCAAGCTCGCGCGCCGCCGCCGCAAGATTGCGATGCCGCGCAACCAGCGCGAACAGATTCAGATCCGAGAAGCCGTCCATGTTCAATGTCTCCCAACGCTCGCCGCGATTCGTTCCCTGTAGTTACGACCGGAATGCATTCAGGGAAACCCAATCGCCCAAGGCATCAATTAGACTCGATTCAACCTTGGGAGACAACGATGTTCGAAGGATTCACCGATGCGTCGGCCCACATCGACGGCATCACGATTCATGCAATCAAGGGCGGACACGGTCCCGCGCTGCTGCTGTTGCACGGCCATCCGCAGACACATGCGATCTGGCACAAGGTCGCGCCCGCGCTGGCCAGGCACTTCACCGTGATCGCCGCCGACCTGCGCGGCTACGGCGACAGCGGCAAGCCGCAAGGCACGACGGATCACGCGAACTACGCGAAGCGCCGCATGGCGCTCGATCAGGTCGAACTGATGCGCGCGCACGGCTTCGCGTCGTTTGCCGTGATCGGCCATGACCGCGGCGGGCGCGTGGCCGCGCGCATGGCGCTCGATCACCCCGATGCCATCGAACGCCTCGTCACGCTCGACGTCGCGCCGACGCTCGCCATGTACGAGCAAACCTCATTCGATTTCGCCCGCGCTTACTGGCACTGGTTCATGCTGGTACGGCCCGCGCCATTTCCGGAGACGTTGATCCGCGCGGACCCCGACCTCTATCTGAAGCAGACCATCGGTGCGCGCAGCGCGGGCCTCGCGCCGTTCACCGCCGAAGCCTACGCCGAATATCTGCGCTGTCTGTCCGATCCCGCCACCGCGCATGGCATCTGCGAGGACTACCGCGCAAGCGTCACGATCGATCTCGAACACGATCGCGCGACGCTCGCCGCCCGCGAGCAGATCACCTGCGATTTCCTCGCGTTATGGGGTGCGCACGGCGTGATCGAGCAATGCTTCGAACCGCTCGAAGAGTGGCGGCCATACGCGCCGAACGTGCAAGGCGAAGCCCTGCCCTGCGGCCACTACATCCCCGAAGAAGCGCCGCAGCTTTTGCTCGACCGCGTGCTGCCCTTTCTCGGCGCGTGACGCCCAAACAAAGAAACCTCACATCGCCATGTCGAAACGAACCCTCTACCAGAAGCTCGTCGAGTCGCATCTCGTGTCGCGCATCGACGAACAGAACGTGCTGCTGTACGTCGATCTGCATCTGATGAACGAGTACACCAGCCCGCAGGCCTTCAGCGCCCTCGAAGCGCGTGGCCGCGCCGTGCGCAGGCCACGGCAGCAACTCGCCGTCGTCAGTCACATCATTCCCACTCACGCTGAAACGCCGCGCGTGATCCGCGACGCCGCCTCGCTCATGCTGGCGCAGAATCTCGGCCGCAACTGCGAGCGCGCCGGCATCCGCCTGCTCGCCGCGAATGATCCGATGCAAGGCATCGAGCACATCGTCGCGCCTGAAATGGGACTCGTGCGGCCCGGCATGGTCGTGCTGTGCGGCGACAGTCACACGACCACATACGGCGCCCTGGGCGCGCTCGGCTTCGGTATCGGCACGTC